>DATEZY010000086.1:0-6727 GCA_035255085.1 Azospira sp. | reverse complement strand
TCGATAAAGCTCAGGTCGCCGCACACCTGGGGCGCCTGATTGACCAGCTCGGCATCGTTGAGCATGCCGACGCAATACTTGCGGTAGGCTTCATCGACGCCGATCTTGAAGGCGAAGCCGGCTTGGGCCGAGACGAAGTTGCTGGTCGAGGCGATGGCTTGGCCATTCAGACGCACCTCGGTAAAAAAGACCCGTCCCTCCCGCCCGAAGGCGGCCACCACTTCACGAAAAAAGGCTTCGTCGTTGGCGCGGGAACGCAGGGATTTCTGGCGCTCACCCTTCCAGCCGCTGTTTTCCAGGCGGAGGAAGGACTCCACGATGTCCGCGTCCACCGCCTGGCGATGCATGAGCCATTGGACATCGCCTTGCTCGGCCAGGCGGCGCCGGCAGCGTTCCAGGTCCTTGTATTTCTTGCGCCGCCGCAGGCTTTCCGGGCCGGCCTGGGCAGGAATCAGGGCAGCACGCCGCAATTCGAAGGCGGGCTGGAGCACCAGTCCCCGGGCGGCCCAGGCCTCTTTGAGGGTGGCCAGCAAGGGGCCGGCCGGATCCACATTGGGCAGGATCAGGCCGGCGGAACTCCAGCAATACCGGGCCAGACCCTCGAACAAGGCCAGTGCCGCCTCACCCCCATGGTCGCGATGCAGCAGGGGGGAGCCCAGATAGCTATGGCGCGACTGGTACATGGCATGGTGGGGCAGAGGCAGCAGCCGGGCCGCACCGACGCGATGGATGACCGCCACGGCGACCATCTGCGCCGCCCCGCCGCCAACCCGCTCGACCAGCAGGATTACCGCCCCCCGGGGGCGATCCAGGTAGCGCAGCGCCGGCAGCACGAAATGGGGTGACATATAGGCGTTGGGCTGCAGGGCCTCGGCTTCCAGCGCCCCCCAGGCCTGGACGTCCGCCGGAGTGATGTCGGCCGCCGTCACGCAGCGCACACGGGTGCTCATCGGGGCGCTAACCACCCCGGGCAAGTACTGGCCGATGCGCTGCACTGCCGCCATGTCATGGCCCCCCTCTCCGCTGGACATGGACGGGAGCCACGCGGCCACTGCGCCCATGATGGAGTAATCACTTCTGCAGTCTGCCCGTCCATTGTGCCGGGGACAAGCTGGCACCATGGGCCGAATGGAGCATTACCCGGCAGCCAATAAAAAGGCGGCCCGGGGGCCGCCTGCTAGGTTGCGGAGGAAAACTCCGGCCTCGCTTACAACAGATTCATGCGCTTGGCGGCTTCGGTCAGTTCGCCCCGGAAGTCCGGGTGGGCGATGCCGATCAGGGCCTGGGCCCGCTGCTTGGCGGTCTTGCCGCGCAGTTGGGCGACCCCATATTCGGTGACCACGTAGTTGATGTCGTTCTTGCTGGTGGTGACGTGGGTGCCCGGGGAGAGGGTGGGCACGACGCGGGAAATGGTGTCGTCCTTGGCCGTGGAGGGCAGGACGATGAAGGCCTTGCCGTCCCTGGAGCGGTTGGCGGCACGCACGAAATCGGCCTGGCCGCCGGTGCCCGAATAGGGGGTGTGGCCCAGGCTTTCCGAACCGCACTGGCCGAACAGGTCCACCTGCATGGTGGCGTTGATGGCGATCAGCTTGTCGTTCTGGGCGGCGAGGAACGGGTCGTTGGTGAATTCCACCGGGTGCATTTCCAGGGCCGGATTGCGGTGCATGAAGCGGTACAGCTTGTTCGAGCCCAGGGCGAAGGTGGCCACCATCTTGCCCGGCATGAAGGTCTTCTTGCGGTTGGTGACGGCGCCGCTCTCCACCAGGGAAAGGATGCCGTCGCCGATCATCTCGGTATGGATGCCCAGATCGTGCTTGTGCTGCAGCTGCATCACCACGGCGTCGGGAATGCCGCCGTAGCCGATCTGCAGGGTGGAACCGTCCTCGATCAGGTCGGCCACGTACTTGCCGATGGCTTCCTGCACCGGGCCGATGCTGGGCAGGCCCACTTCCAGGACCGGATCGCTGTTTTCCACCAGGGCCGCCACCTGGGAAACATGCACGTGGCAGTTGCCGTAGGCGAAGGGCACGTTGGGATTCACTTCCAGGACGATGGCCCGGGCCTTTTTCACCGCTGCCATGGTGTAGTCCGGCCCCAGGGAGAGGGAGAAGTAGCCGTGCTCATCCATGGGGGAAGCCATGGAGAAGACCACGTCGGCCGGATACTGGCCGCGCTCGATGAAGCTGGGGATTTCGGAGAAGTAGTTGGAGACGTAATCGACCCACCCGGCCTGGCCGCCGGGGCGGGTGGCGCCGCCGAAGAAGAAGGCCACGTGGCGCACGTGCTCGGCGCTGGCCGGGTCCAGGTAGCCGTATTTGCGCAGGGCCAGGATCTGGGACACCTTGACGTCCCGGAAGCGGGTCTTCTGCTCCGACAGGGCCGTCAGCAGGGACGGCGGTTCGCCCACGCCGGTGGGGACGATGATGGTATCGCCATCGCGCACCTGGGCGATGGCATCCGCGGGGGTCATGCGTTTCTGCTGATACAGCGCCTGTACGTCCAAGGTGTCCTCCTTTGTAATTTTCGAGTCTGTCGATGCAGAGCCTGAAGATTATAGCGCCACTCCATACGATTGCGTATGGGAATGCACCGGTGTGGGAAAAGCGCGCGAAAACGTCGTCCGAAACCGGGCATCAGGAGGGAAAAAACAGGAGCGGCGGCAGCCCCGCCGCAGGACGAACTAGGCGGCCCGGCCCCGGCTGAGCAGGGCGGCGACGTCGCCGGCGGCTACCGGCTTGGAGAAATAGTGGCCCTGGATCTCGGCGCAGGCGCGCTCCTTGAAGAAGCCGGCCTGGTCGGCGGTTTCCACCCCCTCCGCAACCACCTTGAGGTGCATGGACTGGGCCATGGAAATGATGGCATCGACGATCACCGCGTCGTCCTCGCAGCGGGTGACGTCGGACACCAGGGAGCGGTCGATCTTCAGGGTGCTGACCGGCAGGCGACGCAGGATGTTGAGGTTGGAATAGCCAACGCCGAAGTCGTCCAGGGTAATGCCCACGCCCATGGCCTTCAGTTCCATCAGCACCGCCAGGTTGTGCTCGGTGTCCTGCATCAGGGCAGATTCGGTGAATTCCAGGTCAAGCCAGCGGCTTTCCAGCCCCTCCTCCGCCAGCAGCTGGGCGAGGATCTTGGGAAAGCCCGGCTGGCGCAGCTGGGCTTCGCACAGGTTGATGGCGATGGGCACCAGGGGCAACCCGGCACGGCGCCACTCCACCAGCTGGCGCGCCGCCCGGCGCAGCACCCAGAGGGACAGGGGCAGCACCAGGCCGCTCTCCTCGGCCAGGGGAATGAACTGGTCCGGCATGAGCAGGCCCTGTTCCGGATGGTGCCAGCGGATCAAGGCCTCCAGGCTGAGCAGCTGGCCGCTGGGGTTATCCACCTGGGGCAGGTAGACCAGCTCGAACTCATCCCGCTCCAGGCCTCGGCGCATGGCGCTTTCCAGGGTCAGGCGGAGCAGGGCTCCCTGTTCCAGGTCGGGGCTGAAGAACTGGTAGTTGTTGCGCCCCACGCTCTTGGCCCGGTACATGGCCAGGTCGGCGTTTTTCATCAGGTTTTCCGGATCGGCGCCGTCCTGGGGGAAGCAGGCGATGCCGATGCTGCAGGTCACCACCAGCTCATGGCCTTCGAAGTGCACCGGCGCCCCCAGGCATTCCAGTATCTTGTCGGCCACCACGGCGGCGCCGGACGGAGAATCCAGGTTGGAGAGCAGCACCACGAATTCATCGCCGCCCTGGCGCGACACCGTATCCTCTTCCCGCATGCAGTGGCGCAGGCGTTCGGCCACCTGCTTGAGCAGTTCGTCGCCGACCCGGTGGCCCAGGGTGTCATTGACCAGCTTGAAGCGGTCCAGGTCCACGAACATCAGGGCCACGGTCTCGCCGGAACGGCGGGCGTGCAGCAGGGCCTGGGTGAAGCGGTCGTGGAACAGCACCCGGTTGGGCAGGTCGGTCAGGGCGTCGTAGTGGGCCAGGTAGTGGATGCGGGCCTCGGCCTCCTTGCGCTCGGAGATGTCGGACCACATGGCGACGTAGTTGAGCACCCGGCCGTCCGGATCGAGGACCCGGTCGATGACCATCCACTCCGGGTAGAGCTCGCCGTTCTTGCGCCGGTTCCAGATTTCGCCGCGCCAGTGGCCGTGGAGGTTGATGGCGGACCACAGTTCCCGATAGAAGTGCTCGCCCTGGATGCCCGACTGGAGCAGGCGCGGGTTGCGCCCCACCACCTCGGCCCGGGTGTAGCCGGTAATGCGGGTGAAGGCGGGATTCACATCGACGATGCGGTTTTCCGCGTCGCAGATCATGACCGCCTCGCTGGAGGCGCGGAAGACGGTGGTAGCCAACTGGTGCTCGGCTTCCAGCCGGGCCGTGCGCGCCGAGGCCTCCAGGGCCTCGCACAGGGCCCGGGCCTGGACCGGCTTGAGCACATAGCGGTCGATGCCGATGGTGATGGCTTCGAGCATGGCGGCGCTGTCGCTCATGCCGGTGGTGATGATGACCGGGGTGTGGGGGCTCTCGGCCTTGATCTGGCGGGCCAGGGACAGGCCATCGCAATGGGGCATGACGATGTCGGTGATGACCACGTCCGGCCGATGGCGGCGGAACAGGTCGAGGCCGGCATAGCCGTCCTCCGCCTCCCACAGGGTCGCCACGTGGCGCGACAGGATGCCGGAAGCCACCAGGCGGGCCACCGGCTCATCCTCCACCAGCAGCACACGCAGGCCGGCGAGCAGCGGGTATTCCGCATCCTCCAGTCGCACTGCCGCGTCCTTGCCCATGGTCATGCCGTCATTGGAATTCGCTAAAGCGGGTTATTCTACTGCCCAAACCCGGTCAAACCTCTGACCTCCATTAAAAATCTCGCTCCTGCAACTATCCAATGCGCATTTTGCTAGTCGAAGACGACCCCCTGCTGGGCGATGGGCTCCAGGTGGGCCTGGGCCAATCGGGATTCACCGTGGACTGGGTGCGGGACGGCAGCGATGCAGCAGCCACCCTGGCCGACCCGGCTGGCGCAGGGGAAAACTTCGCCGCCGTGGTGCTGGACCTCAACCTGCCCCGGCTATCCGGCCAGGAGGTATTGGCCCGCTGCCGCGCCGCCGGCAATGCGGTACCGGTGCTGGTACTCACCGCCCGGGACGCCGTGGCGGAGAAACTCAAGGCCCTGGACGGCGGTGCTGACGACTACCTGGTGAAACCCTTCGACCTGGACGAACTGGCCGCCCGGCTGCGCGCCCTGATCCGCCGCAGCCACGGCCGCGCCGTGCCGCACCTGCGCCACGGTGGCATCGAACTCGACCCGGCCGGGCGCCGGGTGACCCTGGACGGCACGCTGGTGGAGCTGCCGCCCCGGGAATTCACCCTGCTCGAAACCCTCCTCTCCCACGTCGGCCGGGTGCTGACCCGGCCCCAGCTGGAGGAAGCGGCCTATGGCTGGGGCGAAGCGGTGGAAAGCAATGCCCTGGAAGTGCATATCCATCATCTGCGGCGCAAGTTCGGCAGCGACCTGATCCGCACCGTGCGCGGCGTCGGCTACCTGGTGGAAAAGCCCGATCCGGCGGCCACCCAGCATGGCGACGCGTCCTGAGATGAGCGTCCTGCCCCCCGTCAGCACCGGTCCCGCCACTCCCCCCTCCCCGGACCGCCTGACCTATTCCCTGTGCCGGCGCCTGCTGGGGCTGCTCATATCCGCCACCACCCTGCTCTGGCTGGCTACCCTGGGGGCTGCCTTCCTGCGGGCCCACAGCATCGCCGACGACATCTTCGACGCCCACCTGCAGCAGACCGCTCGCACCCTCCTCAGCGTCGTGCCCAGCGACGGCGACGGCCACGTCGATGCCCCCGCGGCACCGGCGGCAGGCGGCGGGGAGGTGTTGTTCCAGATGTGGCAGCGGCAACCGGAAGGCATGCAACTGATGCTCCACTCCGCCGGCGCCGGCCAGGAGCCCCTCACCGGGCAGGAAGGCTTTTCCGAGACGGAATGGCGAGGCGGGGAATGGCGCTTCTACAGCGAATGGAGCAGCGACCATGAACGCCAAGTGCAGGTCGGCCAGAGCCACGACATCCGCTACCAGCTGGCCCAGGATGCGGCCCTGCGCCTTCTCGCCCCCCTGGTGGCCGGCCTGCCCCTGCTGGCGGCTGCCCTGTGGTTCGGCGTCAGCCGGGGCCTGCTGCCCCTGGGACGCATCGCCCGGCAACTGGAGCAGCGCCGCCCCGACTCCCCCGAGCCCCTGGCCACCGGCACCCCCATCCCGCAGGAGGTGGCACCCCTGATCCTGGCCCTGGACGGCCTGTTCAGCCGCATCGCCCGGGTCCTGGAGAACGAACGGCAATTCACCGCCAATGCCGCCCACGAACTGCGTACCCCCCTGGCCGCCCTGAAAACCCAGACCCAGGTCGCCCTGCGGGCCGAGGGCGAGGGCAAGCAGCGGGCCCTGCTGCAGGTGCTCGAAGGCACGGAGCGCCTGGCGCGGCTGGTGGAACAGTTGCTCACCCTGGCCCGCCTCGACCCAGGGGCCAATTTCGCCACCCAGCCCCTGGACCTCACCCCCCTGGCCCAGGAAGCCTGCGCCCTGCAGGCGCCGGCGGCCCTGGACCGGAACGTCAGCCTGGAATTCGAAGGCCAGGGCCGCCATGGCATCCAGGGAAACCCGGACCTGCTGCGCATTCTGCTGCGCAACCTGCTGGATAACGCCGTGCGCTACACCCGGCCCGGCGGCCACGTCTGG
>DATEZY010000085.1:0-18797 GCA_035255085.1 Azospira sp. | reverse complement strand
CCGGCTCCCAGGGCATTGAGCTTGTTGTCGCGCAACTGCTTGGACAGCTCCGGCTGCAGGATCGAATAGGTACCGGCAGAACCGCAGCAGAGGTGGGAATCGGCCACCGGGGTGAGGATGAAACCACCGGCGATGAGCAGCTCCTCCACCACGCCCTTGATCTTCTGGCCGTGCTGCAGGGTGCAGGGGGAGTGGAAGGCCACCTTACGCCGGTCGGCTGGGCTAGCCGCCAGCAGGGGCAGCAGGGCCTCCTTCTGGGCCATCACCAGCTCCGAAGCATCCTTGGTTAGCGCCGAGATACGCGCCGCCTTGGCGGCGTAGGCCGGATCGTCCTTGAGCAGATGGCCGTATTCCTTGACGTGGGCACCGCAGCCGGAGGCCGTCATGAGAATGGCTTCGATACCAGCCTCGACGTGGGGCCACCAGGCATCGATATTGCGCCGCATGTCGTCCAGGGCGTCGTCCTGGGCATTGAGGTGGAAGCGCAGGGCGCCGCAGCAGCCGGCCTTGGGTTCCTCGAACACCTCGATGCCGAGCTTGTCCAGCACCCGGGCCGCCGCCGCATTGGTGTTGGGCGCCAGGCCGGGCTGCACGCAGCCGGCCAGGGCCAGCACCCGGCGGGCCCGGCGGGTCGTGGGCCAGGGCTTGGCCGGACCGGCAGCCATGGGCACCTTGTCCGCCAGGGCCTGGGGCAGGAGGGGCTTCATCAGCCGCCCCAGGGCCACGGCGGGCTTGAAGACCCAGGGCCGGGGCAGGACTTCGCGCAACACCAGGCGCTTGAAGGCATCAGCACCGCTGCGGGGCACCTTTTCCTCGACGATCTTGCGGCCGATGTCGAGCAGGCGGTGGTAGCGCACGCCGGAGGGGCAGGTGGTTTCGCAGGAGCGGCAGGTCAGGCAGCGGTCCAGGTGCAGGCGGGTGCGCTCGGTGACGGGCGCGCCTTCCAGCATCTGCTTGATCAGGTAGATGCGACCCCGGGGACCGTCCAGCTCGTCTCCCAGCAGCTGGTAGGTGGGACAGGTGGCGGTGCAGAAGCCACAGTGAACGCAGGTACGCAGGATGGCGTCCGCTTCCCGGCCTTCCGGCGTGTCCTTGATGAATTCGGCGAGATTGGTTTGCATCTCAAATACCCTCGTACATCCGCCCGGGCGCGAACGCGCCCCGGGGGTCAAATGTCTGTTTCAGTCGCTGATGGATGGCCAGCAGCGGTGCGGATAGGGGGTGGAACACCGGCGCCGCCGCCCGGGCCTCAGCCGTGGCGCGGAACAGGGTGGCATGGCCCCCGACCTTCTCTACCGCGGCCCGGATGGTCCGGGCATCGGCGTCGCTGCGTAGCCAGCGCTGGGCGCCGCCCCACTCCACCAGTTGCTGTCCCGGCAGATCGAGCACCGGCGCGGTGGAAGGCACGGACAGGCGCCACAGGGGCGCCGCCTGGGCCGCCCCGGCCCCAGCGAAGTGGGCATGGGTCTGTTCCTGCAGGCTGGCCCAATAGGCAGCAGCGGCGCCGTCCTCCAGGGCGGTGCCGCCCAGGCTGGCCTGGGCGGCGGCCACCGCGGCACGGGCCCCGGCCAGGCGCACCATCAGGGCTTCGCCATCGCTACCGTTTTCCCAGGCAGTGGCGGTGATGGGCAGGGGCTGGCCGCCCCACTGGTTCATCAGCATCAGGGCTTTGGCCTGGGAGGTTTCCAGGCGCAGGGTGGCCTCGGCCACGGGCTTGGGCAGGACCTTGAGGGAAACCTCCAGCAGCAGGCCCAGGGTGCCCAGGCTGCCGGCCATGAGGCGGGGCACATCGTAGCCGGCGACGTTCTTCATCACCTGGCCGCCGAAATTGAGCACCTGGCCCTGTCCATCCATGAGCTGCACGCCCAGGACGAAGTCACGCACTGCCCCGGCCTGGGCTCGGCGGGGGCCGGAAAGGCCGGCCGCGACCATGCCGCCAACGGTGGCGCCGGAGCCGAAATGGGGTGGCTCGAAGGCCAGCACCTGGCCCCGTTCCGCCAGCACGGCTTCCAGCTCCGCCAGGGGGGTGCCACAACGGGCGGTCACCACCAGTTCGGTAGGTTCATAGCTGACAACGCCCTGGTAAGCCCGGGTGTCGAACACTTCGCCGGCCAGGGTCTGGCCGTAGAAATCCTTGCTGCCCGAGCCCCGCAGGCGCAGGGGACTATTGCTGCCAGCGGCGAGCACCCGCTCGCGCCATTCCTTGATCTGAGTATCCATGGTCATACGCTGCCTCCCCGGATCTGGCGGTACTCGCGGCACCGGGCGGGAGTGGGAATGGCCTTGCCCGGGTTGAGCAGGGCCAGGGGGTCGAAGGCTTGCTTGAGGCGGTGGAACAGGTCCAGCTCCTCCGGCGTGAATTGGGCGCACATCTGGGTGATCTTCTCCACCCCGACGCCGTGCTCCCCGGTGATGGTGCCGCCCAGGGCCACGGAAAGCTCCAGGATCTCGGCGCCGAAATCAGTGGCCCGCTCCAGTTCGCCGGGCTGGTTGGCGTCGTACATGATCAGCGGGTGCAGGTTGCCGTCGCCGGCGTGGAAGACGTTGGCGCAGCGCAGACCATATTTCTTTTCCATGGCGGCGATGGCGGTGAGCATTTCCGCCACCCGCTTGCGCGGAATGGTGCCGTCCATGCACAGGTAGTCCGGGGAGATGCGGCCCACGGCGGGGAAGGCGGCCTTGCGCCCGGCCCAGAACAGCAGGCGCTCGGTCTCGGTGTTGGACACCCGCAGGGAGGTGGCGCCGCTCTTTTCCAGCACGGCGCGCATGGCGGCGATTTCCTCCTCCACCTCCTCCGGCGTGCCGTCGGATTCGCACAGCAGCACGGCCTCGGCCTCCAGGTCGTAGCCCGCCTTGACGTAGGGTTCCACGGCGTGGGTGGCGGCCTTGTCCATCATCTCCAGTCCGGCGGGGATGATGCCGGCGGCGATGACGTCGGCCACGGCATTGCCGGCCTTGGTCACCGAGTCGAAGTAGGCCAGCACTACCCGGGCCAGTTCCGGCTTGGGAGTGAGCTTGACGGTGACCTCGGTGACCACGGCCAGCAGGCCCTCGGAGCCGTTCATCACGGCCAGCAGGTCGTAGCCCGGGGCATCCAGGGCGGCGGAACCGAATTCCACCGGCTCCCCGGCCATGGTGTAGCCCTTCACCCGCAGCACGTTATGCACGGTGAGGCCGTACTTGAGGCAGTGCACGCCGCCGGAGTTCTCCGAGACGTTGCCACCGATGGTGCAGGCGATCTGGGAAGAGGGATCGGGAGCGTAGTAGAGGTTGTAAGGGGCGGCAGCCTCGGAGACGGCCAGGTTGCGCACTCCCGGCTGGACCACGGCGGTGCGGGAGACCGGATCCACCTTGAGGATTTTCTTGAACTTGGCCAAGGACAACACCACCCCGTCGCCATGGGGCATGGCGCCGCCGGAAAGGCCCGTGGCGGCGCCCCGGGGCACCACCGGCACCTTCAGTTCGTAGCAGGTCTGCAGCACCTGGCGCACCTCGGCCTCGGTCTCCGGCAGCACCACTACCAGAGGCAGTTGGCGGTAGGCGGTGAGGCCGTCGCACTCAAAGGGTCGGATGTCCTCGGTTTCCGCATAGACCCGGGCTTCCGGCAGAAAGCGCCGCAGGCGGGCCAGCAGTACGTCCCGGTCCACCGCGAAATGGGGCGTGTCCGGCAGGCGTTCACCCATGTTGTTGTCTCCTCAATTATCGATGGCAGCTCAGGCTGCCGGTGCTTCCGGCGCCGCGCCAACGCGCGTCGCCGCCAGATAAAGATGATTGGCCGCCGCCGCCCGGGCGCCCTGGACGTCCCCGGCGGCAATGGCCGCGTAGATGCGCTCGTGTTCCGCCTGGGCCAGGGCGGCGCGGCCGCTGGCATGGCCTTCCGCATCCCAGGTAGGACGGCGGCTCTGGGAAAACTGGGCGCTGAGATAGGCAATGAAGCGCTGCACCTGGGGATTGTGGGTGGCGGCAGCGATGGCCTGGTGGAAGGCGTCGTCATCCTCGGCACCGTCGGCCCCCAGGCGGGCGGCTTCGGCCATGCCCTGGAGGGCGGCGTAGAGGGCCGCCAGGTCGGCCGGAGTGCGGCGTCGGGCCGCCAGCTCCGCCGCCCCGGTTTCCACCAGGGCGCGCAGCTCGAAAATGTGGGTCAGGTCATCCCCTTCCGGGCTGCCGGCCACCACCTTGAAGCTGGCCAGCCCCAGGCGGGTGGCCACGGTCATGCCCGAGCCCTGGCGGGACTCCACCAGGCCATCGGCTTTCAGCCGGGCCACCGCCTCCCGCACCACCGCCCGGGAGACGCCGAATTCCTCGGCCAGGCCCATCTCCGTCGGCAGGCGCGAGCCCGGGGCATAAAGCCCCTGCTGAATGCGCGCCTCCAGCAGGGCGCCGATATCGGCAGCCAGGCTGGGGGAACGAAGAGCTGCAGCAGAAACAGGAGGAGGGGCCATGGGAAATTTGTCTGACAAATTTCCAGAAAGCTTACAAACCCGCCCCAACCCGGTCAATGCGGGGAAAACCCTAATACGTCCCCTGGCCCCAAGCCCCCACACCCCCGACCGCCACCGGAAAGCCAGGCCCGGCTTGGAACTTGCCGGGGCCAAGGGCTGCTATCGGCCTGGGTGCCTCCAGCCCCCTAGCCCCCCCACTTCTACCGTCTAGGCGGCGGGAAGGGGCTGGGCCTCCAGCCCCGACTCCACCGGGTGCCAGGGCCGGCGCTCCAGCTCCTGGCCGGCGGCATCCCGATACACCAGCTCATCGCTCTCGAAGCTGTAGCTGGGGTGGCTCGGATCGTTCCATAGCGTAAGGAAGTAGGTGTAGAAGGCGGGGAAGAAGCCCCGGTTGGGCTTGTCCGGCCGCAGGGCGAACACGTACTCCGGGTTCTGGCGGGAATCCAGGCCGCTGTGGCTGGAGCGCACCCACACGTATTCGCCGGTGAATACCAGTTTCCAGAACGGCGGGCCGTCGTAAAACTTCAGTACCACCTGCTTGCCGGCGCTCTGGAGCTGGCCCAGGCAGGCCACGCTCGCCGTCGTCTCGCGGCGAAGCTCGGCCAGGGCGGCTGCCGGGTCCGCATGACCGCTGACATAGGCCTGGGCGGCCGGGCTGCCAGGATCGAGGAGCATCACCCGCAATTCGTAGCAATCCTTTAGCACCGGGCTCAGCACGGCATCCGGGGCGCCGAAGGTGCCGTAGCCGGTCACTGCCATGATGGTCAGGTCCCGTTGCCAGGGCACCTGCTGCAACATGCTGCCCATGCCGCCGCTGCTGCCCCTACTTCCGCCCTCGCCCCGGGACACCGGGCCCGGACCATCGAACTCCCGGGCATGGACCAGGGCCGCGAGATCGGCCAGACGGGCGCGCCGTCGGAAATGCCAGGCCAGGCGAGCCAGGTTGAACAGCAGCACCAGGACGGCGGCGAAGACAATTTCGGTCAGCAGCAGCAAGCCCGAATCTTCCTGCACCTTCGGCCACCACTGGAACAGGATGAACTGGGCGGCCTGGGGCATGGCAAAGGCCAGGCCGACAGCCAGCAGGGTGGTGGCGGCGTGGGCGGTGATGTGGCTCAGGCTGTGCCAGAGATGACTAAAGCGGGATAGGGAAAACATGGGAACCTCCATGGCTTTCACAAGGGGGGCGGGAGGGCGGAAGGGGGCACGCCACCTGACAAGCTCTTTGCCAAGGTCTTCGGCACGGAGCGAGGACGCCGGCCCGACGAGTGCAGGAGACGAAAGACGGTGCGCAGGCAGCAGCGGCGCCTTGGGCCACAGGCCGCCCCGGGATGGGAGGGAAAGGGGCCTCCCGCCGCCGCTGCGACGGGAGGCCGGTATGACCCGGACTACCAGGCGTTATGGAACCCGGAGGGCCAGCCTGGACTGTCTGCCGGTGATAGGCGACGGTGTGGCCGGAAAAGAAGGACTCGATGCGATGCTTAAATCGAGTCTCAAAGTGACCCAAAAGAGAATCGCAATTGGACCTGGAAAGGAGCCTACTTGAGGCGGAGGTAATTGCGCACGAACACCACGCCGGAAACGGCCCAGGCCAGTTGCTGGGCCCGGCTCCGCTCGGCCTCGCTGCTGGCGGTACCGTGCAGTTGCACGGTGCTATTGGCCGTGGCCACGGCAATCCCTGCAGCATCGACCTGATGGTCCAGGACCAAGGACTGGCGGACCTTGGCGGTGATGAGTTCGTCGATGAATTGCCGAGCGCTGGGTCCCGGATTGTTCCGGGCGCGCCCGGCAAAGGCATTTTTCGATTCAAGGGAGATCTGCATCGTCTGCTCCTTTTTTTCGTGGGGAGCCCAAGCTAGTGCAGAGACCGTGCCAGAACGACAACTCCTTTAATTACAACAAATTACAAAGCACACCCAACTTTGCCCTGAGGTTTTATCTGTCGGGCAATCCCGACGCTTTTTCCCCACTTGCCCCGATCTTGCCGGGGCGTGGGGACTCCCTTCTGTCGGGCAGGCCCGACAGAAGGCTCAGGCGGTCACCAGCAGGGCGCGGAAATCGTTGATGTTGGTACGCGTCGGCCCGGTCACCAGCAAATCCCCCAGGCCGGCGAAGAAGCCGTAGGCGTCGTGGCCTTCCAGATAGGCCCGGGCACTGAGCCCTGCCGCCCCAGCGCGACTTAGGGTATCCGGGTCGATCAGGGCGCCGGCGTTGTCTTCCGAGCCGTCGATACCGTCCGTATCAACCGCCAGGGCATGGATATCGGCGCGGCCGTTGAGGGCCACAGCCAGGGCGAGGAGGAATTCGCTGTTGCGCCCGCCCCGGCCCAGGGCCGCCCCCGGGTCCACGGTGACGGTGGTCTCGCCGCCGGAAAGGAGTACGCAGGGCGGCTTGAGGGGCGTGCCATGGCGCTGGCAGGCCACGGCCAGGCCGGCCATAACCTTGGCCACTTCCCGGGATTCGCCCTCCAGGGCATCGCCCAGGATCAGGGGCGTCACCCCGGCGGCCCGGGCCACGGCCGCCGCCGCTTCCAGGGATTGCTGGGCCGTGGCGATGAGCCGGTAGTCGCAGCGGGCCAGGCGCGGGTCGCCGGGCTTGGGGGTTTCCGCCTCGGGCTTGGCCAGGTGGGCCGCCACGGCCGGCGGCAGATCGATGCGGTAACGGGCCAGGATGGCCAGGGCCTCCTCCCGGGTGCTGGGATCGGGCACGGTGGGGCCGGAGGCGATCACCGCCGCATCATCCCCGGCCACGTCGGAAATGGCCAGGGTGATGACCCTGGCCGGCCAGGCGGCGGCCGCCAGGCGCCCGCCCTTGATGGCGGAGAGGTGCTTGCGCACGCAGTTGATTTCGCCGATGTCGGCGCCGCACAGCAGCAGGGCCTTGGTCAGGGCGCGCTTTTCCTCCAGGCTGACCCCGGGGGCCGGGGCTGCCAGGAGGGCGGAACCGCCGCCGGAAATGAGGGCCAGCACCGTGTCCTTGTCGCTCAGCCCCTGCACCGACTGCAGCATGCGCAGAGCCGCCGCCTGGCCGGCGGCGTCAGGCACCGGATGGGAAGCCTCCACCACCTCGATGCGGGCACCGTTGGGCCCGGTGGGCAGGTCATGCCCGTAACGAGTCACCACCAGGCCGGCCAGGGGCTGATCCTGCGGCCAGTGGTTTTCCACCGCCCGGGCCATGGCGGCGGCAGCCTTGCCGGCACCCACCACCACCAGGCGCCCGCCCGGGGGCAGATCCTCCGGCTTGGGCAGATAGGGCGGCACCACCTGCAGCGGGTCCGCCGCGGCCAGGGCGGCATCGAAGAGCTGGCGCAGCAGCTGGGCGGGGGGGGTATTCAGGGCGACGGTCATATGGGGCCTATGCAATAGAGGGTTGACCTGGGACAAAAGAAATACCCGCAAGGAATATTAGGCTGGCGACCATCCTTTTCATCCCTGGGCTTTCTCATGACCACCGAACTCTTTACCTGGAGCAACGAGTTTTCCGTCGGCATCCAGGAAGTGGACGAACAGCACAAGATGCTGGTCGGCCTGCTCAACCAGTTGCACGAGGCTATCCGCGACCATCGCGGCTCCGACACCTCGCGCCAGATCCTGGACCGCCTGGCCGAATACACCCGCACCCACTTCACCCTGGAAGAGAGCCTGATGCGGGTCACCAACTACCCCGAGTTCCCGCCCCACAAGCAGCAGCACGAGGACCTGATCGGACAGATCCAGGCCCTGCAGGAGAAGCTGGACTCGGGCAAGGCCACCATCAGCTTCGAACTGCTGCACTTCCTCAAGGTCTGGCTGATGAAGCACATCAACGAGACGGACAAGCGCTTCGCCCGCCACTTCCTCGGTGCGCCCCTGGCCCCCACTTGGTCACCCCAGGTGGAAGAGGCCATGAACTCGAAAAAGGCCTGGTGGAAGTTCTGGTAAACCCGTTTGGTAAGCGTCGCAGCCTGGGTCCCGGCACCGGAGCCATCGCCTAGGCGATGGCCTCCGCCATCCACCCCAGCCCGGCCTCGGTCCCGGCCTGGGGCTTGTACTCGCAGCCGATCCAGCCCGGATAGGCCAATTCTTCCAGACGCCGGAAGAGATAGGAATAATGGATTTCCCCTGTACCCGGTTCATGCCGTCCCGGGTTATCGGCAATCTGCAGATGGCCGATCCGGGAAAGGTTGTTTTCCAGGAAGCGGGTCAGATCCCCCTCCATGATCTGGGCGTGATAGAGGTCGTACTGCAGCTCCCCCACCCCGGCCTCGGCCAGCACCGCCAGGCCCTTACTCGGCGTATCCAGCCAGAAGCCGGGCATATCCACCCGGCTGTTGATGGGCTCCGCCAGCAGGCGGATGCCGTGGGGCGAGAGCTTTTCGTGGGCCCAGCGCAGGTTGGCGATAAAGGTCGCCCGCAGTTCCGCCTCCGCCACCCCGGCCGGGGCAATGCCCGCCAGGCAATTGAGGCGCTTGCAGCCTAAGGCCAGGGCATAGTCCAGGGCCGTTGCCACCCCGGCGCGGAATTCCTCCACCCGATCCGGATGGCAGCCGATGCCTCGCTCCCCAGCCTCCCAATCCCCCGCCGGCAGGTTGAACAGCACCTGTTCCAGACCATGGGCCTGCAAGCGCTCGGCAATCTCCGCCTGGGGGAAGGCATAGGGGAACATGTATTCCACCCCCTTGAAGCCGGCTGCTGCGGCCCGGGAAAAGCGGTCTAAGAAAGGGGCGTCGGCAAAGAGGAAACTCAGATTGGCGGCAAATTTCAACATAACGGCGGCTTACGCAAGGGTGGCAGGAAAAGCCCCCAGTATAATCGCCCTCCACCTACCGATAAGACAGAGGAGACAGCCATGGGCAACCGCCTATCCAAGATCGTGACCCGCACCGGCGACCAGGGCGAAACCGGCCTGGGCGACGGCTCCCGCACCGGCAAGGACAGCCTGCGCATCGACGCCATCGGCGAGGTGGACGAACTCAACTCCTCCATCGGCCTGCTGCTGTCCGAGACCTTCCCCGAAGCCATCGACGCCGCTGTCCGGGACGCCCTGATCCAGGTCCAGCACGACCTATTCGACCTGGGCGGCGAGCTGTGCATTCCCGGCATGGAAATGGTCAAGGAAGCCCAGGTGCTGCATCTGGAAGAATGGGTGGAGCAGTTCAACGAACCCTTGAAGCCCCTCAAGGAATTCATCCTCCCCGGCGGCACCCGGGCCGCCGCCCACGCCCACCTGGCCCGCACCATCTGCCGCCGCGCCGAGCGCGCCGTAGTGCGCCTGGCCCACGCCGAAACCGTGGCCGACGGCCCGCGCCAGTACCTGAACCGCCTCTCCGACCTGCTCTTCGTCCTCGGCCGCGCCCTCAACCACGCCGCCGGCTGCGGCGACGTGCTGTGGAAGCACGAGCGCAAGGCCAAGCCCAAGGCCTGAGCCGTCCCCCTCACCCCGAAAAACGGCTGCATCTCCCTGCAGCCGTTTTTTATGCCCCTATGGCGGGGCACGCCAAAGAGCCGCGATGCTCGATCCCGATAAGATAAAATTCGCCCCTCGCCCGACAGCTCACCCCTGCCAAAAATGTCGAATCAATTTCTTGCTCAATGCATCCAGACTGCCCACGCTGCCAACAGTCAAGGCAGCTTTCCAGTCGCCGAAAGCCATTGCAAGCAAGCCCTGAAACTGGCCCCTGACCTGCCGGAGGCCTGGTACAACCTGGGGATAGCGCTGGCGGGGCAAGGCAAGCGTGCGGCGGCCCTGAACGCTTTTGAAAAAGCCCATATCCACACCCTCGCCTCCCCTGATGCCCAGAACAGTATTGCCGTTCAACTGATCGAACTCGGCGCCTACAGGGAGGCGGAAAAATGTTTGACGCGGGCATTAAAGTCGGCACCGGAATACGTTTTCGCATACTCCAACCTGGCCAAAATCCGCGAATGCCAGCGACGCCTTGCCGATGCAGAAGCATTGCTGCGCCAAGCCATTGCCTTAGCCCCGGGCTTTGGCACCCTTTACATTAATCTGGGCGGGGTACTGAACGCCCAGAAGCGACACGAAGAAGCGGAACAAGCCTGCCTCAAGGCAGTCGAGTTGGATCTGCAGGTGCCGGACGCCTGGTCCAACCTGGGTAGCGCGCTGCTTGGATTGGGGCGGAACGACGCTGCCGAGCAAGCCTGTCGGAAAGCGATCGACCTGGGAGCCAATACATCCGCCCCCTGGACCAATCTGGGCATCGCCCTGTATCGCCTGAAACGTTATGAGGAAACAGAGGCGGCCTTGGCCCGGGGACTCTCCCTCCATCCCGATGCGGAACTGCTGGCAGGCCTGCTGGCAGATATCCGCATGAAGATCTGCGACTGGCACTCCTTCGCCAGCACCCTGCCGCACCTCTTTCAAGCCATTGAACGCGGATTAAAGGTCATCTACCCGTTTTCGGTCTTGGGACTCACGGCAGACCCTGCCATCCAGCGCCAGGCGGCAGAAATATGGGCCAACCTTGAACACCCGGCCCAATCCCAACTGGGCCCGCTTCCCAAACGGACGCAAAAGGGAAAAATCCGGATTGGCTACTATTCAGCCGACTTTCATAACCACGCCACCACCTACCTCATGGCGGAGTTGTTCGAGCGGCACAACCGAGAAACCTTCGAGGTCATCGGTTTCTCATTCGGCCCCAACAAAAATGATGAAATGCGGCAACGGGTGGCTTCTGCCTTCGACCAGTTCATCGACGTTACCACCCGCTCCGACAAGGAAGTCGCCCAGCTCTCCCGGGACCTTGAAATCGATATTGCGATCGATCTCAAGGGCTATACGGACAACAGCAGGCCGGGAATTTTTTCCTATCGGGCAGCACCGATCCAGGTCAATTACCTGGGCTACCCAGGCACGATGGGGGCGAAGTACATCGACTACATCATTGCCGACGCCACCCTGATTCCGGTGGAAAGCCAGCGCCATTACAGCGAAAAGATCGTCTACCTGCCCAACAGCTACCAGGTCAATGACGCAAAGCGGGTCATTTCCGATCGCACCTTCACCCGGGCAGAGCTGAAGCTTCCGTCGGATGCATTCGTGTTTTGCTGCTTCAACGACAACTACAAGATCAATCCGCCCACCCTGGATCTGTGGGCCAGCATCCTCAATCAAGTCGACAACAGCGTTCTCTGGCTATTCGAGCAGAACCCGGCAGCCTCAAGAAATCTCCGCAAAGAAGCTGCCCTGCGCGGCATTGCACCGGAGCGCCTGATCTTTGCCGAACACATGCCACTGCCTGACCATCTGGCGAGACATCGGGCAGCAGACCTCTTTATCGATACACTGCCCTACAACGCCCACACGACGGCCAGTGACGCTTTGTGGGCAGGACTCCCTGTCCTGACCTGTCCCGGAAAATCCTTTGCCAGCCGGGTGGCAGCAAGCCTCCTCAAGGCAATTGGGCTTCCCGAATTGATCGTCGCGAGTCTGGACGAATACCAAGCACTGGCCATTGAACTTGCGACCCAGCCAGTCCTGTTGGCCGACATCAAGTGCAAGCTGGAAAACAACAGGCTGACCACACCGCTTTTTGACTCGTCCCTATTCACGGAACATCTCGAAGCGGCCTGTGTGTCGATGTACGAAAACCACCAGGCCGACAGGGGTCCCCAGCATCTGTATATCGCGTCCTGAGGGCTCCCTGGAATCCAGCCAGGACAAAGCACCGCAATCGGAGGCGCGCTGAGCCACACCCGACCTACCCCTCCAATCGAGTGGCCATAGTGGGACGTGGGGCCGAGAGCTTCACCATGGCCTCCCCCTGCCTTAAGCCCCCCTTAATTTTCATCGGTTACAGTGGCTCCTCAACCTGCCGAGGATGCCATCTTGCGTCGCCCCTTTTCCAACCTGCCCCACCTCCCCGTCCTCTCTTCCCTGGTCCTCGCCGCCTGGGCTGTCATGCCCCTGGCGGCGGGCAGTGTTCATGCGGCCGAGGCCGCGCCCCAGGCTGCGGCGGCGCCGGCGGATTTCGTCGCCCTGGCGCCAGCCCAGGCCCAGGCTTTGGGCGTTGAAACCCAGGCCCTGACGACCGCCGCCCAGGGGCTGGCCACGGGCCTGCCGGGCAAGGTGGTGGTGCCGGTGGAACAGCTGCGGGTGGTAGCCGCCCCCCTGGCCGGCCTGGTGACCCAGGTCAATGCGGTGGCCGGGCAGACAGTGAAGAAGGGCAAGGTGCTGGCCCGCCTCGCCAGCCCGGGGCTGCTGCAGGTGCAGCGGGACTACCAGCAGGCCCGGCAGCAGGCTGATCTGGCCAAGCGCAGCCTGGATCGGGACGAGCAGCTGTACAAGGAAGGCATCATCGCCGAAGCCCGGGTCCAGGCCAGCCGCGCCGGCCATGAGCAGGCGGCGGTCGCGGCGGCGGCCCTGCAGGCAGAACTGCGCATCGCCGGGGCGCCCACGTCCGGCTCCGGCCTGGCGCCGGAAGTCGCCATCACTGCCCCCCTGGATGGCGAGGTGCTGGAAGCCGGGGCTGCCGTCGGCGCTCGGGTGGACCAGGCGGCGCCCCTGTTCACCGTCGGCCGCCTCAATCCCCTGTGGGTGGAGATCCAGGTGCCCGCCGGCATGGCCCCAGGCCTGGCAGTAGGCCAACCGGTGCGCATCCCGGCTGCCGGCGCCAGCGGCAAGGTGATCAACGTCGGCCGCCAGATCAGCGCCGGCAGTCAGACCATTACCCTGCGCGCCCGCCTCGATGCGGGCACCGAAGCCCTGCGCCCGGGCCAGATGGTGGAGGCCAATGTGGAATCCAGCCCCGCCCGGACCAAGGGCCCGGCCCTGTACCGGGTGCCCCAGGGCGCCGTGGTGCGCCAGGCCGGTGCCGCCTACCTGTTCATCGCCGAAACGGCCCCGGCGCCGGGCTATCGCGCCGTGTCGGTGACGGTTTCCGGCCAGGCCGGCAATGACGCCCTGGTGAGCGGCCCGGCCCTGGCGGAAGGGCGCCGGGTGGCGGTGAAGGGCCTGAGCTCCCTCAAGTCGGCCTGGTCCGGCGCCGGCAAGGGTGAATGATGCTCTCCCGTCTCGTTGAATTTTCCCTCACCCAGCGTCTGCTGATGCTGGTGCTGACCCTGCTGCTCATCGGCGCCGGGGCCCTGGCCTTCCATCAACTGCCTATCGACGCCTTCCCCGACGTCTCCACCACCCAGGTGAAGATCATCATGAAGGCCCCGGGCATGACCCCGGAAGAGGTGGAAGCCCGCATCGTCGTGCCCATCGAGCAGGAAATGCTGGGCATTCCCAAGCAACGCATCCTGCGCACCACCTCCAAGTATTCCCTGGCCGACATCACCATCGATTTCGACGACGGCACCGACATCTACTGGGCCCGGCAGCAGGTGGCCGAGCGCCTTTCCAACGTCAGCAAGGATCTGCCGGCCCTGGCCCAGGGCGGCCTGGCGCCGATCACCACCCCTCTCGGGGAAATGTTCATGTTCACCATCGAGGGCCCCCTCTCCCTGGAGGAGAAGCGGACCATCCTCGACTGGACCATCCGCCCCCAGCTGCGCACCCTGCGCGGCGTCGCCGATGTGAACAGCCTGGGCGGTTATGCCCGGGCCTTCGAGGTGGTGCCCGACCCGGCGGCCCTGAATGCCCGGGGCGTCTCCCTGGAAAACCTGCGCCTGGCCCTGGAAGGTAACAACCGCAACGATGGCGCCGGCCGCCTCACCGAGGGCGAGGAAGTGCTGCTGGTGCGGGTGGAGGGGGCGGTACGCACGCTCGACGACCTGCGCTCCATCGTCATCAGCCAGGCCGGCGGTACGCCGGTGCGGGTGGGCGACGTGGCCCAGGTGCGCCTGGGGGCCCTCACCCGCTACGGCGCCGTGACCAAGGACGGCGCCGGCGAAGCGGTGGAAGGCCTGGTGCTGGGCCTGCGCGGCGCCAATGCCCAGACCGTGGTGGAACAGGTGAAGACCCGCCTGGCGGAAATCCAGAAGGGTCTGCCCGAAGGCACCACCATCGTTCCCTTCTACGACCGGGGCAACCTGGTGGAGCGTGCCGTGGGCACAGTGTCCAAGGCCCTCACCGAAGCCATCGTGCTGGTGGTGGTACTGCTCCTGGCCTTCCTCGGCAACCTGCGGGCGGCGATCGTCGTCTCGGTGATCCTGCCCCTGTCGGCCCTGTTCACCTTCATCCTGATGAACGCCTTCGGCCTCTCGGCCAACCTGATGAGCCTGGGGGGCCTGGCCATCGCCATCGGCATGCTGGTGGATGCGGCGGTGGTGGTGGTGGAGAACGTGGAGTCCTACCTCTCCCAACCCGGCGCCAACACCCGCCTGCCCATGCTACACGTGGTCTATCGGGCGGTACGGGAAGTGACTCTGCCGGTCTCGTCCGGCATTGTCATCATCATCATCGTCTTCATTCCCCTGCTCACCCTGGAGGGGCTGGAAGGCAAGCTCTTCATCCCGGTGGCCCTGACCATCGTCTTCGCCCTGGCCGCCTCCCTGCTGCTAGCCCTCACCGTCATCCCGGCCCTCGCCTCCCTGCTCATGCAGCGGGGCGAGCACCACGAGTCCTGGCTGGTGCGTAAGCTCAACGCCGCCTACGCCCCAGCCCTGGAATGGGCCCTCACCCACACCCGGCAGATGATCCTCGGGGCCCTGGGGCTGCTGCTCCTGGCCGTGGGCGCCTATACCCTGATCGGCAAGACCTTCATGCCCACCATGGACGAGGGCGACCTGATCATGCAGCTGGAAAAGCTGCCCTCCATCAGCCTGGAAAACACCCTGGACATCGACCTCCGGGTGCAACAGGCGATCCGGGAGCGGATTCCGGAGGTAAAGAACATCGTCGCCCGCTCCGGCGCCGACGAAATCGGCCTGGATCCCATGGGCCTCAACCAGACCGACACCTTCCTGGTCCTCAAGCCGATCAAGGAATGGCGCCAGCCGGACAAGGAATGGCTGGCCGACCAGCTGCGCCAGGTCATGCAGGATTTCCCCGGCATCACCTACAGCTTCACCCAGCCCATCGACATGCGAGTGTCGGAAATGCTCACCGGCGTACGCGGCGACATCGCCATCAAGGTGTTCGGCACCGACCTTAACCAGCTCAACCACCTGGCCGATGAAATCGTCGCCCTGGTGAAGGGCATCCCCGGCGCGGAGGACGCCTTCACCCTGAAGAACGACGGCGTGCAGTACCTGAAGGTGGATATCGACCGCCTCGCCGCCGGCCGCCTGGGCCTGCCGGTGGAGGAACTGCAGAACTCCCTGAAGAGCCTGGTGGAAGGCATGCCCGCCGGTTTGGTGGTGGAGCCGGGCCGGCGCACGCCGGTGCTGCTTCGCGGCGGCCCGGACCTCAAGGCCAGCGTCGCCCGCTTCGCCGACCTGCGCCTGGCCCTACCCGGCGGCGGTACGGTTCCCCTTTCCCAGGTGGCAAAAATCGAGCGGGTGGAAGGCCCGGTAAAGGTGGATCGGGAAAACGCCCAGCGTTACGTGGTGATCCAGTCCAACGTGCGGGACCGGGACCTGGTGGGCTTCGTCGAGGAAGCCCAGGCCAAGGTGGCACAGCAGATCAAGCTCCCCGCCAACTACCGCATCGTCTGGGGCGGCCAGTTCGAGAACCAGCAGCGGGCCGCCCAGCGCCTGATGCTGGTGGTGCCGGTGGCCCTGGGCCTGATTTTCCTGCTGCTCTTCTCCACCTTCGGCTCGGTGCGCCAGGCTACCCTGGTGCTGACCAACATCCCCTTCGCCCTGGTGGGCGGCGTGTTCGCCCTGCTGGCGGCGCGCCAGTACCTGTCGGTGCCAGCCTCGGTGGGTTTCATCGCCCTGCTCGGTATCGCCGTGCTCAACGGCGTGGTCATGCTCACCTACTTCAACCAGCTGCGCGCCCAGGGCCTGTCCCTGGAGCAGGTGGTGCGGGAAGGCGCCAAGCGCCGCCTGCGGCCGGTGATGATGACCGCCTCCATCGCTGCCTTCGGCCTGGTGCCCCTGCTCTTCGCCAGCGGCCCCGGCTCGGAGATCCAGAAGCCCCTGGCCATCGTCGTCATCGGCGGCCTGGTCAGCTCCACCCTGCTCACCCTGCTGCTGCTGCCCCTGCTCTACCGCCGCTTCGGCGTCGCCCCGGGAGAAGAACGATGAGCCTGCAGAAGACGAACCAGAAGGCCCCCGACGTCTGCCTGACCCTGGTCATCCCCCCCTCCCTGGAGGATGCCCTGGTGGACTTCCTGCTCGCCCATCCGGACCAGGTCGGCCATTTCACCTCCCGCCCGGTGGATGCCCACGGCGGCGACATCCGCTACGGCTCCACCTCGGAGCAGGTGCGCGGCCGGGCCCGGCGCCTGCGCATCCAGGCCCTCATGGCCAGCGCCGACGTGCACCAACTGCTCGATGACCTGCGGGACCAGTTGCCCGGAGCGGACATCTACTACTGGACGGCGCCGGTGCTGCAAGCCGGGAGACTGTCGTGAGAAATTCCATGCCCAAAGCCATGCCCCGGCCCATCCCCTTTAACGCTCGCTGGCAGCTGCCCCTCCTGTCCGTGATCGGTGGCGTGCTCCTGGCCGCCGGTGCCAGCGCCGCCGAGTTCAGCTATCCACCGGACCTGCCGCCCCAGGCAGTGGCCGTGGCCGCCATCCGCAACGCCCCCCAGGCCAAGGCCGCCGAGGCCATGGTGGCCGCCGGCAGCGAGGAACGGCGCCGCCTGGAGGCCGGGCCCTACGAATGGACGGTGCGCGTGAACAGCCAGCAGCGCAACGTGATCCAGCCCGACAACCAGCGTTACCGGGAATGGCAGGGCGGCATCGAACGGGGCTTCCGCCTCCCCGGCAAGGCCAGCCTGGATAGCGAAATCGGCGCCCAGGGCGAGGCCCTGGCCAGGGTCGCCCACGGCGACGCCCTGCATGAAACCTCACGCAACCTGCTGCAGAGCTGGTTCAACTGGCGGCGCCAGGGCGAGATCGCCCGGCAATGGCAGCACCAGGCCGACTCCCTGGCCAAGCAGCAGCAGGCCACCCTGCGCCGGGTACAGCTGGGGGATGCGCCCAAGCTCGAACTGATGCAGGCCGAGGCGGCCACCGCCCAGGCCCAGGCCGCCCTGGAACAGGCCCGCCTGCGCCAGGCCGTGGCCCGGGAGGAACTCGCCGCCCGCTTCCCCTCCCTGACGCTGCTCGAAGCCAATGCCAGCGGCCCGGCCACCCCGGAACCCAGCCCCTTGGAAGACGGCGCCTGGCGCGAACGCCTGCTGGAACACAACCACGAACTGGGCCTGGCCCGGGCCGAGAGCGAACGGGCCCGCCTGCTCGCCAACCGGGCCGATGCCGAACGTCTGCCTGACCCGACCCTGGGGGTGCACATGGGTTCGGACAAGGGCGGGGACGAACGCATTGCCGGCGTTACCCTTTCCATCCCCCTGCCCGGCGCCGCCCGGACCGCCACGGCCCGCCGCGATGCCGCCCTGGCCACCGCCACCGCCAGCAAGGAAGCCGCGGTACGCGCCAAGGTCGGCGCCGAGGTAGCCAGCCTGCTCACCTCCACCGGCGCCGCCTACGAGAGCTGGCGCCGGGCCGAGGAAGCCGCCCAGCGCATCGAACAGGCCGCCGCCCTGATGGCCCGGGCCTACCGCCTGGGCGAAGCCGGCATCGGCGAACTGCTCACCGCCCAGCGCCAGGCCAACGAGGCCCGCCTCGCCGCCACCCAGGCCCGGCTCGACGCCCTGGAGGCCCGCTACCGGGTGTATGTGGATTCCCACCTGCTGTGGCCGGCGGACAATGACGAGGATGAGAAATAGCCATCGGGAAGCAGGTGCTGCCTCTTACTGCGCCTGAATAGACCGTTGGCGGGGCCGGCAACGGCCCCTCTGGCTAGGCAGACCTTTCCAGGTCCTGCAGATAGTCCTTGAGCGCCAGGGCATGGCTATGGGCCTTGTCCTTGGCCCCATAGACCAGGGTCACCACGCCATGACGCGTGTGCTGGGCGAGTTCCTCGACGGCCTCGGGGTGCTGGCCCAGTTCGAGAAAATAGCGCTCGCGAAACTCACGCCATTTCAATGGATCGTGGCCAAACCACTGGCGCAGGGCCGTGCTGGGCGCTACTTCCTTGAGCCACAAATCGATCCGCGCCGACTCCTTGGCCACACCCCGGGGCCACAGCCGATCCACCAGAATACGCAAGCCGTCGGCAGGCTCGGGCAACTCGTAGGCGCGCTTGAGAAGAATGGACATGGGAAAACTCCGGGCTGGCAACGGGTGGCTGGGTAACCGGCAAGGCGGCTAGCAACTGGTCCGCCGGGACTGATCTCACCAGCCGTAATACATGCCGCCGCGCCGGTAGTAGCCGGGCCAGCCGAAGCCGGGGCCACACCACAGGGGGTCGCAGGTCATGCTATTGCGCAGCTGCTCCTGCTGGCGCTGGGCTTCCA
>DATEZY010000084.1:0-2301 GCA_035255085.1 Azospira sp. | reverse complement strand
CGGCATCGGCGGCTCGGGCATGAGCGGCATCGCCGAGGTCATGCTCAATCTGGGGTACCAGGTGTCCGGCTCCGACCTGGGTGAGAACGCCGCCACGGCCCGTCTGGCCGCCCAGGGGGCGACCGTGATCAAGGGTCACGCCGCCAGCAATATTGACGGCGCCGATGCCGTGGTGGTGTCCACCGCCGTCAAGGCCGATAACCCGGAAGTGGTGGCGGCCCGTGAAGCCCGCATTCCGGTGGTGCCCCGGGCCCAGATGCTGGCCGAACTGATGCGCCTGAAGCAGGGCATCGCCGTCGCCGGTACCCACGGCAAGACCACCACCACCAGCCTGGTGGCCTCGATTTTGGCCGAGGGCGGCCTGGATCCTACCTTCGTCATCGGCGGCCGCCTCAATGCCGCTGGGGCCAATGCCCGCCTCGGTTCCGGCGATTTCCTGGTGGCCGAGGCGGACGAGTCCGATGCCTCCTTCCTGCTGCTGTCGCCGGTGATTTCCATCGTCACCAATATCGACGCCGACCACATGGAAACCTACGGCCACGACTTCGGCCGCTTGAAGGGCGCCTTCGTCGATTTCCTCAACCGCCTGCCCTTCTACGGCGTGGCGGTGTTGTGCGTCGATGATCCCAACGTGCGGGAGATCCTGCCCCAGGTGCCCAAGCAGGTGATCCGCTACGGCCTGGATGCGGAACACTGCAATGTCTATGCGGAAAACATCGTCGAGGCCGGCGGCCAGATGAAATTCGATGCGGTGCGGGTGAACGGTTCCATTTCCCGCCTGCCCATCACCCTCAACCTGCCGGGTCGCCACTACGTGCTCAACGCCCTGGCGGCCATCGCCGTGGCGACTGAAGTGGGCGTGGCCGACGAGGCCATCATCAAGGCCCTGGCCGAGTTCAAGGGCGTGGGCCGGCGCTTCCAGCGCTACGGCGAAATCGCCTGCCCGAACGGCGGCAGCTTCACCCTGGTGGACGACTACGGCCATCACCCGGTGGAAATGGCTGCCACCCTGGCCGCTGCCCGGGGCGCCTTCCCCGGCCGCCGCCTGGTGCTGGCTTTCCAGCCCCACCGCTACAGCCGTACCCGGGATTGTTTCGAAGATTTCATCAAGGTGCTCTCCACCGTTGACGCCCTGCTGCTGGCGGACGTCTATGCGGCGGGGGAAGCGCCCATCGTCGCCGCCGACGGCAGGGCCCTGGCCCGGGCCCTGCGGGTGGGGGGCAAGGTGGAGCCGGTGTTCGTCGAGGACATCGCCGCCATGCCCCAGACCATCCTGGATTGTGTGCGGGACGGCGACGTGGTGCTGACCATGGGTGCCGGTTCCATCGGTGGCGTGCCCGCCAAGTTGGCCGTCAAGTAACCAATGCGTGAGAAGGATATGAACAAGGATTTTGGCAAAGTAGCCGTCCTCTTCGGCGGCAAGTCCGCCGAGCGGGAGGTGTCCCTCAACAGCGGTTCCCGCGTGCTGGCGGCCCTGCAACACCAGGGCGTGGATGCCCACGCCTTCGATCCGGCGGAGCGTTCCCTGGATGAGCTGAAAGGCTACGACCGGGCCTTCATAGCCCTGCACGGCCGCTTCGGCGAAGACGGCACCATCCAGGGTGTCCTGGAACTGATGGGCATCCCCTACACCGGCAGCGGTGTGCTGGCTTCCGCCCTGGGCATGGACAAGTGGCGTACCAAACTGATGTGGGAGGCCGTGGGCCTGCCCGTGCCGGCCTACGCCCTGCTCAACGCCAAGAGCGATTTCGCCGAAGTGGAAGAGGAACTGGGCTTGCCCCTGTTCGTGAAGCCGGCCTGCGAGGGTTCCTCGATCGGCATCTCCATGGTCAAGGAAGAGGGCGGCCTGGCAGCGGCCTACGCCGAAGCCGCCAAGCACGATTCCCTGGTGCTGGCGGAGCGGGGCATTACCGGCGGCGAATACACCGTGGCCATCATTGGCCAGGGCGATGACCTTCAGGCCCTGCCCATCATCAAGATCGAGCCGGCCACCGAGTTCTACGACTACGAAGCCAAGTACCTGCGGGACGACACCCGCTACCTGTGCCCCTGCGGCCTGCCCGCTGCCAAGGAAGCCGAGATCCAGGCCGGTGCCCTGAAGGCCTTCCGCGCCATCGGCGGCCGGGGCTGGGGCCGGGTGGACTTCCTCATGGACGAAGAGGGCAACCATTACTTCCTGGAGGCCAACACCTCCCCCGGCATGACCGACCACTCCCTGGTGCCCATGGCCGCCCGGGTGGCCGGCATCGATTACGAACAACTGGTGGTGAGGGTCCTGGCCCTTGCGACCCTGGGATGAAC
>DATEZY010000083.1:0-4869 GCA_035255085.1 Azospira sp. | reverse complement strand
GCCCTGATTTTCCACGAGCGCCGGGGCACCCCCATGGCCCAGGCCATGGTCAGCGGCTACCAGTACCGGGTGACGGATGAGGCGAAGTAAGCGCGGTAGGCACAAAGCCGACTGAAACAAGGAAAAAGGGACCGCTGCCGGTCCCTTTTTTCATGGCCGCTTGCGGTACTTGCCGAAGTCCGGCGGGCGGCGTTCGAGCCAGGCGTTGCGGCCTTCCTGGCCTTCCTCGGTCATGTAGAAAAGGCCGGTGGCGTTGCCTGCCAGCTCCTGGATGCCGGCCAGGCCGTCGGTGTCGGCGTTGAAGCCGGCCTTGATCATGCGCAGGGCCATGGGGGAAAGCTGGAGAATTTTCCGGCAGCGGGCCACGGTTTCCTCTTCCAGGGCTTCCACCGGCACCACCGCATTGACCAGGCCCCAGTCCAGGGCGGTGGCGGCATCGTACTGCTCGCACAGCATCCACACTTCCTTGGCGCGTTTCAGGCCGATGGTGCGGGCCATCAGGCCGGCGCCCAGGCCCGCGTCGAAGCTGCCCACCCGGGGGCCGGTCTGGCCGAAGCGGGCGTTCTCGGCGGCGATGGAAAGGTCGCACACCAGGTGCAGCACATGGCCGCCGCCGATGGCGTAGCCGGCCACCATGGCCACCACCGGCTTGGGCAGGCGGCGGATCTGCATCTGCAGGTCGAGCACGTTGAGGTGGGGGGTGCCAGTTTCGTCGTGGTAGCCGCCGTCGTCGCCCCGCACCTTCTGGTCGCCGCCGGAGCAGAAGGCCTCCGGGCCTTCGCCGGTAAGGATGATGGCGCCCACGGCATTGTCCCGGTGGGCCAGGTGGAAGGCATCGATCAGCTGCATCACCGTTTCCGGGCGGAAGGCGTTGCGCCGTTCGGGCCGGTTGATGGTGATCTTGGCGATACCTTCGGCGATTTCGTAGCGGATGTCGGAGTAGTCGGCCTGGGCAACCCAGGGCAGGGCGGGTCGAATCATGGGGCAGGGGTGTCGATATGGGGAGCGCAGAGTATAGCCGGCCCCAGGCAGCGGGGGATTTGATGTGTATGGCAGTTGTGTATGTGAAGCGTCGATTTTTTCCCGCACTATAATGACCTTTGAATGCTCTCTTCCGGGAGAACAAGAAATGCAGCGCAACGTCCTCATTGGTCAGCGTCTGGTGGCGGCCTTCCTGGCCGGTTATGTCTTGTTCAATTACCCGCTGCTGGCCCTGTTCGACCAGCCCGCCGAGGTGGCCGGCATTCCCCTGCTGTTCGTTTATATCTTCGTCGTCTGGGCCGCCCTGATCGGGCTTCTGGCCTGGATCAGCGAAAAGCAGTCGGACTGAGGCGCCATGCTGCGCGGCCCGGTCATTGCCCTCGCCTCCCTGGCCTACCTGGGCCTGCTCTTCGCCGTGGCCTGGTGGGCCGACCGGCGCGCCGACCAGGGCCGCTCGGTGATCGCCAATCCCACCGTCTATGCCCTTTCCATGGCGGTCTATTGCACCGCCTGGACCTATTACGGCAGCGTCGGTCGGGCCGCCGTTTTCGGCATCGGCTTCCTGCCCATCTATCTGGGGCCGACCCTGGTGGCGGCCCTGGGCTGGTTCCTCTGGGCCAAGATGATCCGCATCGCCAAGGCCAACCGGCTCACCTCCATCGCCGATTTCATTGCCGCCCGCTACGGCAAGAGTCACCTGCTGGGGGGGCTGGTGACGGTGATTGCGGTGGTGGGGGTGGTTCCCTACATCGCCCTGCAACTGAAGGGCATTTCCAGCACCTTCGCCATCCTCATGCACTACCCGGCCATCGTCATGCCAGGGCGGGGCGACTTCGAGTCCTGGCAATCCTGGCAGGCCGACAGCACCTTCTACATTGCCCTGATCCTGGCCCTATTCACCATTTTCTTCGGCACCCGTCACCTGGATGCGACGGAGCGCCACGAGGGCATGGTGGCGGCCATTGCCGTTGAGTCGGTGGTCAAGCTCCTGGCCTTCGCCGTGGCCGGGGCCTTCATCACCTACGGCCTCTACGACGGTTTTGCCGACGTCTTCCACCGCGCCGCCGCCGACCCCGCCCTGGCCCATCTCACCACCGCCTCACCCACGGGCCACGGTTACGGCAGCTGGTTTTCCCTGACCTTCCTGGCGGCCCTGTCGGTGCTCTTCCTACCCCGCCAGTTCCAGATCGCGGTGGTGGAAAACGTGAACGAATCCCACGTGCGCCGGGCCGTCTGGCTCTTTCCCCTGTACCTGCTGCTGATCAACATCTTCGTCCTGCCCATCGCCCTGGGGGGGCTGATGCGCTTTGCCGGTGCCGGTGTGGATGCCGACACCTTCGTCCTCACCCTGCCCATGGCGGAAAAGCAGGAGGCCCTGGCCCTGCTGGTGTTCATCGGCGGCCTGTCGGCCTCCACCGGCATGGTCATCGTCGAGACCATCGCCCTGTCCACCATGGTCTGCAACGATCTGGTGATGCCGCTGCTGCTGCGTTTCAAAGGCTCGATCCTGGATGGCGCCCGGGATCTTTCGCCCCTGCTGCTGGGCATCCGCCGCGGCGCCATCGTCGCCATCCTGCTCCTGGGCTACCTTTACTACCGCCTGGCCGGGGAGGCCTATGCCCTGGTGGCCATCGGCCTGATCAGCTTCGCCGCCGTGGCCCAGTTCGCCCCGGCCATGATCGGCGGCATGTACTGGCGCGGCGGCACCCGGGAGGGGGCCCTGGCCGGCCTGGGCAGCGGCTTCCTGGTGTGGCTGTACACCCTGCTGCTGCCATCCTTCGCCAAATCCGGCTGGCTGCCGGAAGAATTCCTCAGCCAGGGGCCGTTCGCCATCGCCCTCTTGAAACCCCAGGAGCTCTTCGGCCTCAGCGGCATGGATGAGATTTCCCATTGCCTGTTCTGGAGCCTGCTGGCCAACCTGGGCGCCTACGTTATCGTCTCCCTTGTCCGGTCGCCCACGGCGGTGGAGGCGAGCCAGGCCACCCTGTTCGTCGATGCCCTGAAGCGCCCCCGCCCGGTGGGAGCCGCCCTGTGGCGGGGTAGCGTGGAGGTGGCCGACCTGCTCACCCTGGTGGGGCGTTTTCTCGGCCCGGAGCGGGCCCGCGCCGCCTTCTCCGCCTATGCCAGGCAGCAGGGCGTGGCGGCGCCGGAGGCCCTGGCGGCGGATGCCGACCTGGTGCACTTCGCCGAAACCCAGCTGGCCGGCGCCATCGGCAGTGCCTCGGCCCGGGTGATGGTGGCCTCGGTGGCCAAGGAAGAGCCCCTGAGCCTGGCCGAGGTGATGCATATCGTGGACGAGGCCACCCAGCTGCGGGCCTACAGCCGGGATCTGGAAGCCAAGTCCCGGGAGCTGCAGGCCGCCACCGGCGAACTCCAGGCCGCCAATGCCCGCCTGCAGGAACTGGATCGCCTCAAGGACGATTTCATGTCCTCGGTGACCCATGAGCTGCGCACCCCCCTGACCTCCATCCGGGCCTTTTCCGAAATATTGCGCGACGATCCGCGCATCAACCTGCCGGAGCGCCAACGCTTTCTCGGCATCATCGTCGGCGAGACCGAGCGCCTTACCCGGTTGGTGAACCAGATTCTGGAACTGGCCAAGATCGAATCCGGCAATGCGGAATGGCACATGGAGACCGTTGATCTGCGACAGGTCATCGAACAATCCGCCGGCACCCTGGACCAGCTCTTCCGCGACAAGGGGGTGGCCCTCGCCCTGGAGTTGCCGTCCCAGGTGCCGCCGGTGCAGGCGGACCGGGACCGGCTGGTGCAGGTGATGCAGAACCTGCTGGCCAACGCCGTCAAGTTCGTCAGTCCGGATAGGGGGCGGGTGGTGGTGCGCCTCACTGCCACCGCCGACGGTTTGCGCGTGGATGTGGCCGACAACGGCCCGGGCATCCGGTTGGAAGACCAGCAGATCATTTTCGAGCGCTTTCGCCAGGGGGGCGACACCCTCACCGGCAAACCGGCGGGTACCGGCCTGGGGCTGCCCATCAGCCGGCGCATCGTCGAGCATTTCGGCGGCCGCCTGTGGGTGGATAGCACCCCGGGCCAGGGCGCCACCTTTTCCTTCCTGCTGCCGACGGCTCGGGCGGAAGGGGCGGCTGGAGCAGAGACTGAGACAACAACGACAACAAGGAAAACCACATGACCAAGACCGTATTGATCGCCGACGACGAACAGAACATCGTCATTTCCGTCGAGTTTCTCATGAAGCGCGAGGGCCTGGCGGTGTTGGTGGCCGCAGACGGGGAGGAGGCCCTGGCCCGCATCCGGGAGGCCCGTCCCGACCTGGTGCTGCTGGACGTCATGATGCCGAAGAAAAACGGCTTCGAGGTCTGCCAGGAAGTGAAGGCCGACCGGGCCCTGGCCGGCACCAAGGTGCTGATGCTCACCGCCAAGGGGCGGGAGACGGAAGTGGCCAAGGGACTGGCCCTGGGGGCCGATGCCTACATGACCAAGCCGTTTTCCACCCGGGAGTTGGTGGAGAAAGTGCGGGAGCTACTCGGGTGACGAACGCTTTGGGCGGGCGCGGGTCGCCCGGCGGGGTGTTGGTGGCGGCCGCTCGGGGGGGCGCGCCTCTATCGCTTCGGCTAGGGGCTTCCTCCCCCTTCAAGGGGGAGGTCAGGTGGGGGATGGGGGTCGCTCCGCCTCCACCGCTGGTTTCCGCCGTTGACCGGCGGGCGTACTTTTCTTGCTTCCCCAAGAAAAGTAGCCAAAAGAAGGGGAGCCCTCGCCATCGCCAGCCCTTCGGCCCGGTTCCCTGCGCTGCTCAGCAGGCCGGGGCGGCTGCGGAACTCGGCCTGCGGCCTCAGACAGTCCTCGCCGACAGCCCCCCGTCCCGCCTCCGCTGCTCGGCGATGGCGCAAGGGGGGGGATCAAAACCGA
>DATEZY010000082.1:0-27683 GCA_035255085.1 Azospira sp. | reverse complement strand
TGCCTGGCGCCCAGCCGGAGCGCATCATCGAGGTTGGCGATACCCGGCAGACCCACCTCTATTGTTACCGCCCGGCATCCCTGGCAACGATTGTCGGAGAGCCATGAAGAGCGGAGAATCCACAACCTCGATGTCATTATTCATAGCACCGTGAAAAACTGGGGAATCCAGACCCGAATTCTGCTGCTGGCCTTGGCTCCAGCCGTAGTGATTGCTGTTGCCCTGTCGATTTACTTCGTCCTCGCCCTGCTCTCGGATCTGGACCGGAACTTGCAGGAACAGGGGCTCGCCCTCTCCCGCCAACTGGCCGCCATTGCCGAATACAACACCTTTTCCGGCGACCGGCAGAGCCTCAACAATGTCACCCTGGCCGCCCTGGACGAGGCCCACGTCAGCGCCGTCCAAGTCTATGATGCCAGCGGCACCCCCCTGGCCAGCAGCGGCGCCATGCCCCCTCCCCTATCGCCGCTCCCCACGCTTCGGGAAGCGTTTGTCGCCACCAGCGATGAAGAGCATCTGCTTCTCCTGGCGCCAATCCTGCAGAATCGCCACCCCTTCCTCGATGACCCGTTGCTCGGTGACAGCAGCGCCAAGGCACCGGCTCCGGCACTGCTGGGCTGGGTCGCCGTAGAAGTCTCGAAGCAGGCAGTGCGCATACGCAAAAAGGAAACCATCACTTTCATCCTGGCCCTGGTAGCCCTCACCGTCGCCGGCACCAGCCTGCTCGCCATGGTGCTGGTACGCCAGGTCAGCCGCCCCATCATCCGCCTGGAACGGGGGGTGGAGCGGATCCGGGCCGGTCAACTCGATCAACGGCTGCCTGCAGATAGTGGCGGCGATCTGCAACGCCTGGAGGAAGGCTTCAACGCCATGGCGCTAGCCCTGCAAGATGCCCGGGGGAATTTGGAGAGCAAGGTTCTCGCAGCCACCTCAGAACTGGAACGCAAACGCGCCGAGGCCGAGCGCTCCAGCCTGGCAAAATCCCGCTTCCTGGCTGCGGCCAGCCACGACCTGCGGCAACCCCTGCACGCGCTCAACCTGTTCGCTAACGATCTCAGCAACACTGCAGCCAGCCCCGACCAGCGCCGCCTGGCAGGGCAGATCGCCACCTCCATCGGCGCCATGTCCGAACTGCTCGACTCCCTGGTCAGCATTTCCCGCCTGGACGTCGCCGGCGTCCACCCGGAAATGCGGCCAGCGCCATTGCAGCCCCTGTTTGACCGTCTGCACCAAGCCTTTGCCCAGCAAGCCACGGCTCAGGGCCTACGCCTGCGCTTCCGCCCGACCAAGGCCTGGGCCCAGATGGACCCGGCGCTGATGGAGCGATTGCTGAGCAATCTGCTGAGCAACGCCATTCGCTACACGGAAAGGGGAGGCATCCTGGTGGTGGTACGGCGGACCCGCAACAGCCTTTGCTTGGAGGTACGGGACAGCGGCAACGGTATTGCGCCGGAACACCAGCAGGCGGTATTCGAGGAATTTTTCCAGGTCGGCAACAGCCAGCGGGAACAGAGCAAGGGACCGGGCCTGGGCCTGGCCATCGTGGACCGCCTGGCCCGGGCCATGAACACTCCCGTCTCGCTACGCTCGGCTCTCGGCCGGGGCAGCGTGTTCAGCCTACTCCTGGCGCCGGCCCAAGCGGTATCCGAGCAAATCCAGAGCACTCCCTGCGTCGGTCTGCTCGCCTATGGCGACGGCTTCATGACGACCACCGCCGCCCAACTGCAGACCTGGCTGCAGGACTGGGGTTTCCACTGCCAGCGCATCGAATCGCCAGCGGCGCTGACTGACCTACAAAACCAGGGGTGCTTGGTACTGCTGGGCGTGGGCAACGGCGCGACCTTGCGCGACACCCTCGCCGCCCAGCCAGAGCAAGCCGGAATCCTCGTCTCCCCCGAGGAAGAGAGCGGCAGCGAAGGCAAGTTGTACCTGCTGCCCCACCCGGCCCGACCGGCCAAACTACGCGCCCTGCTGCAACGACTCATGACCGAGAATCGCACGCCGGCGACAGCCTGAGCCCTATCAGAAATAAAAAAGCCGGCAAATGCCGGCTTTTTTATTCGGGAGAAGGCTCTTAAACCCGGATCCCCAGCCGAGCCACTGCCACCAGGGCCTGGGTCCGGCTGTTAACTCCCAGGGCCTTGAAAATAGCGGTGATATGGATTTTCACCGTACCTTCGGACAAGCCCAACAAGGTGGCAATGTCCCGATTGGACTTGCCCTTGGACATCAGACCCAGCACCTCTGCTTGACGCTCGGTGAGGCCGAATTCTGAAGCCGGCGCTTCCTGTATTGCCGGCGCGGGCGCCAGGTCCGGCGCCAGGTTCACTGGCATCAGCTGTTCCGGAGTATGGATATTGCCGGCCAGGACCTGGCGGATAGCAGCAAGCAAACGCTCGGTAGAATAAGATTTGGGAATGAACCCGGAGGCCCCGTGCTTCAGGGCCCGATTCACGGTATGGGCATCGTCGTAGGCTGAGACCAGGACGACCGGGGTGGCGGGAAAACGGGTGCGAAAAATGTTCAGGCAGGCCAGGCCGTCGATTCCCGGCAGGGCGATATCGAGCAGCACCAGGTCGAATTCCCGCTCCGCCTCCAGCAGGGCCAAAGCGCCATCACACTCGCCCGCTTCGAACACCTGGACTTCCTTATCCAACTGGCGCAGCACCTGCACCAGGCCTTCCCGCACCAGCGCATGATCCTCGATGACAAGTAATTTAAGCACTTCACCCTCGAATGACGTTGTTGTTTTGCCGTTAATTTACCACTGCGCGGACACAGCGGGTATTCTGGGAATACAAAAATTGGCTACTATCTTATAACCACGACCGAAGGAGCCCCATCATGTCCAGCATCCCTCCCCACTCCGACCCTCTGGAATTCGTCAAGAACATGTGGGGCAACATGGGCTTCTCCCTGCCCGGCATGGTCACTCCGACCCTGGACACGGACGAGCTGGAAAAGCGCATTACCGACATGAAAGCAGTGGAAGGCTGGTTGCGCATGAATCTTTCCATGCTGCAAATGACCATTCAGGGTATGGAAATGCAGCACGCCACGCTCACGGCAGTACGCGCCATGGGCAGCATGGCTTCCCAAGCCAGCAGTGAGGCCAGCCAGGGAGAAACGGGAGCGGCTGCGGGCGCCGCAGCGGAAGCCGCCGCCAACGCCTTTTCCCAGGCGGCCATGTGGCCGTGGAACATGATGAACCAGGTGCAGGAACATATGCAGCAGCAGGCGGCAGACCAGGCCAGCGCCGCCGAGCCGCCCCCTGCCGCAAAGAAGACCGCCTCCCCGGAAACCAAGGCGCCGTCGCGCCGGAGCAAGAAGGCCCAATAGGACAGTTAGCCGCAGCCCTTCCCTGGGAAAGGCAAGAGTGGCCGAGCGCCTCAGTCCGCCCTTCAGGAGCGGGCCAGGGCGTCCAGCAGCTTCTGGTGAATACCGCCGAAGCCGCCGTTGCTCATGACCAGAATGTGATCGCCGGGACGGGCTTCCGCCGCAATATTCTGGACCAAAGCCCCCAGGTCATCTCCCGTCTGCGCCTGACTTCCCAGGGAAGCTAGAGCACCCGCCGCATCCCACCCCAGATTGTGGGTGTAGCAAAACACCTGGTCGGCATCGGCCAGGCTAGCGGCCAGGCGATCCTTCATCACTCCCAGCTTCATGGTGTTGGAACGGGGCTCCAGCACCGCCAGGATGCGGGCGCTCCCCACCCGGCGGCGCAAGCCGGCCAGGGTGGTGGCAATGGCGGTGGGATGGTGGGCGAAGTCGTCGTAGACCGTCACCCCCCGCACCGCCCCCCGAACCTCCATGCGGCGCTTGACGCTCTCAAAGCGGGCCAGGGCGGCAACGCCATCTTCCGGCTTGACGCCCACATGGCGGGCAGCGAGCACCGCCGCCAGGGCATTAAGGCGATTGTGTTCGCCAGTCAGCCCCCAGGTGGTCGACGCCACCACCTTGCTTTCCCGCGACACCACCAGACTCCCATCCTCGTCATCGCCAGCCACGGACCAGCCGGACTCATGACCGAACCACTCCACCGGCGACCAGCAGCCTCGGTCCAGCACCCGCTTCAGGCTTTCCTCCCGAGCGTTGGCCACGACCAGGCCGGAGCGGGGCAAGGTACGCACCAGATGATGGAATTGCGTCTCGATGGCCGCCAGATCCGCAAAGATGTCTGCATGATCGAATTCCAGATTATTCAAGACCGCCGTCCGGGGACGGTAATGCACAAACTTTGAGCGCTTGTCGCAGAAGGCGGTGTCGTACTCGTCCGCCTCGATAACGAAGAACGGCAGGTCGGTCAGGCGCGCTGACAGGCCGAAGTTGTTCGGCACCCCGCCGATCAGGAAGCCCGGGTTCAGACCCGCCGCCTCCAGAATCCAGGCCAGCATGGAACTGGTCGTCGTCTTGCCGTGGGTACCAGCCACGGCCAACACCCACTTGCCCCGCAGGACGTTGTCCGCCAGCCACTGGGGGCCGGAGACGTAGGCCAGGCCTCGATCCAGGATTTCCTCCAGCAGTGGGTTGCCGCGGGAAATGGCGTTGCCAACGACAAACACGTCCGGATTCAAGCCCACCTGAGCCGGGTCGTAGCCTTCGATCAGCTCGATGCCCTGGGCTTCGAGTTGAGTGCTCATGGGCGGATAGACGTTGGCGTCGCAGCCGGTGACCCGGTGCCCGGCGGCCCGGGCCAGCAGCGCAATGCCGCCCATGAAGGTACCGCAAATGCCGAGGATATGAATATGCATGCAACGATCCGGCGTTAAAATGAGGGCTCGATTTTATCAGCCGGGGCATGGACCATGAAAAATTCACGCCGCGCCGAGACCCCGAACGGCCGCAATACCCAACTGCGCCAACTGATTGCCAGCACCGCTGCCCGCATCATGGCCGAAGATGGCGTGGACGATTACACCTTCGCAAAACGCAAGGCAGCCCGCCAATTGGGCGTCCCGGACACCGATGCTTTGCCGGCCAACGCCGAGGTTGCCGCGGAACTGCGGGCCTACCAGGCGCTCTACCAGCGCGAGGAACAAAGTCTAAGAATTGAAGAATTGCGGCGAAAAGCCCTGCAATTGATGGGAATACTGCAACCATTCAAACCCTATCTCACCGGCTCGGTCCTGGACGGCACGGCCGGTCGCTATGCCGAAATCGACCTCCTGCTTTTTCCGGACAGCGCCAAGGAGGTGGAAATATTTCTCCTCAACCGCAACCTGGATTATCACCACGAAACGCCCCGACATGACCGGGTAGAAGCCGTCCTGCAGGTGGAGTGGGATGGCGAGGCAGCCAATCTGGTGATCTACCCGCCTCAGGACGAGCGCAGCACCCTGCGCAACCGGGACGGGCGCGTGCGGGAACGGGCCCGGCTGGATGCCGTTGCCGCCTTACTGCACCAGGAATGAACAAGAGCTCCGCCCGCCTCCGCGCCAAGCCGTGGGCCCGCCTCCTGACCATCGCGGCCATTGCTCTGCTAGCCTTGGGGCTCGGCATGGTCGCCGGGCACCTTGCCAACCTCCGATCACCGGCAAGCCCGGAAGCTGCCGCCAGGCTAGAGGCACTGGTTCTTAACTCACCGGACGGCAAAGCCATCGCCCTGGCTCAATGGCAAGGCAAGATCAGGGTAGTGAACTTCTGGGCCACCTGGTGCCCGCCGTGCCGCCAGGAAATTCCCGCCCTGGCCCGTATCCAGGAGAAATTTGCCGCCAATGGCGTTCAATTGGTGGGCATTGCCCTGGATTCGCGAGACAGCGTCAGGGAATTTGCCAGCCAGAGCCATACCCTCTACCCTTTCCCCTACCCTTTGTTGCTCGCCTCGCCCGAAGCTATCGAAACTCTCACGGCTCTCGGCAACCACCAGGGAGCCCTGCCCTTCACCGTCATACTGGACCGCCAGGGGCAAATTCGCTACGCCGGGGCAGGCAGCCAGGACGAAGAACAAATCACCCATCTACTCGCTCCCCTTATTGCCCGGTAATGACCCAAGGGCCGAAACTGGACAAACTGCGGCGAATTACGGCAAACTTGCAGGCATGAAGAAGCAAAAACCGCAGTCTTCGTCCTCCACAACCAGTGAGGATCAGGCCCAGCAGCCGCGGCTGCTGGTATTGCACGGCCCCAATCTGAACCTGCTCGGCACCCGGGAACCGCAGGTCTATGGCCACACGACCCTGGCGGACATCAACCGTTTGCTGGCGCGCCGAGCCGAGGCAGCGGGAGTGGAGCTGGAGGCCTTCCAGAGCAACCACGAAGGCGCCCTGATCGAGCGCATCCATGCTGCCCGGCAGCAAGGGGTACGCTATATCATCATCAACCCCGCGGCCTACACCCATACCAGTGTGGCCCTGCGGGACGCCCTGGCGGCAGTCAGCATTCCCTTTGTTGAAGTGCATCTTTCCAATGTCTTCGCCCGGGAGCCGTTCCGCCATCACTCCTATTTTTCCGATCTGGCCATCGGCGTCATCAGCGGCCTGGGTGCCGAGGGATATTCCCTGGCACTGGAGTTCATGCTGAGCCGCATCAACTCAGACGCTGCCTGACCCGGGCCAACCGGCACCCCATTTTTTTAGCATTTACCTCCACCGCCCGCAGACGGCGGCTTTTCAAAGGGAGAGATCATGGATTTGCGTAAACTCAAGAAGCTCATCGACCTGGTGCAGGAATCCGGCATTTCCGAACTGGAAGTGACCGAAGGCGAAGAAAAAGTCCGCATCGCCAAGCACGTTGCCGCCCCCGCCGGCCAGCAACCGACCTACGTCATGTCCGCCCCGATGGCCGCGCCCGTGGCTGGCGCTCCGGCAGCTTCCAGCGTCAATCTGGACGACGAGGACGAGTTCCCCGCCGGTCACGTGGTCAAGTCCCCCATGGTGGGCACCTTCTACCGCGCCCCATCCCCCGGCGCCGAGCCTTTCGTGCAGGTCGGCCAGACCGTGAAGCAGGGCGAGACCCTGTGCATCATTGAAGCCATGAAGCTGTTGAACGAAATCGAAGCCGACGCCTCCGGCACCATCAAGGCCATCCTGCTGGAAAACGGCGAGCCGGTCGAATTCGGCGAGCCCCTGTTCGTCATCGGTTAATGCCGTGAGGAGGCGAGGCCCGGCGATTTCTTTGCCCCAGGCCTGGCTCCTCGTGCTTTGAGGTTCGAGAACCCATGTTTGAAAAAATTCTGATTGCCAACCGGGGCGAGATCGCCTTGCGCGTGCAGCGCGCCTGCCGCGAACTCGGCATCAAGACCGTGGTGGTGCACTCCGAGGCCGACCGGGAAGCCAAGTATGTGAAGCTGGCGGACGAGTCCGTCTGCATCGGCCCCGCCTCCTCCACCCTGAGTTACCTGAACATCCCGGCCATCATCTCCGCCGCGGAAGTGACCGATGCCCAGGCCATTCACCCCGGCTACGGCTTCCTCTCGGAAAACGCCGACTTTGCTGAACGGGTTGAATCCTCCGGCTTCGTCTTCATCGGCCCCCGGGCCGAGACCATCCGCCTCATGGGCGACAAGGTCTCCGCCAAGGACGCCATGAAGGCCGCCGGCGTGCCCTGCGTGCCGGGTTCCGACGGTGCCCTGCCGGAAGACCCGAAGGAAATCGTCAAGATCGGCCGCGCCGTCGGCTACCCGGTGATCATCAAGGCTGCCGGTGGCGGCGGTGGTCGCGGCATGCGGGTGGTGCATACCGAAGCCGCCCTGATCAATGCCGTGCAGATGACGCGCCAGGAAGCCCAGACCGCTTTCGGCAACCCAATGGTGTACATGGAGAAGTTCCTGGAAAATCCGCGCCACGTGGAAATCCAGGTGCTGGCCGACGAATACAAGAGCGCCGTCTATCTGGGCGAACGGGACTGCTCCATGCAGCGCCGCCACCAGAAGGTGATCGAGGAAGCCCCGGCCCCCGGCATTCCTGCCCGGCTCATCGCCCGGGTTGGCGAACGCTGTGCCGAAGCCTGCCGTCGTATCGGCTACCGCGGCGCCGGCACCTTCGAGTTCCTCTATGAGAACGGCGAGTTCTACTTCATCGAGATGAACACCCGGGTCCAGGTGGAGCACCCGGTGACCGAGCTGATCACCGGTATCGACATCGTCCAGGAACAGATCCGCATCGCTGCCGGCGAGAAGCTGCGCTTCAAGCAGCGGGACATCGAGTTCCGCGGCCACGCCATCGAATGCCGTGTGAACGCCGAAGATCCCTTCACTTTTGTCCCCTCTCCCGGCACCATCGACTGGTGGCATCCGCCTGGTGGCCCCGGCATCCGCGTGGACTCCCACGTCTATTCCGGCTATCGGGTCCCTCCCCATTACGACTCCATGATCGGCAAGATCATCGCTTATGGCGACACCCGGGAGCAGGCCATCCGCCGCATGCGCATCGCCCTGTCCGAGACGGTAGTGCAAGGCATCAAGACCAACATCCCGCTGCACCAGGAATTGATGCAGGATGCCCGCTTTGTCGAAGGCGGCACCAGCATCCACTATCTGGAACACAAGCTCGCCGACAAGGGCGAAGTGAAGGGCAGCTAAGACCCATGGCCTGGCTTTCCCTGCGTTGTGAAACCGATGCCGCCAGTGCCGAGGCGCTGACCGACGCTCTGCTGGAAGCCGGCGCCCTGTCCGCCGGCATCGAGGATGCAGACGCCGGCACCCCGGCGGAAAAGCCCCAGTTCGGCGAACCCGGAATGGATACTTCCGCCGCCTGGGACCGCTCCCTGGTGGCCGCCCTGTTCGAAGCGGATGCGGACCCGGGTGCGGTGCTGGCCCAGTGCGTGGCCGAGCTGGGGCAGGCCATGCCCAGCTACACCATCGAACCCGTGGCCGAGCAAAACTGGGTGCAGCTGACCCAGTCCCAGTTCGACCCGATCCGGGTATCCGATCAGCTATGGATCGTGCCTTCCTGGCACGAAGTACCCAATTCCAAGGCCATCAACCTGATTCTCGATCCCGGCATGGCCTTCGGCACCGGCTCCCACCCCACCACCCGGCTGTGCCTGGAGTGGCTGGAGCGCAACACGGTGGCCGGCGATTCCCTGCTCGACTACGGCTGTGGCTCCGGCATCCTGGCCATCGCCGCGTCCCGGCTCGGCGCCGGCAAGGTGTTCGGGGTGGATATCGACCCCCAGGCGGTGACCGCTGCCCGCGCCAATGCGGAACGCAATGAGGTCAGCGTCCAGTTCGATGACTCCCGCCAGCCGCTTGCCGGGGAGTTCGACATCGTGGTGGCCAACATTCTGGCCAACCCACTGAAGGCCCTGGCTCCCGCCCTGGCCAGCCACGTCCGGCCAGGCGGTCGGCTTGCCCTGTCCGGCATCCTGGCGGAACAGGCTGAGGAGCTGATGGAAATTTACAGCCCCTATTTCGCCATGGCCATTGCCGACACGCGGGAGGGCTGGGTCTGCCTGGAGGGACGGAAGTCGTGAGCCTGACGCGCTGCCCGGAATGCCAGACGACTTTTCGCGTCACCCCCGAGCAGCTTCAGGCCCGCTCCGGCAAGGTCCGTTGCGGCCACTGCCATGGCGTGTTCAACGCCTTGGCACACCTGATCGACACAGTTCCCGATATCGCCCCGGAGAAAAACCGGGAGAGCAGGCCGGAGCCAGAGGTTGCAGCCGCTCCACCTCCCCCGGAGAATTCCCAAACCGACCGGCCCGAACTCGCAGCGTTTCCCCCTGCAGAGGCGCCCGTCGAACTCCCAGCGGAAGCCATCCCCGAGCTGACCGAGGCGCCGCCGCTTGCCGCTGCGGCGGAGGATGCCTCTACCGAGAGCGGCGATTATCCCCGGGAAGAGCCCCATATCGCCGAAGTTACCCCCGCAACCGCAACAGCTGCCCTGGAAGAGATAACGGCGGACGCCCCTTTCATTCCCGCCGATCCCATCCTGCCCCGGGACACCACTGCCATTCCCGGTTACAGCAAGTGGGCAGAAACTCCCCTGGCCGCCGGCAGCGCCCTGATCAGCGAACCAGCCCGCCGACCACGCTGGCCCTTTGTTCTGGCCAGCCTGCTCCTGTCCGGGCTGCTGCTCGGCCAAATCGCCCACCGTTTCCGCGGCGATCTGGCGGTGACGTCCCCCACCCTGGCCCGGGCCTTTGCCGCCATGGGCTGGGACATTCCTCTGCAGCGCAGGGCCGAGCTGATCACCATCGACGCCTCCGATTTGCAATCAGACGCCGCGCGCAACCTGCTGATCCTGCAAGCCACCCTGAAGAACCGGGCCACCTTCACCCAGGCCCTACCCTCCCTGGAACTGACCCTGACCGACACCCGGGATGGCATCATTGCCCGCCGCGTCCTGGGACCCGCCGATTATCTGGGTCCTGCTGGCGACAAGGACCACCCAGCCCCTGTCCCCACCACTTTCGCCGCCAACGGCGAACTCGCCCTGCGCCTGTGGATTGATGCACGGGACATGGTGGCTGCCGGCTACCGGCTTTACGTCTTCTACCCCTGACCCATCCTCCTGGGACTGGCTCCGCTCTCTGCTCCCCGCTCCCTGGCACCAGCCATTCGCCAGTATCGTTGGCATCACATTAAACCGAAGAACCTGGCCGATATCGGACAAAATCGGCCAGGTGCCGGGCAAGCCAAGATCCCATCAGGGCCCCATGTATAATCTGGGCCTTTCCATCCCTCCTAGCTTCCGCCCATGCGCACCCTGATCTGCGGCTCCATCGCCTACGACAACATCATGGTCTTTCCGGACCACTTCAAGAACCACATCCTGCCGGAACAGATCCATATCCTGAACGTCGCCTTCCTGGTGCCGGAAATGCGCCGGGAGTTCGGCGGTTGTGCCGGCAATATCGCCTACAGCCTCAAACTGCTGGGCGGCGAGCCGGTCATCATGGCTACCGTCGGCGAGGATGCCGATCCCTATCTGCAGCGCCTGGACACCCTGGGCCTGACCCGCGCCCATGTGCAGAAGGTGGCGAACAGCTTTACCGCCCAGGCCTTCATCACCACCGACCTCGACGACAATCAGATCACCGCCTTCCACCCGGGGGCCATGACCTTTTCCCACCTGAATGCAGTCAGCGACGTCAAGGACATCACCCTGGGCATCGTCGCCCCCGATGGCCGGGAAGGCATGATCGGCCACGCCCAGCAGTTCGCAGAAGCCGGGGTGCCCTTCATTTTCGATCCGGGCCAGGGCATGCCCATGTTCTCCGGCCACGAACTCCTCAACTTCCTCGGCCAGGCCGACTACGCCACCTTCAACGACTACGAAGCCAAGCTCCTGTGCGACCGTACCGGGCGCAGCCTGGAGCAACTCGCCGGCCAAGTGAAGGCGCTGATCGTGACCCTGGGGAGCCAGGGGTCCCACATCTACACCAATGGTCAACGCCTGGAAATTCCCTGCGTTAAGGCCGAAGAGGTGGTGGATCCCACCGGCTGTGGCGACGCCTACCGGGCAGGCCTGCTCTACGGCATCGCCAACGGCATGGACTGGGACCAGACCGGCCGTCTGGCCGCCCTGCTCGGCGCCATCAAAATCGCCAAGAGCGGCCCCCAGAACCACCACTTCACCCGCGACGACATCAACCATCAGTATCGCCAGGCTTTCGGCGCAGCCCTGTGGTAAGCCCGACACTGGTCATCAGGAGATCCTCCATGCAAGCATCCACCACCCTTCGCACCGTCACCCTGCTGGCCGCCCTGGTAGCCGCCCTCGGCCTGGGCGGCTGCGCCACCAGCAAATCCGGCTCGGTCTATTCCCGGGGTCAGGCCCAACAGGAACTGACGGTGCGCCAAGGCGTCGTTGAGTCGGTGCGCCAGGTGCAAATCGAAGGCACCCAATCCGGCGTCGGCACCGTGGCCGGCGCGGCCGTGGGCGGCGTCGCCGGTAGCAACGTCGGTGGCGGCAAGGGCAGCATCGTCGGTACCATCCTCGGCGCCGTGGCCGGCGGCATGGCGGGCTCCGCCATCGAAGGCAGCACCTCCCACAAGGCCGGCGTGGAAATCACGGTCAAGCTGGATAACGGCCAGATGGTCGCCATCGTCCAGGAAGCTGATGAGCAATTCCACCCGGGCGAACGGGTGCGCATCCTCTCCGGCAACGGCACCTCCCGCGTCAGCCACTGATAGTCCCGGGGGCCGGCCTCGCGCCGGCCCTTCACCCAAACTTCATTACGGTGCAACCTGCCGGTAATGCAGCCTGACTAGAGTTGTTCTCCAGGAATTATCGGAGAACAACATCATGCAGCAACATCCCCAGCTACAAGCCCGCAGCCGCCCTTCCTCCCGTAATCTCTCGGTGGGCCTGGCGACCAGCGAGCGGGAAGTCCTCGAAGCCCAGAAGCTGCGCCATCGGGTATTCGCCCAGGAGCTGGGAGCCAAGCTTCCCAGCCGCACCCCGGGCGTGGACCACGACATCTACGACCCCTATTGCGACCACCTGGTGGCCCGGGACGAAAACACCGGTGAGGTCATCGGCACCTATCGCATCCTTTCCCCGGCCAATGCCCGCAAAATCGGTAGCTACTACACCGAGAGCGAATTCGACCTGACCCGCCTGCAGCACCTGCGCCCCCGCTTGGTGGAGATCGGTCGTTCCTGCGTGCATCCGGATTACCGCAGCGGCGCCACCATCACCCTGCTGTGGGCGGGCCTGGCGCGCTATATGCTGGAGAACCAGTACGACTACCTTGTAGGCTGCGCCTCCATCAGTATGGCCGACGGCGGTCATGCTGCCGCCAGCCTGTATAATCAGCTGCAGCAAACGCACCTGAGCCCGTTGGAATACCGGGTCTTCCCGCGCTGTGCCCTGCCCCTGGAGGCCCTGGACCAGCACGGACCGGCGGAAACCCCGCCCCTGATCAAGGGTTACCTGCGCGCCGGTGCCTGGATTTGCGGCGAGCCGGCCTGGGATCCGGATTTCAACACGGCCGACCTGCCGATCCTGCTCCCCGTGTCCCGTATCGACGCCCGCTACGCCAAACACTTCCTGGAACGCCAAGACTGAACACCCAACTCTCCGCCACGCCACGTCCCCTACGCTGGCTACGCCTGATCCGCCTCTGCACCCACCTCCTCCTCGGGGTGGGTACGGTAGCCTTGTTGTACCCGCTGCTCGGCAACCAACTTCGGCTATCCCTCAAGCGGCGCTGGTCCGAGCGGCTGTTGCGCATCCTGGGCATCCGCCTCAACGCGAAGCTGGGGCACCTGCCCGCCGGCAGCCTGCTGGTTGCCAACCACGTCTCCTGGCTGGACGTCTATGTCATCAACGGGGCCCAGCCGGCAGCCTTCGTCTCCAAGGCGGAAGTGCGCCAGTGGCCGGTGATCGGCTGGCTCGCCGCCCGCACCGATACCATTTTCCTGCGCCGCGGTAGCCGGGGCCACGCCCGGATCATCAACACAGAAATCGCTGCCGTACTCAACAAGGGCAAGTGCGTCGCCCTCTTTCCCGAAGGCACCACCACGGACGGCGGCGCCCTGCTGCATTTCCACGCTGCCCTGCTGCAGCCGGCCATTGAGGCCGGGAGTCCCATCGTGCCCCTGGCCATTTCCTACCATGACGTCCAGGGGCAGCGCAGCACGGCCCCCGCCTATGTGGGCGACATGAGCTTGTGGCAATGCCTCCAGGCCATACTCGCTGCCCGCAATCTGGAAGCACGTCTCCAGGCTGATCCGGCGCTGGCGACGAGCGATGGCACAATTTCCCGCCGCGACCTGGCAGCCCAGGCACGGCAGGCCATCGCCAGCCGGCTCATGCTGCCGGAAAGCCTGGTAGACGAAGCTCCCAGGCAACAGCTAGCGGCCTGAATCAGCTGGGGCTAGCTGCGAGGTCGGTCCCAGCTGGCATTCGTTGCCTCCCAGGCAAATGCCCGTGAGAATCAGGTCAGGCCAAGCTCCACTGCCCGCTGCTGCCAGCGCCAGGTATCCAGGCACATGGCATCGATACCCCGGGTCGTTTTCCAGCCCAGAAGCTGTTCGGCCAGGGAGGGGTCGGCAAAGTATTCGGCGATGTCCCCCGGCCGCCGGGGCACCACGGCATAAGGCACCGGATGGCCGCAGGCGCGGCCAAAGGCTTGCACCATTTCCAACACGGAGTAACCACGCCCGGCCCCCAGGTTAACCGTCGCCGATGCACCGCTGGCGGCAAGATACTCCAGGGCCGCCACATGCCCCCGTGCCAAGTCCATCACGTGAATATAATCCCGCACCCCGGTACCGTCCGGGGTCGGATAGTCATTGCCGAATACCTGCAACTTTTCCCGCTGCCCGGCGGCCACCTGGGCCACGTAGGGCATGAGGTTATTGGGAATGCCCCGGGGGGCCTCGCCGATCAAGCCGCTTTCATGGGCGCCCACAGGATTGAAGTAGCGCAGACAGGAAACCCGCCAGCCGGCATCGGAGCGCTGCAAGTCTGCCAGGACCTGCTCCACCATCATCTTGCTCCAGCCATAGGGATTCACCGGCGCCAAGGGCAGGTCTTCGCGAAAGCGCACCACCCCGGGATTGCCGTAAACCGTGGCGGAAGAACTGAACACCAGGGTCTTCACACCGGCAACGGCCATGGCTTGGAACAGCGTGACACTGCCGCCCACATTCCACTCGTAGTAGCGTAGGGGATCGGCCACCGATTCACCCACCGCCTTGCGTCCGGCGAAATGGAGTACTGCATCGATGTTCCGGGTGGAAAACAGGGCACGCAATGCATCGGCATCGCGCACATCAGCGGCAACAAACGCGGGGGGGCGTCCGGCGATGCTGCCGATACGCTCCACCACGTCACGGCGACTGTTCTCCAGGTTATCCAGGATGGTGACCTGGTATCCCGCCTGCAGCAGTTCGACACAGGTATGGGAGCCGATATAGCCGGTGCCACCGGTTACCAGAACATGCATGGCATGCAACCTTCCAGGTTAATCAAGGGAGAGGGCTACGGACTCGCCGGCCGAGCAATCCACCTGGAACACCTCCCGCTCGGGTAGGCGCATGGCGGTCAGGTGGCCGCCCCACAGGCAGCCCGAGTCCAGGGACAGCAGATTGGGCGTGACCTTGAGCCCCAGGGCGGACCAGTGTCCGGTCACCAGCACCGTATCGGCGCTCTTGCGGCCGGGAACATCAAACCAGGGAAGATAGCCCTTGGGCGCATTGCTGACCTCGCCCTTGGTACGGAACTCCATCACCCCTGCGGGGGAACAGAAGCGCATACGGGTCATGGCATTGATGATGACCCGCAGCCGGCCCCAGCCGGCGAGGTCATCATCCCAGGCGGCCGGCTCGCTACCCCACATGTTAGCCAGTAACTCCCGGTAGTTCTTGCCCTGCAGGGCAGTCTCCACCTCGGCCGCCAGCTTGCGCGCTTTCTTTGCCTTCCACTGGGGCAGCAATCCGGCATGGACCATGGCAAAGCCCTGCTCCAGATGCATCAGGGGCTGGCAACGCAGCCAGCCAATCAACTCGTCCCGATCCGGCGCCGCCAGAATCGCCCCCAGGGTGTCGTCCTTGCCCCGCTTGCCGAAGCCTTCGGCGACCATGATCAGGTAGAGGTCATGGTTGCCAAGGACGGTCGTCGCAGCCTCGCCCAGACTGCGCACGAAGCGCAACGTCTCCAGGGAACGGGGACCCCGGTTCACCAGATCCCCCACCAGCCAGAGGCGATCAACCGCCGGGTCGAAGCGGCAGAGATCAAGCAGGCGACGGAAGGAGTCGTAGCAGCCCTGGATGTCGCCGATCGCGTAAATAGCCATGATTACTGGGGCCGGTATTCGGGCACGAAACGCAGCAGGCCGGCTTTGACCGCCTCGATATCGGCGGGCGGAGCGGCCAGCCAGGCCTCAACTTCGGCCAGCCAGGCAGCATCGGCCTCGTCCCGAGCCTTGGCGACGCGCAGCTTGGAATGGGGGGTGGGAAGGGTCGACTCATCATCGGCCAACAGTTCCTCGTAAAGCTTTTCCCCCGGGCGCAGGCCGGTGAATTGAATGGGGATTTCCTCTTCGCTGAAACCAGAGAGGCGGATCATGTCCCGAGCCAGATCGACGATCTTGATCGGCTCGCCCATCTCGAGTACGAAAATCTCGCCGCCTTCCCCCATCAACCCGGCTTGGAGAACCAGTTGGGCGGCCTCCGGGATCAGCATGAAATAGCGGATGATTTCGGGATGGGTCACCGTCACCGGTCCGCCCTTGGCAATCTGCTCCCGGAATTTGGGAATGACGCTGCCGTTGCTCCCCAGGACATTGCCGAAACGCACGGTGACAAATCGGGTTTGGCCCGCCCCCCCCTCCCCCGCCGATGCTTGCAGGTGCTGGCAGATCCGCTCTGCCAGGCGCTTGGTTGCCCCCATCACATTGGTGGGATTAACGGCCTTGTCCGTGGACACCATGACCATCTCTGAGACCCCGTGCGCCAAGCTGGCCCGGGCCACCTGCAAGGAACCCAACACATTGTTGCGCACCGCCTGCCAGGCGTTCTCCCGCTCCATCAGCGGCACATGCTTGTAAGCCGCGGCGTGGAACACCACATCCGGCCGATAGGTGGCAAACACCTCTGCCAACCTGGCGCCATCGCGCACATCCCCCACCAGGAACACACTTTCCAGGTCCGGGAAGCGGGCGACGAACTCTTGCTCCACTCGATACAGGGCGAATTCCGAGGCATCGAAAAAAACCAGGCGCTGGGGATGAAACACCGCCACCTGGCGGCACAGTTCGGAGCCGATGGAGCCACCAGCCCCCGTCACCAGCACCGTGCGGCCGGACAAGAGGCGGGTCAATCCACCACTATCCAGTTCCACCGGAGCCCGGCCCAGCAGGTCCTCCAATTCCACGCGACGAATCTGGGACAGGGTAACCCGCCCCGAAAGCAGTTCCTCCAGGGCGGGGACCGTGTGCACGGTCAGGCCGGCTGCTGCCGCCGCTTCTACCGCGTGGCGGCGTTCCCCGGGCTGGGCGGCAGGCATGGCCACAATGACATCCCGCACCTGGTAACGCTCCGCCACTTCGGCGACGGCCGCCGTCGTACCGGCAACCGGGACGCCGGCCAGGCGGCGGCCTTTTTTCTGGGGATCATCGTCGAGCAGGGCCACCACATTCCAGACGCTGGAGCGGTGTAGGTCCCGCAGCAGGGTCGCGGCCGCCTCTCCGGCACCGAGCACGATCACCGGCTTCTGGTCCGACATGCCGGAAAAGAGCAGGCCATCCCGCCAGGCGCGATAGGCAAAGCGGCTGCCGCCCATCATCAGCACCAGCAGCAAGGGATCCAGGAACAGCACCGAGCGCGGCACATCGCTCAGGCGGTTCAGCAGGAATAGGACCACGGGCACCACCAGGGCGGAGGAACCAACGGCAACGAGGATATTTTTTAGATCCGGCAGGCTGGCAAAGCGCCACATGCCGCGATACAAGCCGAACAGCGAAAAAACGCTGCCCTGGAGCACCACTACCCAGGGCAGGGCCGTAAGCAGTCCATGGCTGAAATTAGGCGGCAGATCAAAATTGAAGCGCAGCCAATAGGCAACGGCCCAAGCCAGGGCCGAGGCCACCAGATCGTGAAGAATGACAAGCAAGGCTCGCAAGTTCATGCATTTCCCCGAGCACGCCAATGGCGCTCAACCGCCAGCAGCATCAAGGCATACGCCAGCAACCAACTGACCGCTCCCATGACCACAACCCCGGGAGAGGCCTCGCGCAGGAGCACGGCGCTGCCGCCTGCCGCCGCCATGAGCGGGTAAGCCGCCAGCAGCAGGCGTCGATGGCTCCAGCCGCTACGTACCAGCTTCTGGTAGCAATGTTCCCGGTGGGCCTGCCAAACCTTTTCGCCCCGGGACAACCGACGCAGCAGGGTCACCGAGGCATCGACGATGAAGGGGGAAAAGACCAACACGGGGAACCAGATCGGCCAGCAATTCCTCGTCCAGCCCACCAAACCCAAGGCGCCGGCCAGAAAACCCAGAGGAATCGATCCGCCATCTCCCATGAAAATACGGGCGGGAGGAAAATTAAAGCAGAGAAAGGCTAGGGCCACGACCAGCAGGGCCAGGCTACCCTGGGCCAGGGCGGGATCGCCCACCTGCCAGGCGGCCCAGGCATACGCCCCAAAACCGGCCACCGCCATGCCTCCGGCAATGCCATCGGCACCATCCATGAAATTGTAGAGGTTGGTCATCCACCCCAGGGCCAAGGCCAGGGGCAAGACCAGCCAGAGGGCTGGCGCATGCAACCAGGCCACTACCAAGGCCGCCAGCAGATGCAGGCCGAAGCGCAGCACCACCGGCATACCGTAGCGATCATCGAGGAAGGACACCGCCAACAGGGCTGCAGCCGCCCCCAGCACCGGGGCCAGATCACCGCCGTCGCTCAGCATCCAGGCCGCCGCCAGGCCCCAGGGCATCACCAGGAGTCCGCCGACACGAGGGGTCGGCCGCACATGCAGGGAACGTTCGTTGGGGGTATCGACGGCCAGGCGCCACGCCCAGCCGGAAGAGAGGGCCCGGTACAGGGTCAGCAGTGCTGCGATGAAAACGAAGGAAGAAATAAGCCAGACCACGTCGGACCCGGGTTAAAAAATTGGAATTATACGTGCTTGCCGGGCAGCGGCCCCGCCTGCCATGAGAACAGCATTGCTCTCGCCCCCTGGAGAGAGCCCGGAAAGCTGGAGCGAGGAGCGCTTACATCGCCGCGACCAGGCGTCTCAATCCTTCGCCCAAGGACACCCGGGGCGCCCAACCCAACTCGCCCTGCAGGCGGGCGGAGGAATACCAGGCGGAGTCGAGCAGACGACTGACCACTTCCGTGTTCAAGGGCATGCGTCGGTGCAGCATCCTTTCAGCCAGGGATCCGGCCTGGCCTGCCAGACGCAGCCACGACTCGGGCGTACGCCAGCGGCACGGAGGCAGTTCCAGGGCGCGGCGCATGGCATCGTACAACTGGCCACCGGAAGGCGCCTCCGGATGGGCCACGACATAGGTCTGGCCGTTGGCCTGAGGCTGGTCTACGGCCAGCAGGATGGCCGCTACCATGTCGTCCACATGCACCAGGGAACGGTGATTGCCGGTCTCCGGCAGGGGCGGAAAACGCTCTCGGGAGATTGCTCGCGCCATGCGCTCCAGGTTGCCCTTGCCACCTGGACCATAGACCATGGCCGGGCGCAGAATCACTACCTCCATAGCCGAAGATCGACCACTCTCCAGGACTGCCACCTCCGCCGCCCGCTTGGCTTCACCATAGGGCGTCAGGAAGGCGCCCTGCCAATCCTCGGCAACGCACTCCGCCCCCGGCTCACCCATGGCCTTCACTGAAGACAGGAAAACAAAGCGACGTACGCCGGCGCCTCCCGCTGCCTCGACCAGGCGCCGCGTCCCCTCGTAGTTGATGCGCCAGTGGAAATCGGCATCAGCCTGTTGCAAGGTACCAAAGGCGTGGGCATAACCGGCGCAATGGATGACGGTGGATATCCCCTGGCACGCCAGGGAAAGGGAGCCCGGGTCATCCAGATTACCCCGCCGCCAGCCCGCCCCTATGGCGCCCCCCCGGGTCATCCCCAGGACACTCCGGCCTTGCTGTTGCAGATGTTGCAACAGGTTGCCACCAATGAAGCCGCTGGCCCCGGTCACGAGTATGGTCACCACAGTCTCCAGCCATGGGTGGCAAAAAAGGTGACAGCCGAGCGACCGAACATGCGGATATGAGCCCACCCCTTGCGCGCCGCATTGCCCCCGTGATGCACGATCCTGACTGCAGGCACATAGGCGATGCGACTCACCTTGCCGGCGCGCAGACTCAAATCGAAATCTTCAAAGTAGAGGAAATAGCGCGGATCGAATCCCTCCAGGGCACGCAACACGCTCCCACGAAACAGCATGAAGCAGCCGCTCACGATCGGCGGATCCCAGAATACCGTTTCAGCAATGCAGTCCTGCATCTCGTACGCTGCCAGCCGGCCGGCAAAGAAGCGCTTCACCGGCGCGGGTGCGAAGCCGCGCAACAGGAGATCGAGCAGGGACGGCAGGCGCTTGCACAGGTACTGCCGGCTACCATCGGCCCAAAACGCAGCGGGAGTGAGCAGGCCGCAATCCAGGTGATCTGCCATGAAATCCAGCCCAGCGGCCAGGGAATTTTCTGCCATGCCCACATCAGGGTTGAGAATGAGGTGGTAGTCGCCGACCCGGTCCAGCACCAGATTGTGGCCATGGCCAAACCCCACGTTACCGTGGCCGGTGAGCAACACCGCCCCCATCTCATGGGCCAATTCCTCCAGCCAGGGAGCAGCATCGGGCGGCGGCGTGTTGTCGATTAGATAGAGTTGTACTCGCCAGCCGGGCAAGCCGCGACAGGCCCGCTGGAAACTCTGCAGGGTTTCCGTCAGTTCGTCCCGATCGGGACGAAAAGTCACCAGGGAAACGGTCAGACAGGGAAGTCCCGTCACACCATTCCCGGAAAGAGCATCATCGGCCTCAACTACACGCATATTGACATTCATACCTGCCCGGCCCGCCAGCGGCGGCGCTCCCGCCACCAGATGGCACAAGCCCAGGGAAAATTGATCGATAAAGCAACGGCCAGCAGGGCCGCGATCACCGCGGCCGAGGAATGGGCTGCCGCCGCCACCGCGAGCGGGACCGCCACCAGGGTGGCAACCAAATTGACCTTGGTCAGGGGCTCATAGAGGAAGGACCGCAGATAGGTCCCCAGCACGCCGACTACCTGGTTCACAAAGACCACCCCGAGCAGGCCAACCAACTGCCAGAACGGCAATACGCGCGTTGCATAGACAGTGCCGGACAAGGCAAGCTTGAGCAGCACCAACCCCAGCCCAGCGGCGGCATAGCTGGCGGAGAAAAAGAGAAAGTCGCGGCGAAAAGCGGCATCCAGGGCAACAAAATCCCGGCGGGCTGCTGCCTGGGCCATCATGGGCACCCGGCGCGCCAGGAAGGATTGGCCGAGAAAGCCGATCATGGTCATGATGGCCAGGGAAAGACCCATCTGCCCGGCAACCACGGCCCCTTGGGTATGCATCAGGATGGGCGTATAGATCTGGGTTGTGAAATAGGCGCAGGCCCAACTCACGCCAAGGCGCCATTGCAAAGGCAGGATGTCCCGCCGCCAGTTGATTTCCCGCCCATTGTTGCGCCAGGCCAGACCCAGCAGGCCGCGCCAGCGGCCGAACAGCCACAGCCCCGGCACCAGCACCGCGGCAGAGGGCATCATCACTGCCGCCCACAACTCGTGCCCCTCAACCAGCATGAACCAGCAACCGCAGCCCCCCAGCAGGGTCTGTTGCAGGCGCATGACGGACAAGGCTCTAATTTGCCCGGCACCTTCGACAAACGCCATAAATGGAATAAGCAGCAGCATGCCGCCCCCTGCAGCTATCACGACCGACCAGGGCACGCCCCAGGCAAGGGCGTCATTGGAAAGCAGGGAGAAATACAGGGCGCCCCCGGGCAACACCAGGGCAATAAAACCTCCGGCCAAACCGCCATACCAGCGCACGGTGCGCCCCAGGAGCTGGCCCAGGAAGGGTTCGCCCTCCCCTGTCACCTTTCCCCCTTTCAGTAGCCTGGCAACGGCGAAGTGTTTGGCAAAGAGGGGCACCAGCACGACAGAAAGACCTAGATCGGCCAGAGTGTAGAGGGCAGCCAGACTCAGGAAGGTGTAATACCAGCCCTGCTCTTCCGAATTGACGAAGTGGGAAATGACCACCATGGTGGTCAGCCCGGCCAGGGCCTGAACCGCCCGCTGGGCCAGAACCAGCCCCCCCACTGGGAGGGCCCGGAGCAGCGCGGCCGAGGTCAGCACGGGGACGAGTGATGGCGGTCAGGCATCCAGCCGCCCCATCCGCCCCAGCAAGCCGTGCCAAATACCACGCACCATGCTGCGGAAATGCTGGAAGCGGGGCGCGGTGATCAAGGAATAGAAACCAAACTTCAGCACCAAGCGGGCCCCATCCACCACTTTCCAGTTCCGCCGCACCCAGGGCTGGCGATAGAGCCAGACGGCATTGCGGAACAGGTAGTAATGCCGCAGGGGTGAATGCACCGGCACCTTCATGCCGGCAAAGTGCAGGGGGGCATCCCCCAACACATGCCCCATGCGCGCCCCACAGGCGCCAAAGCAGCGATAGCCCCGGGCCATGGCACGCATGCCCCATTCGATGTCCACGTAATCGATGAACAACTGCTCTTCCATGCCGCCGATAGCCGCCCACGCTTCTGCCGGGATCAAGGAACCGGAGGTAATCAGATAATCCACTGGCAGCACTGCCGATGCGCTGTCGCAACGCAGGCGCCGAAGCTGCAGGCCATCGACGCGAATAAACGGCGGAGGATTATCGGCCCGGTCATCGAGGTAGCGCGGCCCGATAGCAGCCACCTGGATACCCTTTGCCTGCTGGGCCTGGCAAACCTGGAGCAGGCTGGCGACCATATCCGGGGCGGGCAGGCTGTCCTGGTCCGAAAGAAGCACATGGGTGGCGCCCCTAGCTAACGCGGCGGCCACGCCTCGATTCAGGCCGGTGGCGATGCCCAAGTTCTCTCCCATGGGAAGCACGGAAACCGCATCCGGAGGAAATGCTTTCAGCACCTCGGGGAGAACGCCCTCGGAACCGTTGTCCGCGATGACCACATGAGTAACCTGCGCCAGCAAGGCTGCCAGCAAGCGCTGCAACACGGGCCCTTCGGGACGGAAGGTGACAATGACGCCGACAATATTCGTTCCAGACACCTTCTAATCCACCCTGCCCTGTTCTTTGAAAAAGGGGTTTCTATAACCGAGGGGCGATTCTAGAGCATCGCTTACCTATCTAAAAGCTGAAACAGGGGAGCGAAAATGAATTCAGGCTGCCCTTGGCAGCAGGAGAGGAGGCACCAAGAATTGAATGGGCCAATGCCCTTCACAGCAAAACCTTCCCGCCCGCAGCCATCAGCACCATCGCCAGGAGAATCTGAATCCCTCGCCCGGAAACCTTTCCCACCAGCAAGCTACCGAGGATGACGGCGGGCACGGACCCAACCAAAAGACTGGCCAGCATCCACCAATCGACCATCCCGGAGAACAAGTAGCCCAGCCCGGCAACCACCGCCAGGGGAATGGCATGCACGATATCCGTAGCGACCAGCCGATGGGGCGTCATACGCAGCGGGTAAAGATAAAGCAGCATGACGCTACCCAGCGCACCGCCGCCCACCGAAGTCAGTGCGACGCAGACCCCCAGGATGGCACCAGCCAAGACGGTCAATGCTGGCTGCACTGCCTTGAAGCGCTCCGGATCCCCAATACGGCGGCGACGCGCCACCGCCAGCAGGCGAGGGGCAAAGATGAGCCCCAATGCCGTAATCAGCACCACGACCCCGATTGCATGGGTCAGCCAACTTACTTTGGCTACCTTGGCCCCCAAGGTCACGATGATCACCACCAGTAACGCCACCGGCAGGCTACCCCACCACAGGCGCTTCACCACCTGCCAGTCCACTTGACCCGCACCATGGTGAACCTTGGCGCCGACCATTTTGGTAATTGCCGCAAACCAAAGATCGGTGGCAATGGCCGTCGTCGGCGAGACGCCAAAGACCAGGAGCAGCAGCGGCGTCATCAACGCACCGCCGCCGACTCCGGTCAGCCCAACCACAAAGCCGGTTACACCACCGGCCAGGGCGTAAGCGCCGTCGATCATGCCCCCTCCAATTCGACCAGAGGCACCGATGCGGCAATGAAGAAAGGATTCAAAACATCCGGCTTGCCGTAACGCAGCGACTCGCCCTGCAGATCACAAACGAAGCCCCCTGCCGCCTCCAGGAGGGCATGAGCGGCAGCGGTATCCCACTCGCAGGTAGGGCCCAGGCGGGGATACACATCGGCAGCCCCCTCCGCCACCCGGCAGAACTTCAATGAGCTACCAGCCTGAATCAACTCACACCGCCCCAGGCGCGCAATGAACTCTTTTGTTTCTGCATTTAAATGGCTCTTGCTCGCGACGACCCGGAAGGTCTCGCCAGGAACCACCGGTCTGGCGACGCGCAGGGATTCGACAGTGCCAAGTCTCTCGCGAAACGCCCCCAGGCCCTGCCCCCCCCAGTACATCAGGCCCAGGGCCGGGGCAAAAACGACACCGAATATCGGCACGCCGTCGGACACCAACGCAATGTTGACCGTGAATTCCCCGTTCTGCGCCAGAAATTCCTTGGTGCCATCCAGCGGATCGATGAGCCAGAACAGGGCTCCCCTAGCCCCTTTGGCGGACTCTTCATCCTCTTCCGAAATCACCGGAATTTCTGGCGTCAGTTGCCGAAGACCTTCACTGATGACTCGGTGAGAGGCGAGATCAGCCAGCGTCAGAGGGCTGGCATCCGCCTTGTGCGCCACCAGCACACCATCTCCCCCCTTGGCGCTACTGGAGTAGATATCCAGGATGACCTTACCAGCCACCCGGGCAATAGCCACGACCTTGCCGGCAATGGCCCCAACCTCAATCACTTGTCGCATTATGCATTTTCGCAATTTAAATAAGCCTACAAATGATATCATGCAAACAAACATCGAAACAAAAGGCGTGGCAATGCACAATGCGACAGACACCCAACCAAGTTACCTCGGCCTGGATGCGGACCAGGTCTGGGACACCGAACGGGCGTTCCGGCACCTGCAATCAATTGGCAAGGCTGATACAAAACGCACCGCCGAGCGACGCTTACACGAACTAAACCTGCTCCCGGCAGAACTGTCCGCGACTCAGCTTGCGGATGAATATGGCCGCCCCGCCAACAAACTGCTCATCGACGAGGCCTTGGACAAAGCCCGTACCAAGCGCAGGCTCCCCCTGTTTGTGCAACTCCACGAGTTGTCGGGCGGAATCACCTGCCTGAACGCCAACGACGCTCGCGGTGCACGCTATTGGATACCACTATCCATCGGACCGGACAGCACCTCCATCCGCGAAGCCCTGATGCGGTTGCAACAACATCTGGGGAAAGCCATTGCCGTCTTTCCCCACGGCCTGCTCGTCAAATATTTGCGCTCAACCCCCGCCGCACCAGATATCTCCCTCCCCGCCAACGCCTACCCGCCCGTGCTCGATTTCATGCAAGCGCCTACGTCCGCCCGCCATCTGCCGACACCTCATCTCAGGCACCTGGAAGCCGAGAGCATCCATATCATCCGCGAAGCTGTCGCCGAGGGTGCAAATCCGGCGATGCTCTATTCAGTGGGCAAGGACAGTTCCGTCATGCTGCACCTGGCACGCAAGGCGTTCTATCCGGCTACGCCGCCATTCCCCCTATTGCATGTGGATACGCGGTGGAAATTCCAGGAGATGTACCTGTTTCGTGACCATATGGCTCAAGTCAGCGGCATGGATCTGCTGGTGCACATCAACCCCGAAGCCATCGCCAAGAACATCAACCCCTTTGACCACGGCTCCGCGCTGCACACCGACATTACCAAGACCGAAGGATTGAAACAGGCCCTGGACAAGTACAAGTTTGACGTGGTGTTTGGCGGCGCTCGCCGTGATGAAGAAAAATCCCGCGCAAAAGAGCGCATTTTCTCATTCCGCACCCAGGCCCATCGCTGGGATCCAAAGAATCAGCGACCGGAGCTCTGGAATCTCTACAACACCCGCAAGAACCCCGGTGAAAGCATTCGAGTCTTTCCGCTGTCAAACTGGACAGAACTCGACATCTGGCAGTACATCTACCAAGAACACATCCCGGTGGTGCCCCTCTACTTTGCCAAGGAACGGCCGGTCGTGGTTCGGGACGGCATGATCCTGATGGTGGATGACGGGCGCTTCCGCCTGTTGCCGGGCGAGAAAATCATGGAAAAGCAGGTACGATTCCGCACCCTGGGCTGCTACCCTCTGACCGGCGCCATCGAATCGAGCGCCAGTACCGTACCCGAAATCATTCTGGAACTGATCAATTCCCGCAGCTCGGAACGCCAAGGCCGAGCGATCGATAGCGATGCCGGCTCCAGCATGGAAAAGAAGAAACAGGAAGGCTATTTCTGATGGCTCGCCCCAAGAACTCGAAGACCCTCCAGCTTGAGCACACGCTCCACCAGCAATCTCTACCAACCACCATCGACGCTTTTTTGGCCCAGGAACGCGGGCAGGATCTGTTGCGCTTCATCACCTGCGGCAGCGTTGACGATGGCAAGAGTACATTGATCGGCCGCCTATTGTGGGAGGCCCAGGAGCTTTTCGACGACCAGCTGGCCACCCTGCAAGCCGACTCGAAAAAGCATGGAACGCAAGGCAACGACATTGATTTTGCCCTGCTGGTCGACGGCCTCGCCGCCGAGCGCGAACAGGGCATCACCATCGATGTCGCCTACCGTTACTTCGCAACGGCCAAACGCAAGTTCATTGTGGCCGACACCCCGGGGCACGAACAATACACGCGCAACATGGCCACCGGTGCATCGACCGCCGATGTGGCAGTGCTGTTGGTCGATGCGCGTAACGGTTTGCTCCCCCAAACCCGGCGCCACGCATTTCTGGCGTCCTTGATGGGCATACGCCACGTCGCTCTGGCGATCAACAAAATGGACCTGGTGGCTTTCAAGGCAGAGGCCTACCAGGACATCAAGAACGCCTTCGCGGCCTTTGCCCAGCCCCTGGGCTTTGCCTCCATCACCGCCATCCCTATGAGCGCCCTGAAGGGCGACAACATCACCCAGCGCTCCGGACACACCCCCTGGTACAGCGGCCCGACCCTGCTTGGTTTCCTGGAGACCATCCCCCTTCCCCACGGCACCAGCAAACGCTTCGTGTTTCCCGTTCAATGGGTCAATCGACCCAACGCCGACTTCCGGGGCTTTGCCGGCACCATTGCAGAAGGCCAGGTCAGACCGGGCGATGAAATTCGGGTCACTGCTAGCGGCCAGACCGCCACGGTGGCCGAGATCGTCAGCTTCGATGGCAGTCTGGCGCTAGCGGAAACAGGCGATGCGGTGACGCTGCGCCTTGACCGGGAAGTCGACGCCTCCCGCGGCGACATTTTCTCCTTCAGCCAGCAGCCACTGGAAATGACCGATCAGTTTGAAGCCACCCTGATCTGGATGGGCGAAGAAGCTGGGATGCCCGGCCGCGGCTATGAGCTAAAACTCGCCAACCAAAATGCGGGGATTTCCATCACGACGATCAAACACAAGATCGACGTCAATACCCTGGCCCATGAACCGACGAAAACACTGCGCCTGAACGACATCGCAGTCTGCAACCTGGCCTGCAGCCGGCCGTTGGTATTCGATACCTACGCCAACTCAAAAACCCTGGCCAGCTTCATCCTGATCGACCGCTTCACTCATGCCACCGTCGCGGCCGGCATGATTCGCCACAGCCTGCGCCGCGCCCAGAACGTGCACAAGCAGGCGCTGACCATTGGCCGAACCGAGCGGGAAAGGCTCAATGGCCATCAAGGCAAGGTAATCTGGTTTACCGGCCTCTCCGGCTCAGGCAAATCCACCATCGCCAACGCCCTGGAAAAAGAGCTGCACGCTCAGGGCCGGCATACCTACATCCTGGATGGCGACAACGTGCGCCAGGGCTTAAACAAGGATCTCGGTTTCACCGACGCCGATCGGGTCGAAAACATTCGCCGCATCGCCGAAGTCGCCAAGCTGATGATGGATGCGGGATTGATTGTGATGACCGCCTTCATCTCCCCCTTCCGGCGTGAGCGGGAAATGGCGCGAGAACTCATAGGCCAGGAGAACTTTATCGAGGTCTTTGTGGACACCCCCCTCGAGGT
>DATEZY010000081.1:0-4327 GCA_035255085.1 Azospira sp. | reverse complement strand
CCAGCTGGAAGGGGAGCGGGAGCATTGGCGCGAACAGACCGAGCGCCTGGATGCCGAGGATGTGCGCTGGCGCGAACAGGAACTGGTGGCCGAATCCCGTCTTGAGCAGTCCCAGATGAAGCTGGAGGCCCGCCAGGAGCGCCTGCCCATGGCGGAAGACGCCCAGGCCTCGGCCATGGAGGCGGTCAATGCCCAGCGCGCCCGGATTTCCCAGGCCGAGCAGCGACTGCAGGTGGAACAGACCAACCATTCCCACTCCCTGCGCAGCCTGCAGACCATCGCCCAGCGCCGGGACCGCCTGGAGCAGGAGCGGGCCGGCCAGAGCGCCCCGGATACCCACGAACTGGACCTGAAGCAGGAAGAACTGGCTATGCTGCGGGAAGAGCTGGCCCTGGTGCAGGAGCAGCAGGCCGCCGCCCAGCACGAGCTGCCCCAGGTCGAAGGCCGCCGCCGGGAGTTGCTGCAGGAAGTGCAGCACGCCCTCAAGGATGTCGCCGGGGTCCAGGCCCGCCGCGCTGCCCTGGAGCAGCTGCAGGCCCGGGTCCAGGGCAGCGGCAAGCTCGGGGAATGGCTGCGCCGCCACAGTCTGGAAGGCCGCACGCCCCTGTGGAAGCGTCTGCACGTCGAGCCCGGCTGGGAAGACGCCGTGGAAGCCGTGCTGCGGGAACGCATCAATGCCGTGGAAGCCGGCGATACCACCGCCCTGGCAGCCCTGACGGCGGACCGGCCGGCGGCCAAACTGACTTTGTTACTCGCTGGCGCCAGGTCCCATCCTGCCTCCCGCAGTGGTCTGCTGGCCCACATCCGCTGCGAGGACGAGGCTTTGGCACCGGTCCTGGCCGAATGGCTGAGCGGCATCGATGCTTGTGACACCGTGGATGAGGCCCTGGCCCGTCGCGACTCCTTGGTGCCGGGCCAGGCCTTGGTATGCCGTGCCGGTCATTTGGTGACCGCCAGCAGCCTCACCCTGTTCGCCCCTGACTCCGCCGAACACGGCCTGCTCGAACGGCAACGGGAAATCGAGGAGCTGGGCCAGTCCCTGGAAGAAAAGCAGCAGGCCGTGGAAACCGCCCAGGCCCAGTTGGCCGAGGTGGAGGCCCGTCTGGCCGAGGTCCAGAACCACATCCAGAATACCCGCCGCCACTCCCAGGAAATGCAGAACCGCCTGCACGCCCTGCAGATGGAGACCCTCAAGCTCAACCAGGCCGTGGAACGCTACCGGGAACGCCACGCCCAGATCGAGGAGGCCCTGGCCGAGCTTGCCGCCGAAGAGGAGCTGGAGCGGGAGCGCCAGTTCGCCGCTGACGACGCCATGGCCGAGCAGCGGGAAGCCCTGGAGTCCCTCCAGGCCGACCTGGAGTCTGCCCGGGCCCGCCTGGAACAGGCCGAGCGTGGCCTGCGCGAAGAGCGTGAAGCCCTGGCCGGGGTGGAGCGGGAGCAGCGGGAAGCCCAGTTCTCCCAGCGCGAATGCAAGAGCAAGCTGGAGGAGATCAGTGCCAGCCACGAAGTGGCGCGGCGTCAGCTGCAGCGCATCAACGAAGATCTCAGCCAGTGCCGGGAAAATGCCGACAACCTGGATGTGGAGGCCCTCGAGCCCCAATTGCAGGATGCCCTGGAGCAACGGGTGCTGCGCGAGGAAGCTCTGGCCGGCCAGCGGGAAGCCCTGGAAGCCGCCACCGGCGCACTGCGCCGGCTCGAAGAACAGCGCCTGAAGGTCGAGCAGAGCTTGAATCCCCTGCGGGACAAGGTGGGGGAGCTGCGCCTCAAGGAGCAGGCGGCTGCCCTCAACGTCGAGCAGCTCAGCGCCCAGCTGGTGGAGGCTGGCGCCGACGAGAGCCTGCTTACCGCCGATATGGAGAACGTCAAGGCCAGCAGCCTGCAAGGCTCCATCGGCGCCCTGCAGAAGGCCATTCTCGAACTCGGGGCGGTGAACCTGGCGGCCCTGGAAGAACTGGAGTCGGCCAAGCAGCGCAAGGAGTATCTCGATGCCCAGGCGGAGGACCTGAATACCGCCATGGAAACCCTGGAAAACGCCATTCGCCGCATCGACAAGGAAACCCGGGAACTGCTCCAGGCCACCTACGACACGGTGAACCGCCATTTCGGCGAGCTTTTCCCGACCCTGTTCGGTGGCGGCGAGGCCCGTTTGGTAATGACCGGCGACGAAATCCTGGACTCCGGCGTGCAGATCATCGCCCAGCCCCCGGGCAAGAAAAACGCCACCATCCACCTGCTTTCCGGCGGCGAAAAGGCCCTCACCGCCATCGCCCTGGTGTTCGCCATGTTCCAGTTGAACCCGGCACCCTTCTGTCTGCTCGACGAGGTGGATGCCCCCCTGGACGACTCCAACACCGAACGCTTCGCCGAAATGGTGAAGCGCATGTCCTCCAACACCCAGTTCCTGTTCATCAGCCACAACAAGATTGCCATGGAAATGGCCGAGCAGTTGGTGGGGGTGACCATGCAGGAATCCGGCGTCTCCCGGGTGGTGGAAGTAGACATCGCCGAAGCCCTGCGCATGCGGGAGCAGGTAGCCGCATGAGCCACCGAGCCTGCGCAGCTGCGAGCAAGGCGAGTGCGGCGGGGAGCGCGGGGGCTTGGTCGTTTCAGGCTGTCTCGGCCGTGCTGAGCGGGCCAAGCATGAGCCACCACACCCGCATGTACTGCATAAAGCGTCGCGGCGCCGTTAAGATAGCGCCTTGTCTGCCCATGAAGGCGGGTCTTGCCCCCGCACCGGGCCAAAACAATATTTCGGATGCGCCCTCCAGGGCGCTCCTTCTCCAAGAGAACGCAAGATGACCGAATTGCACATGGGCCTTATCGGACTCGGCGCCGTCGCGGTGGTCGGGGTGGTCGCCTACAACAAGTGGCAAGAACGCAAACATCGCCAGGTGGCCGAGCAGATGCTGCGCTCCAATCACGAAGATGTGCTCCTCGACCCGGAATCCGCCGCTGAAAACAGTCTGGAGGAAGAGGAAGAGTACGCCGTCCTGATCAAGCGCCCGGCGCCGGAAGCGGTGGCCGAACGCCATGAGCCTAGCCTGGATCCCCAGCCGGTCCCGGAGATGCGCCTGGAGCCTAGTTTCAACCTGGACAATGAGTCCCTCCCGATGGCATCAGCCTTGGCTGAAAATCTGCCGCCGCCTTGGGAGGAGACGTTTGATCCGGAGCCTGCCCCTGTGGAAGTGCCTGCGGCCCGCGCCCCTGTTTCTCCTCCTACATCTGCATCTATTTCCGCGCCGCCTATCGCGGCCCCCTTGGTGACGCCGGAACTCCGCTATGAGGCCCCGGCCGCAAAGGGCGAGCTGCAACCCCCGCCCTTGCCCCAGAGCCTGCTGTCCCCGGCAGTGGATTACATCGTCAGCCTGGAGACGGTGGATTACATTCCTGCTGCCCAGTTCCTCCAGTCCCAGCACGAGAACCTGCGGCGCCTGAGCAAGCGGGTGATCTGGGTGGGTTTCAACGAGGCTACCGGCGAATGGGATGTGTTGTCGGACGACAGCCCTGTGGAGTATCGGCGTTTGCGTATCGGAGCCCAGATGGCGGACCGACAGGGAGCCATCTCCGATGCCGAGCTTTCCGTTTTCCATACCGCCATGCGCCAGTTGGCCGAGGAATTCATGGCCGTGGCCGACCTGCCGACGCGCAAATCTGCTCTGGAGGAGGCCTGGGCCCTGGATCGCTTCTGTGCCGACGTGGATATCCAGATCGGCATCAACGTGGTGGCTACCAGCCAAGCCTTTGCCGGCACAAAAATCCGCGCCCTGGCCGAAGCCGCCGGCATGACCCTGGGCTCCGATGGTGTCTTCGTGCGCCGGGATGACGATGGCCGGGTTCTCTATAGCCTGCTGAACCAGGGTTCCACGCCGTTTTCCATTGAGGCCATCAAGACCGTTTCCTGCCATGGCCTGACCTTCCTGCTCGATGTGCCCCGGGTGCCCAATGGGGATCGGGTGGTGAACCAGATGGCGGAACTGGCCCGGCGCTTCGCCGAGGCCCTGCATGGCGCGGTGGTGGATGATAACCGCCACCCCCTGACGGAAACGCAACTGGAGCCGATCCGCCGGCAGGTGGCCCAGTACCAGGGCGCCATGGCCGGTCGCGGCCTGGTGGCTGGTGGGCCCCTGTCCCTGCGCCTGTTCGCCTGATGCGGGTGCCGCCTGTGGTCGCGGAGCGGGCCCGGGAACTGCGGGCCGAGGTAGCGCGCCACGACTATGCCTATTACGTCCTGGACAATCCGATCGTTCCGGACGCCGAGTACGACCGCCTGTTCCGGGAGTTGCAGGCCCTGGAGGCCCAATACCCGGAACTCCTGACGCCCGATTCC
>DATEZY010000080.1:0-6373 GCA_035255085.1 Azospira sp. | reverse complement strand
GGTGGTTACCGGCCACGTCCTGCCCAACACCCTCATCCCCGTGGTCACCGTACTGGGTATGGAATTCGGCGCCCTGATCGCCTTCGCCGTGGTCACCGAGACCGTCTTCGGCTGGCCCGGCATGGGCAAGCTGCTGATGGACGCCATCAACGCCCTGGACCGACCGGTGGTGGTGGCCTACCTGCTGTTCGCCGCCGCCCTGTTCGTGGTCCTCAACCTGGCGGTAGAACTGCTCTACGGCTGGCTCGACCCCCGGGTACGGAGCGGGGGGCAGGAATGAACATCCTGCAACGCTTCTATGCCAGCGCTGGCGGCAAGCTGGCCCTGGCCTTGATCGCCCTGACCCTGCTCGCCGCCACGGCCGGCCCCTGGCTGGTTCCCCAAAACCCATACGACCCGGCCGCCCTGGACATCCTCGATGCCCGCCTGCCCCCGGGCAGCGCCGCCGGGGTCGGCGGCATCTACCTGCTGGGTAGTGACGAACAGGGGCGGGACCTGCTCTCAGCCATGGTCTACGGCCTGCGCCTGAGCCTCCTGGTAGCCGGCGTCGGTACCGGCCTGGGCTTTCTCCTGGGCACCGGCCTGGGCCTCACCGCCGGCTATTTCCGGGGCCGCTGGGACCGGCTGGTGCTGGCCCTGGCCGACCTGCAGCTATCCTTTCCCGCCCTGCTCATCGCCCTGGCCCTGCTCGCCCTCTCCGGCCCAGGCCTCGCCAAGGTGGCCCTGGCCCTGGCCGCCTCCCAGTGGGCCTATTTCGCCCGCAGCGCCCGGGCCGCCGCCCTGGTGGAACGGGAGAAGGACTACCTGGCCGCTGCCCGGCTCCTGGGTATCTCCCATGGGCGCCTCCTGTGGCGCCACCTGCTGCCCAACTGCCTGCCGCCCCTACTGGTGATCCTGCCCCTGCAACTGGCCGCCGCCATTTCCCTGGAAGCCACCCTCTCCTTCCTGGGTCTCGGCACCCCGGCCACCGAGCCTTCCCTCGGCCGGCTCATCGCCAACGGCTTTAGCTACCTGCTGTCCGGCCAGTACTGGATCAGCCTCTACCCGGGCCTGCTGCTCACCCTGGCGGTGACCGCCATCACCCTGGCCGCCGATAGGCTGGCTGCGGTGCTGGACCCGCGCCGGCAAACCATCGAAAACGAGTAAAAGCGAACCACACCCGCCATGCGCCTGATCGAACAACTGCAACGCCTCTATTGCCTGCCCGAACAGACGGGATACGTCCTCTCCCCGGGAGCTGTGGCCGACGGAACGCGCCATCGCCTCAGTGCCACGGATCTGGAAGCCGGCCCGGCAGGAGAGGCCAGCGTCGCCCTCGACCTGACCTCCCCGGACGGACGGGTCAGGGCCCTGGTGATCGAATTTGCCCGCAGCGCCCACTGGCCCCAGGCCGCTGCCCTGTGCCAGGGCCTGAGCGATGATCTGGAATTGCCCACCCCGGCCGTGGCTGTCGGCGGCCCGGCGGGCTACCAGTTGTGGCTGTCCCTGGCCGAGCCCCTGCCGTTGGCGATGGCCCGGGACTTCCTGCAAGCGCTACGGCAGAAGTACCTGGCCGACGTTCCGGCTGCCACCCTGCGGCTCTACCCGGGCGAGGGCAACGCTTGCCCCCGCCTGCCGCCCGCTGCCCTGGACAACGGCGGCTGGACCGCCTTCATCGACCCCACCATGGGCGCCATGTTCGCCGATGAAACCTGGCTGCCCATGGCACCCAACGCCGACAAGCAGGCGGACATGCTGGCGACACTCGGCAGCATCAAGACGGGGGATTTCCAGCGGGCCCTGGCCCAGCTCCAGGCAGCGGTACCCGCCGCTGACCATCCCCCCATCGCTGCACCCGCCGCGTCTGCTTCCGCCGCCAAAGCTGGACTCCAGCTGGGCGGCGACTTCAGCGATCCCAAGGATTTTCTGCTGGCGCTGATGAACGATGCTGCCGCGCCTGCGGCAGCGCGGGTCGAGGCGGCCAAGGCCCTGCTGCCCTACTTCCACGCCCCAAAGGCCTGATTAACTACCCTGGGGGCTGTCGATCTGTGGCAGCCCCCGTTTTCCCAATTTCACGCCCTAATCCAGCCGGAGCTCCAATGACCACCTTCACCAAAGTCACCCTGTACACCGATACCGACGGCACCGCCAAATTCCGGGAAGAAGAAGTGCCACTGAGCGAAGGCACACCCCAAGCCATGCTCTCCGCCCTCACCCCGGCCAAGGCCTGCCAGTTCCGCCAGAGCCCGGTGGGCTTTCGCAGCCAGTTCCACTGCACCACGGAAGAACAATGGCTGTTCGTCCTCGGCGGCGAAATGAAAATCGGCCTGCAGGACGGCAGCAGCCGTAACTTCAAGGCCGGCCAGCACTTCTACTCCGCCGACACCCTGCCGGCCGGCGCCACCTTCGACCCCAAGATCCACGGCCACTGGAGCTGCCAGGTGGGCGACGAGCCCCTGGTGACCCTGTTTGTGAAGGTTTGAGAAACCGGCGGAATAGCCGATACAGGCTGCGCCGGCTATCGGCCGGCTGCCTTTAGCCCTGAGCCTGCCATTTCTCCTCGCGCATCAGGGCCTGGAGCAGCCCCATACCGGCGACCATGACCACGGCCGTGACCACCAGGGCGCCGTGGTAGCTGCCCGTGGCGGTGGCGATGTAGCCGGCCATGGCCGGCGCGAAAATCTGGGCCACGCCGTAACTCAGGGTCATCCGCGCCATGGCCTTGGCCGGGTTGGCCGGAAAGTGCCGGCCGATGAGGGTCAGGGTAAGACTGACGATACCGACAAAGGTCGCCCCGAACAGGATGGCACCCATCACATTGAGGGCGACGCTGTCGGTCATGACGGGCAGGACGATGGAAATCGTCTGCAGGCCATAGGCAATCATCAAGGTGCGGATCTGCCCCACGGAACTGGCAACGCGATCCCAGACGAAACAGGACGGCGCCGCCGCCAGGCCGACGATGACCCAGACCCAGCTGCCCTTACCGGCAAGCAAAGGCAATTTGCCCAGGATGGCGACGATGAAGGTGGCGCTGATGACAAAGCCAAAGCCGGCGCAGAAGTAGGCGGCGATGAGCAGCCACATCCAGCGCTGGCTGGGTGCGCTCGACGGGGCGGCCGACTTGGCGGCCGTCGCCTGGGATGTGGCTGGCGCTGGCGCCGGCAGCCACCACCAGGCGGGCAGGAAGAAGACCAGCCCCAGGAGGCCCAAGCCCAGCCATTGCTTATCCCAGGTGAGCCAATCGGCCATGGCCCCCACCGCGATACCGGAGACCACAATGCCCAGGCCCAGACCCATGAAGTGCAATCCCAGTTCGGGGCGATGGCCCTGGCGCATCAGCCAGTTCAGCACCAGGCCCGAGGCCAGCAGCAGCCCGGCCGTGCTGGAAAAGCCGGCAACGTAACGCAGCCCGGCCCAGAGCAGGACATTGTCGGTGAGCCCCATGGCGGCCGTGCTCAACACGGCAATAACCAGACCCAGGCGGTAAAGCACGAACTTGCGGCCCAGGTCGCTGATGGAGGCGGCCAACAAGGCCCCGGACATGTAGCCGGCGTAGTTGATGGTCGCCAGCCAGCCGCCGGCCAGGTGCGACAGGCCCGCCTGGTCGCGCATGATCGGCAGCATGGGCGTGTAGGCGAAACGTGCCAGCCCCACGGTGAGGATGAGGGCACAGATGCCGGCAAAGATGACGCGATAGCGTTCATCCTGCTCGGCCTTCATGGCTGCCACTGCGGTATTCATAGAAACTCCAGCCGTTCGAGTTTGAGTTGAGTAAGGCTGGCCATGGTAGCGGGCCCGGGAAAGCCTGGCTTTCGATAGAATGACCACACCTATCGACGAAACGACACCTCATGAAGGAAACGCCCATGTTCCACACCAGCGACTGGACCACCGTTGAGGTGCCGGAAATGGAAACGCTGCCGAACCCGGTCTTCCTGCGTTCCCAGAACATGGCCGCCCGGGAAGTCTTCCCGCCCCATACCCACCGCTGGAACCAGTTTGTCTATGCCACCTCGGGCACCCTGGTGGTGACCGTGGCCGGGTCCTGGTACGTCATCACGCCGGAGCAGGCCATCTGGGTACCGACCGGCCTGCTGCACACCACCGGCGCCCTCAATGGCGCGGCCTTTCGCAACCTGTACGTTGCCGATGTCCCCGGCCTGGGCATGCCGGAGCGGTGCACGGTCTACGCAGTCAGCGGCCTGCTGCGGGCCTTGATTGTGGAACTGGAGCTGGCGGGCCAGCGAACCGAGACCGAGGACTACGTGGACAAGGTGAATGAGCTGGTGCTCGAACAGCTGCGGCGCCTGCCCCGGCAGGACTTTCATCTGCCCTGGCCCCAGAGCCCGCAGCTGCACAAAGTCTGCGAAACCCTCTACGCCAACCCCGCCGACGAACGCAGCATGGACGACTGGGGCCGGGAACTCGGCACCTCCGGACGGACCCTGGCCCGCCGCTTCGAGAAGGAGGTGGGCATCACCCTGCGCGCCTGGCGCCACAAGCTGCGTCTTTTCCTGGCGCTGGAATGGCTGTGCGCCGGGCGCAATGTCACCGATGTGGCCCTGGACCTGGGCTATGCCTCGACCTCCGCCTTCACCTACATGTTTCGCCAGGAAATGGGGTATCCCCCCTCGGCATGGCGGTGCCGCTAAGCCCGGCGTTCAGCTCAGGCTGGCACCGGCAAGCTTCGCCCCGAAGCCGATGAACAGGCTGCCCACGCCCCCGGTGGCGGAGGCCGACAGTTTGCGCCGGCGGCGGAAGGTCTCCGCCAGGAAGGTGCCGCCGAATATCAGGGCCGACAGGTAAAGCATGCTGCACAGCTGAACCACGCTGCCCAGGATGAGGAAGGACAGCCCCGGGTGGGCATAGCTCGGGGAGACGAACTGGATGAAAAAGGAAACGTAAAAGAGGATCGCCTTGGGATTCATTAGGCTGATCAGCAGGGCCACCCGGAAGGGCCGCCCCGGGCCCGCCGTCAGCCCTTTAGCCGGCCCTTCATCCAGCCCCTCGCCAGTGCTCGCCGCGGCACCTCGCCAGCGCGCAACGGCGGAACGCAGCAGGCCCAGGCCGAGATAGACCAGATAGGCGGCGCCCGCGTACTTCAGGGCGACGAACAGCGCCGGGTTGGCCTGGAACAATGAGGCGACCCCGGTGGCCGCCAGGATCATCAGGATCAGGTCCCCCAGGAAAATCCCGGCGGCACCCTGATAGCCGGCAGCCACGCCAAAGCGCGAGGCGACGGTCGTGACATACATGGAGTTGGGACCCGGCAGGAGAACGATGAAGATGGTTCCCAAGACGAAGGTCGTGAGGTCGGTGACGCCGTAGAACACGATTCAGCCCAGGCAAAGGTTTAATGCTACAACCGGGCGGGGTTCATGTTCCAGTGCAGCAACTGCTTATCCGCGCCAGGCGGACGCGGGAAAGCCAAGCCGGGGCTGGGTCCCTGGATCGACAGCAACCCCGATTTACCATTCGTCACAGTTTCCCCCGCCTCTTTTCGTTAGCATGTCGGGCAACCCTCGACGCTTTTGCCTGCCATGCCCGTCTTCCTCCGCGCCCTCAATTCCCGCAACTACCGGCTCTATTTCGCCGGCCAGCTCATTTCCTTGGCGGGGACGTGGATGCAGCAGATCGCCATGGCCTGGCTGGCCTACCGGCTCTCCAACTCGGCCTTCGTGCTCGGCACCGTGGGCTTTGCCAGCCAGATTCCCATCCTGCTCTTCGCCGCCCTGGGCGGGGTGTGGACCGACCGTTTCGACCGCCGCCGCTTGCTCCTGCTGACCCAGACCCTGGCCATGATCCAGGCCCTGATCCTGGCCACCCTGGCCTGGCTCGAATGGGTGACGCCGGGCCTCCTGATCCTGCTGGCCTTTGCCCTGGGCTGCATCAATGCCCTGGACGTGCCGGCCCGTCAGGCCATTGCCGTGCAGCTGGTGGACGACAAGGCCGACCTGCCCAATGCCATCGCCCTCAACTCCTTCCTGATGAACTCGGCCCGCTTCGTCGGCCCGGCCCTGGCAGGCTTTCTCGTGGCCCTGGTGGGGGAGGCAGTGTGCTTCCTGCTCAACGCCGTCTCCTACCTGGCCGTGCTGCTGGCCCTGCGCGCCATCCGCCTGCCGCTCCACAGGGGCGGCACGGCCCCGGCCGTCGATGCGCTCAAGGAAGGCATCCGCTACGTGCTGGCCCACCGCCAGATTCGCCGCTCCCTGCTGCTGGTGGCCTGCGTCAGCTTTCTCGCCACCCCCTATGCGGTGATGATGCCCCTCTTTGCCAAGGAAATTTTCGGCGGCGATGCCCGCACCTTCGGCCTGCTCATCGGCAGCGCCGGCGCCGGCTCCCTCATGGCCAGCTTCTATCTGGCCAGCCGCAAGGACATGGTCGGGCTTGG
>DATEZY010000079.1:0-3779 GCA_035255085.1 Azospira sp. | reverse complement strand
GACTGGTTCGCCGCCGTCATCGCCGAGGTGGAAGCCAACATCCGCACCCTGCTCGGCCTGCCCCCGGACTACCACGTGCTGCTGCTCCAGGGCGGCGCCACCCAGCAGTTTTCCATGGTGCCCATGACCCTGCTGCGGGGCCAAGCCCATGCGGCGGACTACCTGCACACCGGCTACTGGAGCGGCAAGGCCCTGCCCGAAGCGCAACGCGAAGGCCCGATCCGCGTCGCCTGGAGCGGCGAAGGCGGCGGCTTCCACAGCCTGCCCGGGGAGGACGAACTCGCCTTCAACCCCGAGGCGCCCTACCTGCACTACGTCTCCAACGAGACGGTGGAAGGCCTGCAGTTCCACCGGGTCCTGGGCCGGGACGACGTGCCCCGGGTGTGCGACATGTCCTCGGACTTTCTCTCCAAGCCCTGCGAGGCCGAGCGCTTCGCCCTGATCTACGCCCACGCCCAGAAGAACATCGGCCCAGCCGGGGTGACCATCGTCCTGCTGCGGGACGAGCTGCTGCAGCAGACCCCCACCGACCTGCCTGGCTTCCTCGATTACCGCAGCCACGCCGCAGCCCATTCCAACTTCAACACCCCGCCGGTGTTCGCCATCTATGTGGTGCTGCTGGTCACCCGCTGGCTGCTGCACGACATCGGCGGCGTCGCCGCCATGGACCAGATCAACCGGCGCAAGGCCGAGTTGCTGTATAGCCGGCTCGACGCCAGTGAGGGTTTCTATCGCGGCCGGGCCGATAGGCAGGACCGCTCCCTGATGAACGTGGCCTTCAACCTGGCGACCCCGGCCCTGGAACAGCAGTTCCTGGCCGAAGCCCAGGCCGCCGGCTTCTCCGGCCTGGGCGGCCACCGGGCCATCGGCGGCCTGCGCGCCTCCCTGTACAACGCCGTGACCCTGGCGGCGGTGGAACAGCTGGCGGGCTTCATGGAAGACTTCCAGCGCCGGCAGCAGCGCTAAGCCTCAACGCCAGCGCCCAAGTACAAACGCCGCCCTCGGGCGGCGTTTTGCTTTACTGCGCCAGCCCTTACGCCGGCACGCCCAGGATGACGTGGCTGGCCTTGATCAGGGCCGAGGCGGCGCTGCCTTCCTTCAAGCCCAGGTCGGCCACGGCCTCGTTGGTGACGATGGCGTGCACCTCGCTGCCGCCGGCCAGGGTCAGCACCACGTCGGTATTCACCGCGCCCTTGGCCAGCTTGCTCACCTTGCCCGCCAGGCGGTTGCGGGCGGAGAACTTCACCTCGCCGTCGTCGGCCAGGAGCATGACCCAGGGGGCCTTCACCAGGGCGAAGGCGTCCTTGCCCGGGACCAGGCCCAGTTCCTTGACGCTGGCCTGGGTGACGATGGCGACGATCTTGTCGCCGCCGGCGGTGACGAGTTCCACCTCGCTGTTGATGGCGCCGGGGGTGATGGCGCTGACCTTGCCGGAGAAGACGTTGCGGGCGCTGGCTTTCATGCTGTTGCTCCTTATTGATCCGGGTTAATTTTTGTTTCGTTATTTACAAACTAATATCGCGTATGCTTCTTGCGTGATGAAGCTCACTGTAGGCGCTTCCGTTAGGTAAATTCAACCATAGCGCCCACCCAGCGCCACACTTCACCATGCCGGTGCATTAACTCGATTGCATGCACCGATCTGGTTATGTAGTTTTGTATATTTCGCGACAGAAAAGAGGGCCCAATGTCCCAAAACCAACACAAGCTGGTCGGCAAGCTGGCCCTGGAAACCGAGGTCGGCCCCTTCCTCGGCGACACCCGCATCCGCCTGCTCGAAGCCATCGAGCAGCACGGTTCCATCTCCCAGGCCGCCAAGGCGGTCCCCCTCTCCTACAAGGCGGCCTGGGACGCGGTAGATGCCATGAACAACCTGGCCGACGAGGCCCTGGTGCTGCGCAGCACCGGCGGCCGCAACGGCGGCGGCACCCGGCTCACCGACTACGGGCGCAGGATCGTCGCCCTCTACCGGGCGGTGGAGCAGGAATACCAGGGTGCCCTGGACCGGCTGGCCGGCCACCTGGCCGAGGTTGGGGAGGGTGGCGAGAGCGACGTGCGCCAGTTCCAGTCCCTGCTGCGCCGCCTGTCGGTGAAGACCAGCGCCCGCAACCAGTTCGTCGGCAAGATCGTCGGCCTGCGGGACGGCGGCGTCGATATGGAAGTGCGCATCGCCCTGGACCCCAGCACCGAGGTGGTGGCGATCATCACCCGAGAGTCGGTGGAGAACCTGGGTCTGGCCCTGGGCAAGGAGGTCTGCGCCCTGGTCAAGGCTTCCTCCCTGCTGCTGCTCACCGAGGGCACCGGCCGCATTACCGCCCGCAACCAGCTGTGGGGCGAGGTCAGCCACATCCACGACGGCCCGGTGAATGCGGAAGTCACCCTGGTCCTGCCCGGCGGTAAGACGGTCACCGCCGTGGTCACCCACGGCAGCGTCGAGGCCCTGGAACTGGCCCCGGGCAAGAAGGCCTGCGCCGTGTTCAAGGCCTCCAGCGTCATCCTCGCCGCCACCACCTGAATTTCACATTTCACCTTCGGAGAACTGCCATGACCGCCAAGCTGTCCCGCCGCCTCGCCGCCCTGCTCATCACCGCCTGCACCAGCGCCGCCGCGACCAACGCGCTCGCCGACGAAGTTCAGGTGGCCGTGGCCGCCAACTTCACCGCCCCCATGCAGAAAATCGCCGCCCAGTTTGAGAAGGACACCGGCCACAAGGCGGTGCTGTCCTTCGGTGCCACCGGCAAGTTCTACGCCCAGATCAAGAATGGCGCTCCCTTCGAGGTGCTGCTCGCCGCCGACGACGAAACCCCGGCCCGGCTGGAGAAGGAAGGCGCCGCCCTGGCCGGCAGCCGCAGCACCTACGCCATCGGCAAGCTGGTGCTGTGGAGCGCCAAGCCGGCGGTGGTGGATGCCCAGGGGGCGGTGCTCAAGCAGGGCGCCTTCGACCACCTGTCCATCGCCAACCCCAAGCTGGCGCCCTACGGCCTGGCCGCGGTGGAAACCTTGAAGGCCCTGGGCGCCTACGACGCCCTGGCGCCCAAGCTGGTCCAGGCGGAAAACATCGCCCAGGCCTACCAGTTCGTCGCCACGGGCAACGCCCTGCTCGGCTTCGTCGCCTATTCCCAGGTGCTGGACGAAATGGGCCAGCTGAAGAGCGGTTCCGTCTGGCTGGTGCCGGCCAAGCTCTACAGCCCCATCCGCCAGGACGGGGTGATCCTGGAGAAAGGCACCATCGGCGGCACCGCCAACGGCAAGGCCAAGCCCGCCGCCGCCGCCCTGCTCAAGTACCTGAAAGGCACCAAGGCCCAGGCGGTGATCAAGGCCTATGGGTATGATCTGTAAGCTCGGCCACGCTCCCCGCTGCGGCGGGGGTAATTAACCCAACCATTACCAAGCACTGCACCGACCCATGCCCTTCGGTCCCGACGACTGGTCCGCCATCCTCCTCACCCTGAAACTGGCCACCGTGGTCACCGGCCTGCTGCTCCTGCTCGGCACGCCCCTGGCCTGGTGGCTGGCCCGCACCCGCTCCTGGTGGAAAGGCCCGGTGGGCGCCGTGGTGGCCCTGCCCATCGTCCTGCCGCCGACGGTGATCGGCTTCTACCTGCTCATCACCCTCGGCCCCCACGGCCCCGTGGGCCGGCTCACCGAGGCCCTGGGCCTGGGCACCCTGCCGTTCACCTTCCCCGGCCTGGTGCTGGCCTCGGTGTTCTATTCCCTGCCCTTCGTCGTGCAGCCCCTGCAGCAGGCCTTCGAGGCCCTGGGGGAGCGCCCCCTGGAAG
>DATEZY010000078.1:0-4370 GCA_035255085.1 Azospira sp. | reverse complement strand
CACCTCGGCCGGGCGCAGCAGGGGCCGGTTGGCCAGCTGCTGGGCGCTGACCGTGCCTTCGCTGGCCGAATCGGCGACCCCCACCAGGTCGTGCTTGCTGGCCTGGACGGTGATTTCCTCCAGGGCCTGGGCGCCGGTGGCCTGGCCCTGCCAGGCCGCCAGAACCAGGGGCAGCAGGACGGCCAGAGGCCCGGGGCGCCGGAGGGCGCGTGGAAGATGCTGCGAAAGGTGATGCGGCAAGTGAAGCGGCATGGACAGGATTCCCGTTGTTCGGCGACTGGCTGATGGCGGGAGCTGGAAGGGAATGTTCCTGGCGGCATAAAAATAGCCGCCGGAATATTGCCTGCCGTGCCCCGTCTGCATCCCCGCAGCCGGTCGCATGGTGCGGCGCCCCTCTGGGGGCACCATGAAAATCAGCAGGCCGGTCTCCGGGCTCGCGAGTCTTGAGCGGTCGCCTTCCCAGGCCGGGCGCTTGCTGGAGTGAACTCTTCCAGAAAACGCTGCCGGCCCAGTGGCGGCTCCTTCCGGGGAGGAAGGAGCATGACCGTTCCGCACTCGCTTACCGTTGCGGGGGCAGCCAGGGCTTGGCGGCGAGGAGGTCGCCGTGCACCCTGTTCCCGTTTCACCCGCGTTGCCGCGGGCACCTGCTGGTTTGCTACTGGCCCAGAATACTGCTCAAGAGAACGACGGCCTCCGGGCGGGGCTGCCGCTGTTATTTCGTGGCGCCGAGGCCGGGGCTTACTCCGAACCCGCACACTCTCCCGGGCCCTGGTGGAATACCAGGTCGGCCACGGGCTCACCGTCCCGCAAATGCTCGGTGACGATGCGGTCCATGTTTTCCGAGGTGACGTTGTAGTACCAGGTGCCGTCGGGCTGCACGCACATCACCGGGCCGCCGCGACAGGCGGCGAAGCAATTGACCCGGCTGCGTTTGACCCGCAACTCGCCATCGGTGAGGCCGGCGGCCTTGAGTTTTTCTCCCAGGGAGTCGAAGAGGGCCTGGCCTTCGCCGTTCTCTGTGCAGCGGGGGCCGGTGCACACCAGCAGGTGGCGGCGGTAGGCCCCGATCTTGGGTTTGACTACCTCGCTCATGGGCTCAGGCCTCGGCGCCCGTTTCTTCCTCGTCTTCGGCTTCGGGACCGGCGGCCAGGGCGGCGGCGATGTAGTCCTCCGGCAGGCGGTATTCCACGGCCAGTTCGGCGGCGCTCTTGCCGCTGTCGCGGATGGCTTCCAGCCAGCCGTTGAGGCCGGTGGACAGCGACCGGCCGGCTTGTTCGCCGCCCTTGGTGGAGCGCTCACCCTCGGCCACGTCGTACTTGTTGGCATAACCCCGGGGCGTGACCATCAGGCCGCCCTGGATGAAGGTGTTGGAGTTGCCGATGAGCACGGTGGACAGCATGCCGATGTCGGCCTCGGCCATCTTCTCCAGGGTGGTGAATTCCAGACGCTGCTTGGGGCGGAAGGCGCTCTTGACGATGGCCACCGGGGTGTTCGGGTCACGGTGGCGCAGGAAAATGCGCTGGGCTTCCTGGATCTGCCGGGTGCGGCGGCCGCTCTTGGGGTTGTACAAGGCCACCACGAAGTCCGAGTAGGCCACGGCGTCCAGGCGGCGGGCGATGGTGGGCCAGGAGGTGAGCAGGTCGGAGAGGGAGATGGCGCAGAAGTCGTGGGTCAGGGGCGCGCCCACCAGGGAGGCGCAGGTGTTCAGCGCCGAGGCACCCGGCACGATTTCCACTTCGATGTCGGAATCGGGGGTCCAGCCAGCCTGGAACAGCACTTCGAAGGTGGGGCCGGCCATGCCGTACACGCCGGCGTCGCCGGAGGAAATCAGGGCCACTTTCTTACCCTGCTTGGCCCGGTCCAGGGCTTCGATGGCCCGGTCCAGTTCCTCGGTCATGGACTTCTTGATGACTTCCTTGCCTTCGATCAGGTCGGCCACCAGGCGCACATAGGTGACGTAGCCGATGATGGTGTCGGCTTCGGCGATGGCGGCCCGGGCGCGGCCGGTCATGTGTTCCACGGCGCCGGGGCCCAGGCCCACCAGCATAATCTTGCCGGTCTTGGCCGGGGCGTTGGTTTGGGCGTAGGTTTGAATGTCGCTCATGAAGTCGTTCCTCAAAAAATTCAGTAACAGATCAGGGCAGCAGGGCGATGGAGACGGTGGCGTTGCGCCCGTCTGGTCCCCGCAGCTTGTGTTTTTCGATCAGCAGCCGGCTCATGTCGGTGCCGGCGGCCAGCAGGGCGGCAGCCTCCGAGACGGAGGGCGTGCCGGTGTATTTGCGTACCGTCTCCGACGGGTTGGGGACGGGCACGGTGGCCAGCACTTCCGGCGGGTAGAAGGTGAGGGCCAGGCCGAAACGCTCGGCAAAACCCAGCAGGCCCACCTCGTCCGCCTTCAGGGTGATGCTGGCGCCGACCACCACCTGTTCCGGGGTGAGGCCGGCGGCCGCCAGGGCTTCCTGCACCGCCTGGGCGATGGTCGCTTTCGGGGTGCCCCGGTCGCAGCCTAGGCCCAGGGCTACCTTGCGCTCAGCCAAGGTCACGCCTGGGGCTCCACCGGCGGCCGGTAGATGACCTTACGCCCAGCCAACTGGGCGGCGATGTCGGCGGGCATGGGCCGCTGACTGATCCACAACACGGCGGCGAAGGCCTTCAGGTCCACGTCTTCCAGGCGACTGAACTGCTTGATGTTGGCCGGTACCGGGCCGCTGCGGCCGTTGGCGTGCTTCGCCCACCAGTCCGGGCTGCCGGCTTCCTGCACCAGGGCTACGGGTTCGTCGTTGACCACGGCGGCGCTGGCTTTGACCACTTCGTCATGGGTCGCCTCGAAGGTCCAGCCCAGTTCCCGGCCCAAGAGGTCCACGCCCAGGGTCTGGCGGGAATCAGAGGCGGTGGTGAGCACCGGGGTGGCGCCCAGGGCTTGGGCCAAGCTACCGGCCAGGGCGTTGGCGCCGCCCAGGTGGCCGGAGAGCATGGGGATGGCGAAGCGTCCGGCCTCGTCGATCACCACCACGCCAGGGTCCTGTTCCTTGTCCTTGAGGTGGGGGGCGATGAGGCGCACCAGGGCGCCCAGGGAGACGATGGCGACGATGCCGTCGAAATTGGCGAAGAGGGCGGGAATCTGGTCGCCGGTCTTGCCGGTGTAGGTGGCTGCCGCGCCAGGAGCGGCAGCTTCCGCCTCGGCCCGAAATTTCTCCGGGGCGAACAGGCGGGCGCCAGGCAGGGCTGCCACCACCTTGCCCGCCAGGGCGATGCCGTGGCGGGTGATGGAGACGACGGCGATTCTCTCGTTGGGGAAGGGGAGGGGAATGGTCATTTTATTTTTTAGGTTGGGGCAAAACTGTTCAGGCGGTCGCCGGCTCGTTTTGTTGCTCAGCTTCGGCCTTGCGCTTGCGGCAGCCCCGGCGCAGTTCGCCGCGCTGGCGCTTGGGGTTCTGCACCAGCATGAGGGAGAGGTAATTCACCTTCTCGCCCTTGAGGGAGGCCACGTCGCGCACGATGCGCTCGTCGGGGGAGCCCACCTTTTCGATGAAGCAGCTGGTGGCCAGCAGCTCGCGCCGCTCCAGCAGGTCCAGCACTTCATCCACCAGGGGCTTCACCTTGAGCAGCACCAGGGTGTCGAATTCGTCCAGCAGGTGGTCGATAACCTCCACGCCGTAGGCGGCGGGGATCACCGCCAGGGTCTCGTCTTCCTCGGCCAGGGTGGTGCCGGTGGTGGCAGCCGCGGCGGCAAAGGAGGAGACGCCGGGGATGGTTTCTACTTCCACTTCAGGCACTAGTTCCCGCACCACCCGGGCCAGATGACCGAAGGTGGCGAAGGTGGAGGCGTCGCCTTCCACCAGGAACACCAGGTCCCGGCCTTCGCCCAGCAGTTCCACGGTGCGGGCGGCGGCCCGGGCCCAGGCCTTGGTGAGAATCTCGGCGTCCCGGGTCATGGGGAACACCAGTTCTTCCGCGTCGGCGGGCACGTCCAGGCCGCCCCGGGTGACGATGGAGAGGGCGTAGGAGCTTTCCTCGGCCTTCTTCACCGGGTAGAGCCAGCGGGCATCGCCGTTGAGCACGGCCCAGGCGCGGCGGGTGATGAGGTCGGGGTCGCCGGGACCCAGGGAGGCGCCGATGAGGCGACCATATTTCTTTTCAGTCATGGTTTAGCTCTTCTTTGCGGTGACGATCCAGATCGGGTTCTGGGCGGCCATGCGGTGCATGTCGAGGATGGGCTGGCTACGGGAGGCCTGGAGCTGGGTCACGTCCCAGTTCGCTCCGGCAGCGGCCAAAGCCGTGGTGGCGGTGGCCAGGTTTTCCAGGGTGACGAAGTTCATCACCAGGCGGCCATTAGGCTTGAGGCGCCCCAGGATCAGGTCGATGAGACC
>DATEZY010000077.1:0-13096 GCA_035255085.1 Azospira sp. | reverse complement strand
GGTCAGGGCATAGACCGGCACGCCGCAGTTGAGGCGGCTCATCCACAGGGCGGTGGAGCCGGACTGGGAGAGGGCGGCGATGGCCTTCACCTTGAGGTGGTGGGCGGTCCAGATGGCGGCCATGGCCACCGACTGGTCGATACGGGTGAACACCCGGTCGAGGAATTCCCGATCCAGGGTCACCTCGGCGGAGCGTTCCGCCTCGACGCACACCCGGGCCATGGATTCCACCGTTTCCACCGGGTAGCGGCCGCTGGCCGTTTCGGCGGAGAGCATCACCGCATCAGTGCCGTCGAGCACGGCGTTGGCCACGTCGGAGACCTCGGCCCGGGTCGGCACCGGCGAGAGGATCATAGATTCCATCATCTGGGTGGCGGTGATGGCCAGCTTATTCCGCTCCCGGGCCAGGCGAATCATTTTCTTCTGCAGGGCCGGCACAGCGGCGTCGCCCACCTCCACTGCCAGGTCACCCCGGGCCACCATGACGCCGTCGGAGGCGTCGAGGATTTCCTCCAGGGCGGCCACTGCCTCGGTGCGCTCGATCTTGGCGATGGTCAGGGCATGGCCGCCGGCGGCGCGCATCAGCTGGCGCGCCATGTACATGTCGGCGGCGCTCTTGGGGAAGGACACGGCCAGGTAATCGACGCCGATCTGGGCGGCGGTCTTGATGTCGTCCATGTCCTTGGCGGTCAGGGCCGGGGCGGAAAGGCCGCCGCCCTGACGGTTGATGCCCTTGTTGTTGGACAGGTCGCCGGCGTGGCGCACCACGGTGTGGATTTCATTGCCGATCACCCGCTCCACGTCGAGCACGATGCGCCCGTCGTCGAGCAGCAGCACGGCGCCCGCTTCCACGTCCCGGGGCAGATCCTTGTAGTCGAGGCCCACCCGCTCCTGGTTGCCCAGCTCACAGTTGGCGTCGAGGATGAACTTGGCGCCCTTCTCCAGGGTGATCTTGCCGTTTTCGAACTTGCCGACGCGGATCTTCGGACCCTGCAGGTCGGCCAGGATGCCCACGGACTTGCCCACCCGGGCGGCGATTTCACGCACCGTGTTGGCCCGGCCGATATGGTCTTCCGGCTTGCCGTGGGAGAAGTTCATGCGTACCACATCCACCCCGGCGCGGATCAGTTTTTCCAGCACAACCGGGTCGGTGGAGGCGGGGCCAAGGGTGGCGACGATCTTGGTATGGCGAGACATGCAAAAGTCCTCTGTTCTGTGGTTATCTTTGAGATTCTAACGCCACGGCGCGGTCCTGGCGGCAAACGAGGCCCGATTTCCGCCACCGGCGCCGGTTCGCGCTAAACTTCCGGCCACTATGCTGATCAATTGCGTCGCCTACCAGGAAGGCAAAAAGCTGGCTGACATCTCCATCGAGGCGATCAGCGACTATCTGGAAATTCCCGGCTGCTTCGTCTGGGTCGCCCTGCGGGATGCCACCAATCAAGAGCTGGAAGACATGCGGCGGGAATTCGGCCTGCACGAACTGGCGGTGGAGGATGCTCGCCACGGCCACCAGCGGCCCAAGATCGAGGAATACGGGGACTCCCTGTTCGCCGTCATGCAGCTGATCGAGATGGAAAACGGCGAGCTCAACTGCGGCGAGGTCAATGTCTTCGTCGGCAGCAACTACATCCTCTCGGTGCGCAATCGCAGCACCCACGACTTCCTCGGCGTGCGTTCCCGCTGCGAGCGCGAGCCCCATCGTCTCAAGGAAGGCGCCGGCTTCGTCTTCTACGCCCTGATGGACGCGGTAGTGGATCGCTACTTCCCGGTGGTCAATGCCCTGGAGACCGAGCTGGAAGTGGTAGAGGAGCAGATATTCGTCAAGGGCGCCGCCCGTTCCAACATCGAGCGCCTCTACGAATTGAAGCGCAAGGTCACCGAGCTGCGCCATGCCGTCACCCCCCTGATGGAAGCGGCAGGCAAGCTCGCCAGTGGCCGGGTGCCGGAGGTCTGTGCCAGCAGCCAGCATTACTTCCGCGACGTCTTCGACCACCTGGCGCGCATCAATGCCTCCCTCGACGTCTGCCGCGACACCATCGGCACGGCCATGCAGGTGAACCTGGCCATGGTGGCCATCGAAGAGAACGAGGTGAACAAGAAGCTGGCCGCCTGGGCCGGTATCTTCGCCGTGGCCACGGCCTTTGCCGGCGTCTGGGGCATGAACTTCAAGGCCATGCCAGAGCTGGAATGGGAGTTCGGCTATCCCATGGCGTTGGGGTTGATCGCCGTGACCTGCGGGTATCTTTATTACCGGTTCAAGCGGGCGAAGTGGTTGTGACGCCTGCCGGCGAGGCCTGAAGCCACCGGCCCTTCGTCGTTGCCTCGAAGCAAATCTCCTCGGGGGATGCTCTGTTTTGGCTCCCCTCCCTTTGCCCGAAGGTAATCCCCCTCGGGATGAGGGGGGCTCGAGCTCCCTCCCTCCCCTTCAAGGGGAGGGTTGGGGGGGGGGGTTGTTGCCTGATGCGGTTGCGGAGGCCTCTAGCGCTGTTTTCCGCCGTTGACCGGCGGGCGTACTTTTCTTGCTTCCCCAAGAAAAGTAGCCAAAAGAAGGGGGGGCCTCACCACCGCCCTGAGAGCAAGGCTGCGCCTTGCTCTCAGGGTACCCTGCGCTGCTCAGCGAGCCGGGGCGGCTGCGGAACTCGGGCCTAAAGGCCCTCAAACAGTCCTCGCCGACTTCCCCCCGGCCCGCCTCCGCTGCTCGGCGGTGGCGGAAGGGGATGGAAAACCGAATGGAGCGATGAGTGCTATCGGCCAGAAGCGGACTGCCGTGCAGTCTCTCTCATAGTGGACATTACTGCCTGATAGAGCGTCGGAATGTCTTGTTTGGCCTGAATTACATTCGCATAATTCTCGCCCACGGACACAGGCGCCCGTATATTGAAAGTTAGGAGGCGGAATTTCCATGTCGCTGCAACGAGAAATGGAAGCTCACGTTCTATCCGCAGTTAGCGAGTTTATCGCCTCACTCAACTCCGGTAGTGGCGTGGTTGCCGATATGACTGGATTGGTCGAAGTAACGTCACGTCTACCTTTGTCCAATTTGGAGTATTGGGAACGCCTTATCCGTTCAAGCATCTACCTAGCCGCTGCACACTCCAAACCTGCCAAGTGGAAGTTCTGGGCCAAACCGACTCCGTTTCTTAGCTGGATCGATCTATGCAGTGGCGATGGCTTCAAGCGTGAGCGCACTCTACGCATCCTTTCGGGGCGCGCGCCCAATCGGTTCTTTTTTGCCATGGCTGTCCGTCGTCTCAACGATTGGGTACCTCAAGTTCGTTCGGCAGCACGTGAGCAGCTACCATCGATTGCGGTCGCATCGAATCCAGAAGACATTGTTGACGTCTTATGTGCTGTTCTGCCCCATTGGGATTCATGGGGTCGCTCGGAAGACGAAGGAAGGCAAACGCTATTGGCAATTGCTTCAATTGAAGCAATTGCTCACTCCCTCAAGTCGCGCCTAATAACCGCCGCTGCGGGACCATTAGCTTCAGTTCTGGCTCAGGTCGGGCGGACGTCTGCCTTTGACGCATATCTTCCACAGATAGCAAATAACGCCATTCAACCGTCCGTAAGAGCAAAGGCCTATAAGTCTCTACTTGACGGGAAAGCAATATGGGTTGCGGGGCGGAAATGGGAGTGGACCGACATACGCTATTGCGAAGGTCACTTTTTGCCAACGCTTTTCGAGCGCCCTCTGACTACGAAAAGCCCACTTGAAGAGACATTGAGGGCGGCATCCTCAGACCGCTCAACCTTTGTGCGACGTGTTGCAGGTGACGTACTCATTCGGGAGTTGGGAACACTCGGGGCTGCCGGGGTCCAACTGGCCAACATTCTTGCGTCGGATTCCCACTCGTCGGTCGCAGAGAGGGGGAAGTTTGCTCTAAAGAAACTTTCGCAGAAGAGTCCCGGTTCATGAGCAATACATTTCCGCCGCTTCCTAACTCAAACGTTGAACGTCAGCTTTCCAAAACAGCGACCGGCAGCAAAGGGCACTTGTCGGCCTGATGTCCCTGAGCCGCAAAGCGTCTGACGACTTCCGGCCAGAAACTGCCCATCAACTGGCTGCCAAGATAGCGGACATTGGGCAGCCATGCCATCCCTTGAGCATAATTCAAAACGGATGCACACTTGCTCACCGGTCTCCTTTTTCGTAAGAGCGTTTGCAAACAAAAAAATGCGCGGAAACCCTCCCACAACTACGCTGGATGACGCCGGGTAATTTTGCCTGTTAACTCTCATTGAGTCCGGACGATGAAACCTGACATAGACAGTCTCCGCACAATCTTTGACCGCATGGCAAAAGATGGCATCGGCGTTGAGACACCTCTCAAGTGGGGATTCTTTTTTGTGGATCCCGAGAAATCTAGCCTCCTCAAAGTCCACGCTGAACTCACAGATCACGATTACCACATAGAAGAACTTTTCGAGTCAGACGACGGAAATTGGGTGCTACAAGTAAGTAAAACTGAAGTTCTATCCATCGACAAACTGCATCGCCGGAACATTGCTTTCAATGCGCTGGCTGAGCACTGTGGCGTATCTCTTTATGATGGATGGGATGTCAGCAGCGTCGAGAGCTAACCGTCGGCTGGGCTATTTCGAACGGCAGCTCCTCCAAGCCGCCTACTTCTCCTTTGGGCACAGACCGGAATTCGGAGAAAAGTAATCCTGCCCTGTGCGGCGCCGAGCAACGGAGGGTCTGGCGGAAAAAGGGCGAGGACTGTCTGAGGCCCGTAGGGCCGAGTTCCGCAGCCCCCGCCAGGGCCGAGTAGCGCAGGGAACCCCGCGTAGCGGGGCGCCAAACCGGGCTCGCCTTCTTGTTGGTTACTTATTCTTGGCGAGACAAGAATAAGTAACCTGCGCGTCAGGCGCGGAAACCAGCGGTGGATGTTCCGCAAGCGCCGTAGGTAACAAGAATCCCCCCTCTCAGTTCTCCCTTGTCCCCAAGTAGATGTCGGTCAGCCAAAGGGAAAGGGCGGCTCCAACAGTCCAGGGAGCCAATCAGCTCCCAAAACAAAGGCGACCTGCAGGTCGCCTTTCCTCTTCCCATCGCTGCCGCGCCGTCTAACTGCAGGCGGTCTGAAACTCCGCCGCAATCGCCGCCTCATCGAGGCGCCGCCCGATGATCACGATCAAGCTTTCCTGGGTCTCGTCCGGGCCCCAGGGACGGCCGTAGTCGAAGCCGGTGATGCGATGCACTCCTTGGAATACCAGCCGCTGGGGATTGCCGTGCACCGCCAGCACGCCCTTGTAGCGCAGCATGTCGTTGCCCTTGGTTTCCAGCAGGCCTTCGACGAAGGCGCCAATGCGGTCCACGTCCACCGCGCCGGGGTGGCGCAGCACCAGGGAGGAGACGTCGTCATCCCAGGAGCGGGTGTGCTCCCCGGTAGAGGCAATGCCGCTGCGGGCCAGGCCCTTGGGGTGGTGGCCGGTGAGGAAGCCAGGGTCGATTTCCAGCAGATCGTTGAGATGGAAGGCGTTGAGGGCGAGCAAGTCGGCCACGGTCTCGTCCGCCGGCGGTGGGGCAATCGGCACCCGGGCGTTGATCTGGCGCAGGCGCTCGGTCAGGTCAGCCACCTGGGCACTGTCCGCCAGGTCGGTCTTGGTCAGCAGCAGGCGGTCGGCAAAGCCCACCTGGGCGGCGGCGACCCGGTGCTGGTCGAGCTGGGTGGTGGCGTGCACTGCATCCACCAGGGTCAGGATGCCGTCCAGGACGTAGCGTTCGCGCACGCCTTCGTCCACGAAAAAGGCCTGGGCCACCGGCGCCGGGTCGGCCAGGCCGGTGGTTTCCAGCACCAGGCGGTCGAAGGCCAGGGTGCCGGCGTCGCGCCGGTCGGCCAGGTCGGCCAGGGCCCGGCTCATTTCGCCGCGCACGCTGCAGCAGACGCAGCCGTTGGCCAGTTCGACCACGGTGATGTCGGGGCGGCCGCTATCGTTGATCAGGCCGCCGTCGATGCCGACGGCGCCGAATTCGTTTTCCACCACGGCAATGCGGCTGTCGCCGGCGGCGGCGATGAGGCGGTTGAGCAGGGTGGTTTTGCCGGCGCCGAGGAAGCCGGTGAGGATGGTCACCGGAATGGGGAGCAGCTGGGAAGTGGGGGTTGGAGTCATGGCAGTCCTACAAAAAACCGGCCGGCGAGACGCGAGGTCGGCCGGCCGGCGGTGATGCGGAAGGATCGGGCGCTCAGCAGCAGCGCCCGGGGCGCCCGTCGGCGCCGCCGTAGCGGGCCTCCTGGCGCTCGCGGAAGAACTCCTCGTAGCTCATGACCGGCTGCTCCGGGTGGGTCAGCTTCATGTGCTGCACGTAGGCATCGTAGTCGGGCACGCCCACCATGAGGCGGGCGGCCTGACCGAGATACTTGCCGACGCGGGCGAGGTCGGAAAACATGGCGCGTTTCGTCCTTGGACCTTAGACCCGGGCCCCTTCGGGCATGGGCTCGAAGGCGGTTTCCTTGTCGGTGCGGTCCTTCTTGCCCAGGGCCTTGCGGCAGGCCGGCACGGCGAAGAACAGGATGCTCACCACCAGGAACAGGAACAGGGCGGCCATACCGGCATCGATGTAGTTGTTCAGCACGATCTGCTGCATCTGCTCCATGGTCTTGGCCGGGGCCAGCAGCTGGCCCTGGTCCATGGCCGCGCGGTACTTGTTGGCGGCGGCGAGGAAGCCGATCTTGGGATTTTCGTGGAACACCTTCTGCCAGCCGGCGGTGAGGGTGCACAGCAGCAGCCAGATGGTTGGCACGATGGTGACCCAGGCGAAGCGCTGGCGCTTCATCTTGAACAGCACCACGGTGGCCAGCATCAGGGCAACGCCGGCGAGCATCTGGTTGGCGATGCCGAACAGGGGCCACAGGGTGTTGATGCCGCCCAGAGGATCCACCACCCCTTGGTAGAGGAAGTAGCCCCAGGCCGCCACGCACAGGGCGGTGGCGATCAGGCTGGCGACGATGGAGTCCATGCGGCGCATCGACGGCACGAAGGTGCCGAGCAGATCCTGCAGCATGAAGCGACCAGCGCGGGTGCCGGCATCGACGGCAGTAAGGATGAACAGGGCCTCGAACAGGATGGCGAAGTGGTACCAGAAGGCCATCATGGCCTTGCCGCCGATCAGGTTGGAGAGGATGTGGGCCATGCCCACGGCCAGGGTCGGGGCGCCGCCGGCACGGGAGATGATGGTCTGCTCACCCACGTCCTTGGCGGTTTGCAGCAGCATGTCCGGGGTGACCACGAAGCCCCACTGGGAAATGACCTGGGCCGCTTCCTGGGCGGTCTTGCCGATGGCGGCGGCCGGGCTGTTCATGGCGAAATAAACGCCAGGTTCGATCACCGAGGCGGCCACCAGGGCCATGATGGCCACGAAGGACTCCATCAGCATGCCGCCGTAGCCGATGATGCGGGCGTTCTTCTCATTGTCCAGCATCTTCGGCGTGGTGCCGGAGGAGATCAGGGCATGGAAGCCGGAAACGGCACCGCAGGCGATGGTGATGAAGAGGAAGGGGAACAGGCTACCCGCCCACACCGGGCCGCTGCCATCGACGAACTTGGTCAGGGACGGCATCTGCAGGTTGGGGGCGACGATGGCGATACCGATGGCCAGGCCGACGATGGTGCCGATCTTGAGGAAGGTGGACAGGTAATCCCGGGGAGCCAGGAGCAGCCACACCGGCAGCACGGAGGCGATGAAGCCGTAGCCCACCAGCATCCAGGTCAGCTGCTTGCCGTCGAAGGTGAACATCGGGCCCCACACCGGGCTGGCGGCGATGTCGCCACCGTAAACGATGGAGGCCATGAGCAGCACGAAGCCGATGATGGACATTTCACCAATGCGGCCCGGGCGGATGTAGCGGCAATAGACGCCCATCAGCAGGGCGATGGGGATGGTGGCGCCGACGGTGAAGGTGCCCCAGGGGGAGCCGGCCAGGGCCTTGACCACGATCAGGGCCAGCACCGCTAGGATGATGACCATGATCATGAAGGTACCGAACAGGGCGATGACGCCCGGGGCGACGCCCAGTTCGGATTTCACCAGGTCGCCCAGGGAGCGGCCGTCGCGGCGGGTGGAAATGAACAGCACCATGAAGTCCTGCACCGCACCGGCGAACACCACGCCGGCGAGAATCCACAGCATGCCTGGCAGGTAGCCCATCTGGGCGGCGAGCACCGGGCCCACCAGGGGGCCGGCGCCGGCGATGGCAGCGAAGTGGTGGCCGAAGAGCACGTACTTGTTGGTCGGCACGTAATCCAGGCCGTCGTTGTGGCGCACCGCCGGGGTCATGCGGTTGGGGTCCAGCTCCATCACCTTGTCGGCGATATAGAGGCTGTAATAGCGGTAGGCGATGAGATAGGTACAGACGGCGGCGATAACGATCCACAGGGCGTTGATCGTCTCTCCGCGCTGCAGGGCGACGACAGCGAATGCAGCTGCGCCCAAGAGCGCAACTGCCGCCCAGCCGAGATGGCGCTGGATGGATTTCATGGGTCTCCTCTTTTCTTCGATATGGATACGATCTCGGTTAAAACCTGGATCGAATCGTTAAACTAACGTATCGGCCACAATGGCGACCGGTTAGCTGAATGTATAAGGAGTTACGCATGGAGGAAATCCGGGCTACTACGCAACCAGACTACGTGTTACCACGTAGTGATGAAGCGTCGCGCCCGGCCGCCGAAGGTCGCCTGCGGCGCAAGATATTGCTCCTGGCCGTGGTGCCCCTGGTCATCGCCTGTGTCGCCATCGCCCTGGTGATCCTCCAGCAGGGCCAGGTGCTGGCCCGGGAGGAGGCGGCGGCGGTGGCGCCGGTGCTCAACGCCATGAAGCAGGCCGAGCTAAAGCATTACATGGATCTGGCCCGGGCGGCCATCGGCCCGGTGTACGACAGCGGCCGCAACGACCCGGAGGCCCAGGCCCAGGTCAAGGCCATCCTCTCCAGCCTGGCCTTCGGCGAGGATGGCTACTTTTTCGTCTATGACCAGAAGGGCAACAACCTCATGCATCCCCGCCAGCCCGAGCTGGTGGGCCGCAACCTGTGGGATCTGCGGGACCCCAACGGCACCCCCACCATCCAGCGCCTGCTGGCCCGGGCCAAAGCAGGGGGCGGCTACGAACCCTACCTGTGGGAGCGCCCCACCACCCATCGCACCGAGCAGAAACTGGGCTACGTCATTCCCCTGGAACGCTGGGGCTGGATGATGGGCACCGGCATCTATCTCGACGACGTGGATGAGGCCCTGGAGCGCATCCATCGGGAGTCGGTGCGGCAGATCGACACCAATCTCCGGGTGGTCGCCGCCATCGCCCTGGTGGCCGCGATTCTGGTGTTCAGCGCCGGCCTGGCGCTGAACATCAGCGAACACCGCCTGGCCGAGGTGAAGCTGCGAGCCCTGGCGCGCCAGGTGGTGTCGTCCCAGGAGGAAGAGCGGGCGCGCCTGTCCCGGGAACTGCATGATGGGGTCAGCCAGATGCTGGTATCGGTGAAGCTCTTTGTCGAATCGGCGCGCAGCCGCCTGGCCCAGGGCGACGACCGGGCCGCTGCCGTGCCTCTGCTGGACCGCAGCATAGTGCGCCTGAACGAGAGTCTGGGGGAGGTGCGCCGTATTTCCCACGCCCTGCGCCCGGCCCTGCTCGACGACCTGGGCCTGGCGGCGGCCCTGGATCACCTGGGCCAGGATTTCGCCGAGAGCACCGGCCTGGCGGTGGGCGTGTCCCATGCCGGCGAAGGGGTGGAGTTGCCGGAGGCGGCGGCTACCGCCCTGTTCCGCGTGGCTCAGGAAGCCCTGGCCAATGTGGAGCGCCATGCCGGGGCGACCTCGGTGTCCATTGCCACCAGCTGGGATGCCCAGGGCCTGTCCCTGTCGATCCGGGACGATGGCCGGGGCTTCGACGTGGCCGGGGTGGAACGGCATCCCCGCAGCGGCATCGGCTTGCGCAACATGCGGGAGCGCCTGGCCGCCCTGCACGGCACCCTGGCAGTAGAATCTGGCCCGGCGGGAACCGAACTGCGGGTGTTCGTTCCGGCCGACAGCCATTCAGAGCCCCATACCATTTCTAGCTAAGGAATTTTCCATGAGCGAGACGCCCAATAAAGTCCGGGTGGCGATCGTCGATGACCACCCCCTGGTGCGGGACGGGGTACGGGTATGCCTGGAATCCGTGCCGCATCTGGAAGTGGTGGGCGAGGCGGGGGATATCGCCGCGGCCGAGACCCTGATCCTGGCGGTGCAGCCGGAACTCGCCCTGGTCGATATCGGCATGCGCGGCGGCAGCGGCATCGAACTGATCGCCCGGCTGCGCCAGCAGAATGTACCGACCCGGCTGGTGGTGCTGACCATGTACGACAACCCGGGCTACGTCGCCGAAGCCATGGGTGCCGGGGCCCGGGGCTATGTGCTCAAGGATGCGCCATCGGAAGAGATTTTTGCCGCCATCGACGCGGTGCTGGCAGGGGGCTGCTACTACTCCGCCGGGGTGATGCCGGTGCCGGGAACGGCCCCAGGACAGGGCACCCAGCTCACCCAGCGGGAAAAGGAAGTGCTGGCCCTGATCGCTGATGGCCTCAACAACAAGCGCATCGCCACTGCCCTGGGCTTGAGCGTGCGCACCGTGGAAACCCACCGCCTCAACATCAAGCGCAAGGTCGGCATCGAGGGCACGCCAGCCCTGCTCAAGTACGCCTTCGGCCGGGAGTGGGCGCGCTCCTGATTCGCCTGCGATCTCCCCTCCCCCCCTTGCCCCAATGAAAAAGGCCCGGAAATCTCCGGGCCTTTTTTGCGGCATTAGCCAGGGGGCTTAGCCCTGGGCGCGCTGCTCCAGCACTTCCACGGCAGGCAGCTTCTTGCCTTCGAGGAATTCCAGGAAGGCGCCGCCGCCAGTGGAAATATAGTCCACCTGCTTCTCGATGCCGTACTTGGAAATGGCCGCCAGGGTGTCGCCGCCACCGGCGATGGAGAAGGCCGGGGAGTGGGCGATGGCCGCCGCCAGCATCTTGGTGCCGCCGCCGAACTGGTCGAATTCGAAGACGCCGACCGGGCCGTTCCAGACGATGGTGCCGGCGTGGGCGATGATGCCGGCCAGCTTGGCGGAGGTCTTGGGACCGATGTCCAGGATCATGTCGTCGGGCTGCACGTCGTTGGCGTCAACCCGGTTGGCGCGGGCGTGCACGGACAGTTCGTTGGCCACCACCACGTCGTCGGGGATGGGCACGGAGGCGCCGCGCTCGTCCATCATGTCCATGATGTTGCGGGCTTCTTCCACCAGGTCCAGCTCGGCCAGGGATTCGCCGATGGGCAGGTCGTCGGCCACCATGAAGGTGTTGGCGATGCCGCCGCCGACGATCAGCTGGTCCACCTTGCTTGCCAGGGACTTCAGGATGGTCAGCTTGGTGGAAACCTTGGAGCCGGCAACGATGGCCACCAGGGGGCGCTTGGGGTTTTCCAGGGCGCGGCCCAGGGCGTCCAGCTCGGCAGCCAGCAGGGGACCGGCACAGGCCACGGGGGCGTACTTGGCGATACCGTGGGTGGTGGCTTCGGCCCGGTGGGCGGTACCGAAGGCGTCGTTCACATAGACGTCGCACAGCTTGGCCATCTTCTGGGCCAGCTCGTCGTTGTTCTTCTTCTCGCCCTTGTTCACGCGGCAGTTTTCCAGCAGCACCACGTCGCCGGGCTTCACCTCGAAGCCGCCGTCCACCCAGTTGTCGATCACCGGCACCTTGCGGCCCAGCAGCTCGGCCAGGCGGTGGGCGATGGGGGCCAGGCTGTCCTCGGGCTTCATCTCGCCTTCGGTGGGACGGCCCAGGTGGGAGGTGACCATGACCGCGGCACCCTTTTCCAGGGCCATCTGGATGGCCGGCACGGAGGCGCGGATGCGGGTGTCGTCGGTGATGCGGCCGGTCTCGTCCTGGGGCACGTTGAGGTCGGCGCGGATGAAGACGCGTTTGCCCTTGATCTCCAGATCGGCGAGTTTCAGAACGTTCATGAGGGTCTCCTAGCGTTGAATTTGTGGAATTTGGGGGGATCTATCGGGGAGTTTGTCAGCGGGTCCGCCAACGGGTCTGCCAACATTCGGCCACATCGAGCATGCGGTTGGCGAAGCCCCATTCGTTGTCGAACCACACCAGCAGATTCACCAGCCGGGGGCCGCAGGCCCGGGTGAGGCTGGTGTCCACGATGGCCGAATGGGGGTCGTGGTTGAAGTCCACCGAGGCGTGGGGGTCGGTGGTGCAGGCCAGCAGTCCCTGCAGCGGGCCATTGGCAGCTTCGGTGAGCAGGGCGTTGATGCGGGCCGGGGCCACGTCCTGGGTCAGGGTCAGCACCAGGTCGATGGCCGAGACGTTGAGGGTCGGCACGCGGATGGCCTTGGCCTGGACCCGCCCGGCCAGGGCCGGCAGCAGCCGCTCCACGCCCCGGGCCAGGCCCGTGGAGACAGGGATGATGGACTGCATGGCGGAGCGGGTGCGGCGCAGGTCGCTGTGGTGGTAGCCGTCAGCCAGGGGCTGGTCGTTCATCACCGAGTGCAGGGTGGTGAGCAGCACCTGGTCCAGGCCCAGCTCCCGGTGCAGCAGCTCCAGCACCGGCACCACGGCATTGGTGGTGCACGAGGCGTTGGAGACGAGGTGCTCGTCGCCGGTCAGGGCTTCATGGTTAATGCCATAGACCACCGTGGCATCCACGTCCGGGGCGCTGTTGGCCGGGTGGGAGAGCAGCACCCGGGGGCAGCCGGCGGCAATGAAGCGTTCCAGGGCGGAGCGGTCGCTGTAGTGGCCGGAGCATTCGACCAGCAGGTCGATATCCAGCCCACGCCAATCCACCGCCTCCGGCGTCGTGGCGTGGGTCAGGGTGATGGGCCGCCCGTCGATGGCCAGGGTCTCGCCGTCGAGCGCCACCGGTACCGGGAAACGTCCGTGGGTGGAATCGAAGCGGGTGAGGTAGGCGATGCTGTCGGCCTTGGCCGGCTCGTTGATCGCCACCACCTGGAAGCGCTGCTCCAGTCCCCGTTCGTACAGGGCCCGCAGAAAGCAGCGACCGATGCGGCCGTAGCCGTTGATGGCAAGACGGAGGGGGCGGGAGGAGCCGGACACGGTGGCCAAGAGTGAAT
>DATEZY010000076.1:0-31031 GCA_035255085.1 Azospira sp. | reverse complement strand
GGTCCGTCCCTACTTCCGGGCCGAGTACCAGCACGATTTCGAGAATCCCGGGGCAGCCCGCATGAGCTATGCCGATGACCTCTCCGGTCCGGTCTACCAGATCACCTCCAGCGGGGTGGACCGCAATGCCCTGGTATTCGGTGCCGGCAGCGACTTCGAGTTCAAGAGCGCCTGGTCCTTGGGGTTGCGCTATCAGTACAGCAACAACTCCGGTTCCATGACCATGCACACCTTCGGGATCAACGTCAGAAAGTCCTTCTGATCCGGGCTCAGGGGGGCCATCCCGGGGGGCGGCGGTATTGCGGCTACTCCCCGGGAATCCCCCCGCCTTCATGGACTTGCCCTCACCCGGGGGGTACACTGGTGCGCTTTACGCCCTCGGCATTGCCCCCTCCCATGCAGCACGACTATCTCACCAAGATTCTCAACGCCAAGGTCTACGACGCCGCTGTCGAAACCCCCCTGGAACTGGCTCCCAATCTGTCGCAGCGCCTCGGTAACCGCTTCTATTTCAAGCGCGAGGACATGCAGCCCGTGTTCTCCTTCAAGCTGCGTGGCGCCTACAACAAGATCGCCCATCTTTCGCCGGCCCAGTTGCAGCGCGGCGTCATTTGCGCTTCTGCCGGCAACCATGCCCAGGGCGTGGCCCTGTCTGCCGCCAAGATCGGCTGCCGGGCGGTAATCGTCATGCCCACCACCACGCCCCAGATCAAGGTCCAGGCCGTGGCCAGCCGGGGCGGCGAGGTGGTGCTGGCCGGCGAGTCCTTCGACGATGCCTATGCCCACGCCGTGGAACTGGAAAAGGCGGAGCATCTGACCTTCGTCCATCCCTTCGACGATCCCTACGTGATCGCTGGCCAGGGCACCATCGGCATGGAAATCCTGCGCCAGCATTCCAAGCCCATCCACGCTGTCTTCGTCGCCATCGGCGGCGGTGGCCTGGCTGCCGGGGTGGCGGCCTACATCAAGGCAGTGCGGCCCGAGGTCAAGGTCATCGGCGTCGAGACTTTCGATGCCGACGCCATGAAGCAGTCCATCGCTGCCGGCCGCCGGGTGCGTCTGGACAACGTAGGCCTGTTTGCCGACGGTACGGCGGTGAAGTTTGTCGGCGAGGAAACCTTCCATCTCTGCCGCGAGTACCTGGACGACATCATCCTGGTGGATACGGACGCCATCTGTGCCGCCATCAAGGATGTGTTCGAGGATACCCGTTCCATCCTGGAACCTTCCGGCGCCCTGGCCATTGCCGGCGCAAAGGAGTATGCCAAGCAGCACAAGCTCAAGGACAAGACCCTGGTGGCGGTGGCTTCCGGTGCCAACACCAATTTTGACCGCCTGCGCTTCGTTGCCGAGCGGGCCGAGGTGGGCGAACAGCGGGAGGCGGTGCTGGCCGTGACCCTGCCGGAGAAGCCCGGCGCCTACAAGAAATTCGTGTCCCTGATCGGCAGCCGCAATATCACCGAGTTCAACTACCGCTATCACGATGCGGCCGAAGCGCACGTCTTCGTAGGCGTGCAGGTGGCCAACCGTGCCGAGTCGGCCAAGCTGGTGGAAAGCCTGAAGAAGCACGGCTACGCCGCCCTGGATCTGACCGACGACGAGATGGCCAAGCTGCACGTGCGCCATCTGGTGGGCGGCCACGCACCCCAGGTGTGCGAAAAGGGCATGCGGGAACTGCTCTACCGCTTCGAATTCCCGGAGCGTCCCGGCGCCCTGATGAATTTCCTCAACAAGATGAGTTCGGGCTGGAACATCAGCCTCTTCCACTACCGCAACCACGGTGCCGACTACGGACGGGTGCTGGTGGGCATGCAGGTACCGCCCTCGGATCTGGAGGCCTTTCAGGGCTTCCTCGACAGCCTGGGCTACCTGTACTGGGACGAGAGCGCCAATCCCGTCTACAAGCTTTTCCTCGGCTAGCCCTTCGTTGCTTTAACGGTCGGCAAAAGGCCGGCACCACCTGTGGGTGGGCCGGCCTTTTGCATGGGATGGGCAGTCAGGCGGAAAAGAAACGTACCCCGGCTTCGGTGACCAGGGCATCCAGCGGCATGTCGTGGGCTTCAGGATTGATGTCGGCCACCCGGGCCAGCTCGAAGCCGACGCCGATGGCCAGGGGGCGAGGCGCCAGGGCCGCCAGGGTGCGGTCGAAATAGCCGCCGCCATAGCCAATGCGATAGCCCCGCTCATCCACGCCATTGACCGGCAGCAGCAGGGCCTGGGGTGTCAGCCAGTCGCCCTCGACCGGGCTGGGGATGCCGTAGCGGTCCGCTTCCAGCCGGGTTTCCGGAGTCCAGGCGCGAAAGGCCAGGGGGGAGTTTTCCTCCACCACCACCGGCAGGGCGGCCCGGCCCCCGCTCAGCATCCATTGCGTCAGGGCCGGGCGCAGGTCAGGCTCGTTCTTCACCGGCCAGCAAAAGCCCACCACCTGGGACGCCAGTTGAGGAAAGGCGGCCAGCAAATGGCCGCAGATGGCTTCAGAGAACAGCGCCACGGCCTCGGAGGGCATGGCTAGGCGTTCGGCCACCAGGCGGCGGCGCAGCTCGGCCCGTGTTGTTGTTGCGGCGGCGCTGACAGCGGTGGAGGGGAGGCAGGAAGGGCTGGTATTCATGGGAAAGGGAGGGGGCTGGTGTGTTATTCTCGAAGCCTGTTTTGCCGTCATTCCCGTTTCAAACCCAGCGTGACTTTGCCGCTGTCGGCAGCGCCTCACGCTTGATCTGAAAAGGGAATCAATCCGGCGCGTCATTGCGGTGGCGGCCGGCCACCATCATTGCTCCCCAGCTTAGCACACCATGTCTGCCCCGAATTCCCCCAGTTCCAGCCCTAGTTTCCGTCATTCCCGTACCCGTCGCCTGGCCCGGTGGCTGGGAGTCTTCTCTATTTCACTCTCGGTCGCCCTGCCGGTATTGGCCGCCAACGGTGACGATCAGTTCCTCGCCGCCCGGGATGCCTTCCGCGCCGGCGACTTGGTCAAGCTGGACCGCCTCGCCGGGGAGCTGCAGGACCACGAGCTGGCGCCCTATGTCGAATATTTCCAGCTGCGGGCCCGGCTCGACACCGGCAATGGGGCCAACCAGGCGGCGGTGCAGGACTTCCTGGCCCGCCAGGAGCGGACCTATCTGGCCGAGAAGCTGCGCGGTGACTGGCTGCGCCTCCTGGGCAAGCAACAACGCTGGCGTGAGTTCGATGCCGAGTATCCCAAGATCAGCCAGGCCGATCAGGACCTGGCCTGTTACGGTCTGCAGAGCCGCCTGGCACGGCAGGACCCGAAGGCCCTGGATGACGCCCTGCCCCTGTGGCGCTCCCTGCTGGACGTGCCGGAGCCCTGCGGCCCGGTGCTCGACGCCCTGGTGGCGGGCCGCAAGATCGGCACCGACGACGTCTGGGCCCGCATCCGCCGCCAGTTCGAGGTCAACAAGACCGGCGGCGCCTGGAATACGGCCCAGTATCTGCCCATCGGCCAGAGCCCGGAGCGCAAGCTGTTCGACCAGCTGGTGGACAAGCCGCTGCCCTTCCTCTTGAAGCTGCCCGCCGGCTTCGCCGCCAACCGCACCCAGCGGGAAATGGCCCTGCTGGCGGTGCAGCGGGTGGCGCGCAACGACCCGGCCATGGCCAAGGAGCGCCTGGAGTCCCTGGAGGACAAGTTGTCTCCGGCGGAACGGGGCTGGGCCTGGGGCCAGGTGGGTTGGCAAGGTGCCACCCGCCATTATCCCGAGGCCCTGGAGTGGTACCGGCAAGTGAATGGCGAGGCCTTTGCCCGTCTGCCCGACGAAGCCCAGGCATGGAAGGTCCGGGCCGCCCTGCGTGCCCAGGACTGGTCCAGCGTCAGATCGACCATCGAGGCCATGGCCCCGACCCTGGCCCAGGAGCCCACCTGGATCTACTGGCTGGGCCGCTCCTACAAGGCCGGTGGCCGCAGCGACCTGGCCAATGCCCAGTTCGAGCGCATCGCCGGCCAGCCCAATTTCTACGGCAACCTGGCCGAAGAGGAACTGGATCGGCCCATCCGCGTGCCGCCCCAGGCCCGTCCCCTGACCCGGGAGGAGATGGCCCGGGTGGCGGACAACGTTTCCCTGCGCCGGGCCCTGGCCCTGTTCCGCCTCAACCTGCGCTTCGAGGGCACCAAGGAATGGAGTTGGGGTCTCAAGGGCATGGATGACCGGGAACTGCTGGCCGCCGCCGACCTGGCGCGGCGCAACGACATCTACGACCGGGCCATCGCCGCTGCCGATCGCACCAAGAACGAGCACGACTACAATCTGCGCTATATGGCGCCCTTCGGCGATCAGGTGCGGCCCGCCGCCCGGGGGCAGCAACTCGACGATGCCTGGGTCTATGGCCTGATGCGCCAGGAGTCCCGCTTCGTCACCAACGCCAAGTCCACGGTGGGGGCTTCCGGCCTGATGCAGCTCATGCCGGCCACGGCCCGCTGGGTGGCGAAGAAGATCGGCCTCAAGGACTACCAGCCGGGCAAGGTGACCGATACCGATACCAATGTGCTGCTCGGTACCACCTATCTGCGTCTGGTCATGGAGAGCCTGGACAACCACCCGGTCCTGGCTTCCGCCGCCTACAATGCCGGCCCGGGCCGGGCCCAGAAATGGCGCGGCTTGCGGCCCCTGGAAGGGGCTGTATACGCCGAGACCATTCCCTTCTCGGAAACCCGGGACTACGTGAAAAAGGTGATGAGCAACGCCGTCTATTATTCGGCCCTGTTCGAGGGCAAGCCCCAGTCCCTGAAGGCCAAGCTGGGGGTGGTGGCGCCCCGTGGCGGCGTGGACCCGGCACGGATCGGTGAATTACCGTAAAATTCCATTTTTTCCGGACCTTGGCGGTGTCGCCCGGGTCGGGTGTGAGGGGAGCCCCGCCCCGCGGGCGGCGCTGTAACGAGTCAAAACATCGTCGAAAAGACGCGATCACGAACCAGAGAAAATCATGGCGATCAAGAATGTTCTGTTGTTGGGCGGTAGCGGTTTTGTCGGCGGGCACATTGCCCACCTGTTGGCCAACCGGGAAGGGGTGCGCATCACCGTGCCGACCCGGCACCGTGATCATTCCAAGCACCTGCTGACCCTGCCCAGCGTCGATGTGGTGGAAGCCGACATCAGCGACGTGGATACTCTGGTGAGTCTGATGCGCGGCCAGGATGTGGTGATCAACCTGGTGGGTATCCTGCACGGTGACAGCGAAATGCCCTACGGCAAGAAATTCGCCCAGGCCCACGTGGAACTGCCGAAGAAGATCGTCGCCGCCATGAAGCAGGCCGGCGTCAAGCGCCTGCTGCACATGAGTGCCCTGCGTGCTGACTCCAAGGGCCCTTCCGAATACCAGCGCTCCAAGGGCGACGGTGAAGCCATTGTCCTGGCAGCCAAGAACGAGCTGGACGTGACCGTGTTCCGCCCCTCGGTGATTTTCGGCCTGGGCGACTCCTTCCTCACCACCTTCGCCAAGATCCTCAAGCTGGCCCCGGTGTTCCCCATCGGCTTCCCCGACGCCCGCTTCCAGCCGGTGTATGTGGAAGACGTGGCGCGGGCCTTCATCGACAGCATCGAGCGCAGCGACACCTTCGGCCAGGCCTACGACCTGTGCGGCCCCAAGATCTACTCCCTGCGCGAACTGATCCAGTACACCGGCAAGGTGATCGGCAAGCCCCGCTCCCTGTTCAAGCTGTCCGAGGGCTGGGCCTACCTCCAGGCCGGCCTGCTGTGGCTGGCGCCCAAGCCCATGATGTCCCCGGACAATCTGCGCTCCATGCAGGTGGATAATGTCTTCGCCACCGGCGACCAGGCACCCGCCGGCTGGAATCCCACTTCCCTGGAAGCCATTGCCCCCACCTACCTGGCCGTGGGCAGCCCCAAGGAGAAGTTCAACGCCATGCGGGCTCACGCCGGGCGCTAAATACGCGACCGCTTTTGGTCGCTTCCCGCCATCCCAAGGAGGAAATCCCATGCTCAAGCTCGTCATCGGTGACAAGAACATTTCCTCCTGGTCCCTGCGTCCCTGGCTGGCGCTGAAGCAGGCGGGCCTGCCGTTCACGGAAGTACCGGTGCGCCTGCGCCAACCGGACACGCCCGCCCAGATCGCCTGTCATTCGCCCTCGGGCAAGGTGCCGGTCTTGATTGACGGCGACCTGCACGTCTGGGACTCCCTCGCCATCTGCGAATACGTGGCCGAACTGGCTGCCGACCAGGGGGTTGCCCTGTGGCCGGCGGATCGGGCTACCCGGGCCGAGGCCCGGGCCATCAGCGCCGAAATGCACGCCGGCTTTCCCGCCCTGCGCACCCACATGGGGATGGACGTCCATGCCCGCCTCTCGGGCCAGGGGCATCAGGTCGATGCCCTGAAGGATGCCGCCCGGGTGGCGGAAATTTGGACCTCCTGCCGGGAGCGTTTTGCCGCTGGCGGGCCCTTCCTCTTTGGCGCCTTCTCCGTGGCCGACGCCATGTACGCTCCGGTAGCCTTCCGCTTCCGTACCTATGGCGTGCACTTACCCGAGGCCGCCCGGGGGTACCGTGACACCCTCCTGGCACTGCCGGCCATGCAGGAATGGGAAGCCGGCGCCGAGCCTAGCGCCGGCTGATGCCTTCGATGGAAATTTATACCGTCGGCGGCGCCGTCCGCGACGGCCTGCTCGGCCTGCCGGTACACGACAGGGACTACTTGGTGGTGGGGGCGACCCCAGCAGCCATGCTGGCCCGGGGCTTCAAGCCGGTGGGCAAGGACTTCCCGGTCTTTCTCCATCCCAGGACCCACGAGGAATACGCCCTGGCCCGCACCGAGCGCAAGACCGGCCCGGGTTACACCGGCTTTGCTTTCCATGCCGCGCCCGAGGTGACCCTGGAAGAAGACCTGGCGCGGCGCGACCTGACCATCAACGCCATCGCCCAGGCCGAGGACGGCCGCCTCATCGACCCCTATGGCGGCCAGGCGGACATTGCTGCCCGGGTGCTGCGCCATGTGGGCCCGGCGTTCGTCGAGGACCCGGTGCGCATCCTGCGGCTGGCCCGCTTCGCCGCCCGCTTCAGCGATTTTTCCGTGGCCCCGGAAACCCTGGCCCTGATGCGTCAGATGGTGGCCAACGGCGAGGTCGATGCCCTGGTGCCGGAGCGGGTGTGGCAGGAAATCGCCAAGGGACTGATGGAAAGTAAGCCCTCCCGGTTGTTCCGGGTGCTGCGCGACTGCGGGGCCCTGGCCCGGCTGCTGCCGGAGCTGGACCGGCTATTCGGGGTGCCCCAGCGCCCGGACTATCACCCGGAAATCGATACCGGTGAGCATGTCATGCTGGTCATCGACATGGCGGCGAGCCGAGGCGAGCCCTTGCCGGTGCGCTTCGCCGCCCTGCTGCATGACCTGGGCAAGGGCACCACGCCGGCGGATATCCTGCCCCGGCACATCGGCCACGAGGCCCGCAGCGTCGAACTCGGGGAGCTGGTGTGCGCTCGTCTCAAGGTGCCGGCCGAGTGCCGCGACCTTGCCCTGCTGATGGCCAGGCACCATGGGGAAATCCACCGTAGCGGCGAACTGCGGCCCGCCACCATCGTTACCCTGCTGGAAAAGACCGACGCCTTCCGTCGGCCCGAGCGTTTCGCCCAACTGCTGGCCGCCTGTGCCGCCGATTTCAACGGACGCCAGGGTTGGCAGGCCAAACCCTACGGCGCTCCCAAGCATCTCGGGCTTGCCTTGGCCGCGGCCCGGGGCGTTGATGCCGGCGCCGTCGCCCGTGCCGCTGCCGACCGTAGCCGCATCCCCGAGGCGGTGCACCAGGCCCGGGTCGCGGCGGTGCAAGCCGCCCTTATCTGACCTGTTGCCAGGCCTGGCGGGCAGCCTCCAGGCGCTGCCGGGCCCCTTGCAGATTCGCCTCCAACTGGTGTTGCCGCTGGAAATATTCCGGGACCAGGCGGCTGAAGCCGGAACGGGTCCCCAGGCGCTCTCCCGGCAGGGGCTCCTGGCCGGCCGCCAGGGCCGCCTCCGCCTGTCGCACCCCTTCCAGGGCCGCCTGTAATTCGGCGTAGGCCCGGTCCTGTTGCCCCAGCCGCTGTTCCAGGCGTTGCTCCGCCGCGGCGTTCTCCTCTATGGCCTCGCTTCGGCGCTGCCGGGCGGCGGCTTCTTCCGCCGGACTCGGGTCGGCGGTCTGGATGACGTCCAGGGTGCGCCAGCCGGGATGGGGCGTATCGCCGAGGACGATGCGCCCTTCCGGATCGACCTGCTTGTACAGGGTGCCGGCCCAGGCAGCGTTCAGGCCGAGGCTGAGGCACAGAAGGGTGAGAAGGGGCATTAGGGGCAAAAGCCGAGGGGGGCGCATGCTGGAATTCTCCGCGAAAGTACGTTGCCTCATAGTAGCCGGCTGATGAGGGTCAGGGCCAGGGACAGCAGCAGGGTACTAGCCAGGGGGAAACTATATTCCCGTCCTCGCCAGCGCACCCGGAAGTCCCCCGGCAGCCGCCTGCCAGGCCGCTCTCCGGGCCGGGAGGCGGTCAGCAGGCCGAGGACCAGGACTGCCAGGCTTAGGGTTAGAAACCATTTCAACATGAGAGGGGGGTAAACTCGATGGATATTGCGTTGTCCGATTTAACCACGGAGACCCCTTTGCCAAGGAACGACATGATCACCCTTTATACCTGGGGCACCCCCAATGGCCGCAAGGTTTCCATCATGCTCGAGGAGTGCGGCCTGCTTTACCGCGTGCAGCCGGTGGATATCACTCACAACGAACAGTTTGCCCCGGAATTCCTGGCGGTGAGCCCGAACAACAAGATCCCTGCCATCACTGATCCGGATGGTCCGGGAGGGGCTCCCCTGAACCTGTTCGAATCCGGTGCCATTCTCCAGTATCTGGCGGAAAAGACGGGGCGCTTCCTGCCCGCCGCCGGGGCCGTCCGCTACCAGGTGCTGCAGTGGCTGATGTTCCAGATGGGCGGGGTCGGCCCCATGGCCGGCCAGGCCCACCACTTCCTGCGCTTCGCCCCGGAGCCGGTGCCCTACGCCATCAAGCGCTATACCGCCGAGGTGGCCCGGCTTTACGGCGTATTGGAGCGCCAATTGCAGTCGGCGGAATACCTGGCCGGCGACTATTCCATTGCCGACATTGCCACCTATCCCTGGATCGCCCGCCATGATTGGCATGGCATCGATCTGGCCGCCTATCCGGCCGTCGCCCGGTGGTTCGCCCAGGTCGGTGCCCGGCCGGCGGTGCAGAAGGGCATGGGGGTTCCGGCCTGATGGACACGCGCAATACCAAGTCCCTGGAACTCATTTCCCGCCGACCCAAAAAAGCCGGTCATGCCACGCCCCTACTGTTTGTCCATGGCGCCTTTGCCGGTGCCTGGTGCTGGGACGAGCACTTCCTGTCCTTCTTCGCCGACCAGGGCTATGCCGCCCATGCCCTGTCCCTGCGCGGCCACGGCAAGAGCTGGGGCCACGACAATATCGATTGGTGGAGTATCGGCGACTACGTGGAGGATTTGGCGGCCATCGTCGCCGAACTGGATCGGCCGCCGGTACTCATTGGCCATTCCATGGGCGGCTTCGTGGTGCAGAAATACCTGGAACAGGCTGCCGCGCCGGCGGCGGTGCTGATGGCTTCGGTCCCGCCCCAGGGGCTCCTCGGCGCCTCCATGCAGCTCGCCTTCTCGCGCCCGGACCTGCTTGGGGACCTGAACCGCCTCCTGGGCGGCAGCCAGGTCAGCGCCTATGTGCTGGAGCAGGCCCTGTTCGCCCAGGGCGTGGCGCCGGCGACCCTGCAGCGCTATTACGGCTACATGCAGCGCGAATCCCAGCGGGCGATCTGGGACATGACCATGTTCAATCTGCCCCAACTGCAGCGCATGCACCGGCCGCCGCTCCTGGTGCTGGGGGCCCAGTTCGATACCCTGGTGCCCGAGGCCCAGGTCCTGGCGACCGGCCAGGCCTACGGCCAAGCCGCGGAAATTTTCCCCGGCATGGGCCACGGCCTGATGCTGGAGAAGGATTGGGGCAAGGTGGCTCGCCGCATCCTCGCCTGGCTGACCAGCCAGGGGCTGTAAACGCCAACGCCCCGGCTAGCCGGGGCGTTTTTCCTGCGCGGCGGATTCCGCTGCCGCCTTGCCGCCAAGCGATCAGGCGGTCGTATTCACGTTTTTTCCCAGGTGCTCGGGCAGATTGACGCTGGACGGCTGGGGCAGCGCCTCGATCAGCTGCTGTGCACTCTGGGCCTGGGCATCCATGGCCTTCTTCAGCACCGCCACCTGGATTTGATCGGCGGTCTTGGCGTCGGAAAACTGGGTGGCCATGCTGGCAATACCGGTGATGTCCATGATGGACTCCTCATTCGAGTTTCGTCTTACACCTTTATTGTAGCGGCCAAAAAAGGAAAAACTTGAGGGCGTTACAAAATTGCCACATTCCGGCCTCAACCCGCAGTGCTTCCGTCCGTTAAATCCAATAGGGCCATACCCACTGGGGGCAATCGAGGCTCGAGGAGGCTAGCAAAATGGTACTGATCATGGACATGAGTTCCGGCCAGCGGGAAGACGAGTTTGCCCGGGCTTACGGCGATGAGGTGCTGCACGCCAACTGGACTCCCGTACCACGCCTGGAGCCCCGCCTGGAACTGGTGGCGACATCCCGCTGCGAACCGTCGGCCGGGGAGGCGGCGGATTTTCTCGCCCGGCTCTATGCGCTGCAGGAATAAGCCCGGATTCCCAATTGGGTAACCGTAGGCAAGGCGGCAGGTCCCGGAGTGGGGCCGCCGCCTTTTTTCGTTAACCCAGGTTGCCGTAGCTGCGGGCGTACTGGCGACTGACACCCTCCAGTACTTCCAGGATGCGTTCGCTGGTGGTGGCCACATTGCGGGCGTGGGCCGCGGCGTCGCTGCTGTTGCCCTGGGTTTTGGCGGACAGGGCCTGGTCGAAGAATATCCACTGCATGCGCGCCAGTTCCAGGGCATCCCGGATGCTGCCGGTGTTCTCCTTGGCATTGGCCAATTCGGCCAGGGCCGTGGTGAATTCCCGCCGGGCCTGCTCGATATCTACCAGCCGTCCCTGGGTGTGGTCGCCGGCCTGGGCCAGCAGATAGAGTCGGGCCAGGCGCTGGGCTAGCATGTTCTGGCGCAGGGACAGGTCCAGCAGGCGGCCGACGCCGGTACTCGATTCCTCTTCGATGAGCAGGGTGAGCTTGCCGGCGGCCAGCATCAGGGCGTCGCTCAGGCCATTGACCCGTTGCAGGGCCGCCGGACTGTAGGGGGCGCCCAGGGCGGCACGATAGTCGGTCCACAGGGACTGGATGCGTTCCAGGGGGCGGGCCGTATTGGCCTGGCGGCTATAGCGGCCCAGGCTGCCGAGGGCCTCGTCGAACTGGGCCCCGGCCCGGCCAATCTGGGTCCGGGCCATGTCGCTCTGGATGCCCAGGCCAGCCTGCAGATAGAGCTTGGCCAGGCGTTGGGACTGGAGCCGCAACTGGCCGGCAGCGACGATGTCCTGGGCCGGGCCGTCGCTCTTGCCAGCGGCGTGGGCGGGCAGGGTCAGGCAGGCAGCCGCCAGGGCCGCGAGGAATAGGCACAGCATTGGGCACAGCGTCGGGCGCAACATAGTCATCATGGCTTGGGTAATTCGCATTGGGGCGGCGAATTACACCATGGCGGTATTGCCGCCATATGACAGGCTTGAGACAGGCTCGGGTAGGCCTGGTAGGTAATGCCCTATAGCCGCTCCGGCAGCGCTTACAGGGTATGGCTGCGATCGCCCCGGCTAAAGCCCAGGAGCGGCTCGGCGATGCCCTTGGTCAGGGCGATGGCCTTGAACAGCTCGCCCATTTCGTGGGGCTGGATCAGCTTCTGCACCGCGGCGGCAGCACGGAAGTAATCCGGGCTGCCGTGAGGCAGCTGCTGGAGCTCCTCCAGCAGGCCGCAGTTCATCAGGAACTGGCCCTGGGCGGTGTAGCCGAGCACTTCCAGGCCGGCGTCGAAGCCGGCTTCGGCGATGGCGGTGAAATCCACGTGGGCGGTGATGTCGGTCAGGCCCAGCAGGTGGAAGGGGTCCGGGTGGGAGTGGTGGCGGTAGTGGCACATGAGGGTGCCTTCGCCGCGCTGGGGATGGTAGAACTCCTGCCGCGGAAAACCGTAGTCCAGCAGGATCAGGGCGCCTCGTCCGAGTATGGGGCCCCAGGCGGCGGTCCAGGCCGCGGCGGCCAGGCCGATTTCGCTGCTGTAGCCATCGGGCAGGGAGCATTCGGCGGCCAGGGCGGCGGCCCGTTCCTGGAGGCGGCCGGTGGCCGGCCGCTCGGCCCAGGCAAACTGTTCTTCTTCCAGGTCGACGCCCCGTTCGGCGATTCCGGCCGGGCTCCAGGCCACGATGTGCACCGGCATGGCATCGAGCACCTCGTTACCCAGCACCAGGCCGTCGAAATGTTCAGGCAGGTGTTCCAGCCAGCGGACCCGGGGCGCCAGGTGAGGCACCAGGCGGGCCAGGGTCTCGGCCTGGCGCTGCTTCAGGTCCGGCGACACCTCCAGGATGCTGTAGGTTTCGGGCAGGGCACCCAGGTCTTCCAGGGCCAGCAACAGGTCCGCTGCCAGGCGGCCGCTACCGGCCCCGGCCTCGATGATCGCCGGGGCGGAGAGGCGCATCACCTGGACCGCCTGACGGGCCAGGGCACGGGCGAAAAGGGGAGATATTTCCGGAGCGGTGATGAAGTCCCCTTCGGCACCGAACTTGCGCGCCCCAGCGGCGTAGTAGCCCAGGCCGGGGGCGTAGAGGGCCAGTTCCATATACCGGGAAAAACTGATCCAGCCGCCGGCAGCGGCGATTTCGCCGGCGATGGTGGCGGCCAGGCGCTGGCTGTGAGCCAGGGCGTCGGGGGAGGGGGCGGGCAGGGGCATGGCGCGGAGAGTGAGAGAGGGGGAAAAGAGGGGCTGGGGAGATTCGCTGGCGGGGCGGAAAGTCCCTCGCAAAGAGGGTCGGATCATGCGGCAATCCGTTAAAATTCGCAAACCGGTGGAAGGGTGGTGACAGGGATGGTGACGGATGGCTGAATTCGAAGCGAGCGGAGGGGCGGAGCAAAACCTGGCAGGCCGGGTGGTGCTGGTGACCGGTGGCGCCAAGCGCGTCGGCGCCGCCATTGCCCGTCGCCTGCACGGTGCCGGTGCCAAGGTGGTGCTGCACTACCGTGCCGCCGCCGCCGAAGCCCAGGCCCTGGCGGCCGAACTGGAAGCATTGCGGCCCGATTCGGTGGCGTGCCTCCAGGCTGACCTGTTGCTCACCGCCGCACTGCCCGGACTGGTGACGGCGGTCCTGGAGCGCTTCGGTCGTCTCGACGGCCTGGTGAATAATGCCTCCAGCTTCTATCCGACCCCCGTCGGCGGCATCGACGAGGCGGCCTGGGACGATCTGGTGGGCAGCAACTTCAAGGCCCCCCTGTTCCTGACCCAGGCGGCGGCGCCCCACCTGCGGGCGGTGCGGGGAGCGGTGGTGAATATTACCGATATCCATGCCGAGCGCCCCCTGCCAGGCTATCCCCTGTATTGCGCCGCAAAAGGGGCCTTGCTCACCCTGACCCGGGCCCTGGCCGCCGAACTGGCGCCCGAGGTGCGGGTCAATGCAGTAGCCCCCGGACCCATCCTGTGGCCGGAAGGCAAGGGCTTCGACCCGGCGGCGCGCCAGGCCATCGTTGCCGATACCCTGCTCAAGCGCGAGGGTGCGCCGGAGGACATCGCCGGCGCTGTTCATTTTCTCCTGGCCGGTGCGCCCTACGTCACCGGCCAGGTCATCAACGTGGACGGTGGCCGTACCGCCCATCTGTAAATCTGTAACAGTGACTGGATTTTGACGTGGAACTTTCGAATACCCTGCTCCGCCTGAAAAAGAAGCTGGAGAGCCAGACCGGCAAGGCCATCGGCGACTACAACATGATCGAGCACGGCGACACGGTGCTGGTCTGCGTCTCCGGCGGCAAGGATTCCTACTCTCTGCTCTCCGTCCTCCTGGCCTTGCGGCAGAAGGCACCGATTGATTTCCGCATCATCGCCATGAACCTGGACCAGAAACAGCCCGGGTTCCCGGCGGATATCCTGCCGGCCTACTTCGAGTCCATCGGCGTCGAGTACCGCATCATCGAGGCGGACACCTACTCGGTGGTGAAGGAGAAGATCCCGGAGGGCAAGACCACCTGTTCCCTTTGCTCCCGCCTGCGCCGCGGCATCATCTACCGTACCGCCAAGGAACTGGGGGCGAACAAGATCGCCCTGGGCCATCACCGGGACGACATGGTGCACACCCTGTTCCTCAACCTGCTCTTCGGTGGCAAGCTCAAGGCCATGCCGCCCAAGCTCACCACCGACGACGGCGCCCACGTGGTGATCCGGCCCCTGGCCTATTGCGCCGAGGAAGACATTGCCCGTTTTGCCCGGGGCATGGAGTTTCCGATTATCCCGTGCAACCTGTGCGGCTCCCAGGACAACCTGCAGCGCCAGAAGGTGAAGGAAATGATGCACGACTGGGATCGGCGCTACCCGGGGCGCACCGAGGCCGTTTTCCATGCTCTTCAGAATGTCGTGCCCTCCCACCTGGCGGATACCAAGCTGTTTGATTTCAAGGGTCTGACGGCCGGGGTGGTGCCCGCTGGTCTGGACGAGGGGGGCGACACGGTGTTCGATCCGGTGGAACTGCCACCCCTGATGCCTGCTCTGCCGGCCAGTGATGGCGAGGATTTTCCCCTGCCCGTGGTAGCCGGCTAGGGGGGGCTTTGCTATCATCCTTGCCAGCAATTGACATGGACATAACTAATTACAATGACAAAATTTTTCGCGGTGTGGGGGGATGCCTCGGTAGAGGTGGAAAGCGTCGAGAGAAGCCATGAATAGTCCTGAAATCCAACTTGCGGTGTTATTTGCTGATATTTCAGGTAGCACCCGCCTGTATGAAAAGCTTGGCGCTGCTGAAGCACAGCACGCCGTGGAGCGTTGCATCAAGCGCATGGAGCGTTCTGTAGACGCCCACCAGGGGCGCATTATCAAGACCGTCGGCGATGAGCTGATGCTGGCCTTTCCCGATGCCGATTCCGCCTGCCATGCGGCTATCGATATGCAGGAGCGGGTGCTGGATCTGCCGCCGGTATCCGGGGTAAAGCTGGCCATTCGTATCGGCTTTCATTTCGGTCCGGTGGTTGAAGCTGCCAATGACCTTTCCGGCGAAGCGGTGACGACGGCAGCACGCATGGTGGGCTTGGCCAAGGCCAGCCAGATCGTTACCAACGGCCTTACCGCGGAACACCTGGCGCCGACGCTGCGCCACTCCACTCGGGACCTCGACCGCCTGCCGGTCCAGGGCTCGACCGAGGAAATGCAGATTGTCGAGGTGGTCTGGCAGGAGACGAGCGAACTGGCCATGGAGGCCCCCGTCGCCGAGGACGGTACCGTCCCCCTGCCCAGCGGCGTGCGCCTGTGCGTGCGTCACCGGGGTAAGGCCTTCCTCCTGGATAGCTCGGCCAGCACCCTGAATATGGGGCGGGGCGGCGATGCCGACATGGTCATCGAAGACCGCAAGGCATCCCGCTACCATGCCCGCATCGAACTGCGCCGTAACAAGTATGTGCTGATCGACATGAGTACCAATGGCACTTTTGTCGGCATTGAGGGCGAGGCCGAAGTTTTCCTGCATGGCGATGAAATGGTGCTGCGCAAGAAGGGCATTATCGCCTTCGGCCATTCCGTTGCCAGCGGTAGCGCAGTCGAAGTGGCCGAGTTTGAATATCTGTAACCGCCCGATCTTTGGGACACAGCCAACGGCCGGAGGCGCAAGCCTGCCGGCCGTTTGTTTTGGTAGACGAAGAGGCCGGCCGCCGACAGCGCTTTAGCGTTCCGGAGCGTGTCGACAAAAAAGGCCAGCCGGAGAAGGGCTGGCCTTTTTGCTGGGGCCGCGGCGGCGGCCCTCAGGTCTTAGTTGGCGGCCTTGGCGTCGGCTTCGCACTTCTTCATGAAGCTGCTCTTGGCAGCCCCGGCCAGCTTCTTCTCGCTGGCCTTGGCCTGGCAGTCGGCGTTGGGGGCTGCGGCTTCAGCGGCCTCGGCCGGCTTGCCGGAGAGGCAGGACTTCATGAAAGCCTTGCGCTCGTCCTTCTTGAGGCCCTTGTCGCCAGCCTCCTTGTTACAGGACTTCATGCGTTCCTGTTGGGCGGTGGGCTTCTTGGCGGTGTCGGCGGCCAGGGCGCTGCCAGCGGAAAAGGCCAGGGCGATGACGGCGATCAGAGCTTTTTTCATCATATAAACCTCCGTGCGGGTGGGGCAGGTGAAGTGACGGTGCTGCGTTCAAGGACCCGGAGCGGCACCCATGGTGCTGCCAGGAAGTTGAAATATGCTTTGGTCAAGTCTCGTCGTCAAGCAGGGCCTGCTGCTGGCGGCCAATAAATTCCTGCATGTTGTCGATGCCCCGCAGTTGCAGGATGGTATTGCGCACCGCCGCTTCCAGCAGCACTGCCAGGTTGCGCCCGGCGGCCACGGGAATGACCACCTTGCGCACGGCGACGCCAAGGATCTCCTGGGTCTGGGCGTCCAGGGGCAGGCGCGGCGCGTCCACGCCGGCCACGGGCTTTTGCAGGTGGACGATGAGCTTCAACTTCATTTTCCGCCGCGAGGCGGTTTCGCCGAAGATGGTGCGGATGTTGAGCAGGCCCAGGCCCCGCACTTCCAGGTAGTCCCGCAGCATGCCGGGGCAGCGGCCTTCGATGGTGGTGGGGGCGATGCGGGCCAGTTCCACCACGTCGTCGGCGACCAGGCCGTGGCCCCGGGAAATGAGTTCCAGGGCTAGCTCGGACTTGCCGACACCGGAATCACCGGTGATCAGCACGCCCATGCCGAGGACGTCCATGAAGACGCCGTGGACCGCCACCGTGTCCGCCAGGCGGCGGGACAGGTAGATGCGCAGCAGGTCGATGACTGCCGAGCAGGCCTTGCGGGTGGTGAGCAGGGGGGTGCCGGTGGCTTCGCAGCCTTCCTGGATGGCGGGAATGACGGCCAGGCCGTCGGCGATGATCACAGCCGGCGGCTGGGCGGCGAAAATGTCGTTCATCTGCGCCTTGAGGCGCTCCGGATTGGCGCGGCTGAGCCAGGCATGTTCGGCTTCGCCGATGACCTGCAGGCGTTCCGGGTGGATCAGGTTGAGGTGGCCGACCACGTCGGCACCGTAATTTCCCCGTTCCTGAATTTCAATGCAGCGGTCGGCGCCCTGGGCGGCGATCCAGTTGAGTGCCAGCTTTTCCTGGTGATCCTCAAACAGCTGAACGATGCTGATCTGTCGCATGGCTGCCCCAATCGATGAACAGGCGGTGGGCCGAGTCCGTGTCCGGGCAATCGGCCAGGGCTTCACGGAAGGCCCGGTCGGAAAAGCGCTGGGCTAGTTCGGAGAGAATTTGCAGGTGCTGTTCGGTGGCCTGTTCCGGGACCAGCAGGACGAACATCAGGGCCACGGGCTTGCCGTCCGGGGAATCGAAAGGCACCGGGGTGGCCAGGCGCATGAAGGCGCCGGCGGCTTCCTTGAGACCCTTGATCCGGCCGTGGGGAATGGCGACGCCCTGGCCCAGGCCGGTGGAGCCGAGTTTCTCCCGGGCGAACAGGCTGTCGAAGACGGTGGCCCGGGCGATGCCCAGGTTGTTCTCGAACAGCAGTCCGGCCTGCTCGAAAGCGCGTTTCTTGCTGCTGGCTTCCAGGTTGAGCAGGATATGGGCGGGGGGAAGAAGTTTGGCGATCAGATCCATGGGGCGAAGACCTTTCCCAGGAGGCGGGAAGGGAACGGAAGGGGGCCGGTAAGAACCTTCAGATCGTTCGGAGACAGGGCGAAAATGCGCTGCCAGGAGGCAAAAAGTGGCGGGATCATATCGGAAAATGACCCCGCCAGCTATTACTTTTGTCCAGCTTTTGGCTGGGCGTTATAGCTTATTCTTCAATGTGATCCTGAATGGTGTCACGGCTGTGATCCTGAGCCTTTTGCTTGTGCTTCTGCACCAGACGATCCAGCTTGTCGATCAGGGAGTCGATGGCGGCGTACAGGTCGGTGTCCTCGGCATCCACGTGCAGATCCTTGCCGGGCACGTGCACCGTGACTTCAGCTTTTTGCTTCAGCTTTTCCACGGTCAGAATGACGTTGACGTCGATCACGCTGTCGAAGTGACGGGTCACCCGTTCCAGCTTCTCGGTGACGTAGTCGCGAATCGCCGGGGTGACGTCCAGATGGTGGCCGGTGATGTGCAGGTTCATGATGGGCTCCTTTTGTTAAATTGACTTGCGGAGATTAGCCGGCGGAATGTTGAGCGCTTCTCTGTATTTTGCAATCGTTCGACGCGCTACGACAATGCCTTGTTGGCCAAGAATTTCAGATATTTGACTATCCGAGAGTGGTTTCTTTGCGTCTTCGGCGCTCACCAGCTGCTTGATCAGGGCCCGGATGGCGGTGGCCGAGCAGGCGCCGCCGGTTTCCGTGGCCACGTGGCTGCCGAAGAAATACTTGAGTTCAAAAATGCCCCGGGGGGTGGCCATGTACTTCTGGGTGGTCACCCGGGACACGGTGGATTCGTGCAGACCCAGGGTTTCGGCGATTTCCCGCAGCACCAGGGGGCGCATGGCCACTTCGCCGTGTTCGAAGAACTGGCGCTGGCGGTCGAGAATGGCCTGGGAGACGCGCAGGATGGTGTCGAAGCGCTGCTGCACGTTCTTGATCAGCCAGCGGGCTTCCTGCAGCTGCCCGGACAGGGTGGAGCCCCGCTGCTTGGACAGGATTTCCGCATACAGGCGGTTGATGCGCAGGCGCGGGTAGGCGTCCGAGTTGATGCTGGCGGTCCACTGGTTGCGGATCTTCTTCACCACCACGTCCGGGGTGATATAGCGCGCATCCAGGGGGGCGTATTGGGCCCCGGGCCGGGGATTGAGGCTCTTCACCAGGGTGGTGACGGCGCGCAGGCACTCGTCGTCACAGGCGAGCAGCTTCTTCAGCTTGGCGAAGTCCCGCCCGGCCAGGAGCTCCAGGCCATTGCGTACCAGCTTCAGGGCCTGGTCGCGGATGGCGTCGGCGGGCAGGGCTTCGAGCTGCAGGGCCAGGCATTCCTGGGGGCTGCGGGCGCCGACCCCGGTCGGGTCCAGGTGCTGCAGATGCTTCAAGGCAATCTGCAGGTCATCCAGTTCGATCTCCAGCTCTTCCGGCAGGGATTCCAGCAGCTCTTCCAGGGGCTGGGTCAGGTAGCCGTCCTCGTCCAGGGCCTCGATGAGGAAGCGCACCAGGCTGCGGTCCCGGTCCGAGAGTTGCATCAGGCCCAGTTGCCAGGTCAGGTGGTCGCGCAGGGAGGTGGTGGCGGCCTGGACTTCCTGGAAGTCCGAATCTTCGTCGTCATCCCGGGGGGCAGAGGGGTAGTTGCCCTCGGCGAACCAGTCCTCACCTTCACCCTCGCCGCCGCGGTCAGCCTCCGGCGTGGAATCCCGTTCTCCCGGCTCCTCGCCGTTATGTTCGCTGTCGCTGCCAGGCCCGGCTTCCGCGGCCGGCGCTTCGGCGCTGCTCTCGGGAAGGTTGTGGCTGCCCTCGTGGCCGTCATCCTCCCGCTCCAGGAGGGGGTTCTCCTGCAGGTACTTTTCCAGCTCCTGTTCCAGCTCGATGGTCGACAACTGCAGCAGACGGATCGACTGCTGAAGCTGCGGCGTCAGGGCCAGGTGCTGCGAAAGCTTGAGTTGTAGGCTTGGTTTCATGGGCCGGAGCGGCCAGACGGCGGGGGCGTCTGCAGCGAGAGGTTTGGGGCGACCGGATGGCGTCGTTTACAGGCGGAAGTTCTCGCCCAGATACACTTTTCTGACGTTTTCATTATAAACGATCTCATCAGGCCGACCAGCGGCCAGCACCCGCCCCTCGTTGATGATGTAGGCGTGGTCGCAGATGCCCAGGGTTTCCCGGACGTTGTGGTCGGTGATGAGGACGCCAATATTGCGTTCCTTGAGGAAGCGGATGATCTTCTGGATCTCCAGGACGGCGATGGGGTCCACGCCGGCGAAGGGTTCGTCGAGCAGGATGAAGCGGGGCGAGGTGGCCAGGGCCCGGGCGATTTCCACCCGTCGCCGCTCGCCACCGGACAGGGCGGCGGCGCTGGAGTGGCGGATGTGGGTGATATGCAGCTCTTCCAGCAGCTCTTCCAGGCGTAGCTGGATCTCGTGCTGCGGCACCTTCTGCAATTCCAGCACGGCGCGGATGTTCTCTTCCACGTTGAGCTTGCGGAACACCGAGGCTTCCTGGGGCAGGTAGGAAATGCCGAGACGGGCCCGCTTGTGGATCGGGTAGTGGGTGACATCCTGGTCATCCAGCCAGATGCCGCCGCCGTCGGCGGCCACCAGGCCGACGATCATGTAGAAGCAGGTGGTCTTGCCGGCGCCGTTGGGCCCCAGCAGGCCCACGACCTCGCCGCTGCCGACCTCGAAGGAGACGTCATGCACCACGGTGCGCGATTTATAGCGCTTTTTCAGGTTGCTGGCGGTAAGTCGGCTGCTGATATCGGACATGGCGTACAGGATTCGGTGGTTCAGTCGTGTTCCCGGGAGCCTTGCAGCACCCGGCGGATGGTCTCGGAGGAAAAGCCCCGGCTGGCGAGAAAGCGGGCCTGTTTGGCCCATTCCGCCGCGTCGGCGGCCGGGCTGCCGAACTTCTTCTGCCATACGGCCCGGGCGCGTTCCAGTTCGTCCCCGGCCTGGGCCAGGGCGGCGCTGATGGTCTCGCCATCGATGCCCTGATGGCGCAGTTCGTGGGCCAGCTTGGCGTTGCCGTAACTGGCGCCGCGCAGGGTGGCCCGCTGGCTGGCATAACGGTCGTCGGAGAGCAGGCGGCGGCTGGTCAGGTCGTCCAGCAGGCGCTCCAGCTCCTCTTCACTTTCGGCCCGGGCGGCCAGCTTGCGCTTCAATTCCGCCCGGCTATGCTCCCGGCGCGCGAGCAGGGCCATGGCCCGCCCGCGCAGCTCGCTGCTCATTATTCGGCAGCGGCGGCCACCGCCGGAGCTGCACCGCCCACACCCAGGGCAGTGCGAATCTTGGCCTCGATTTCCTGGGCCATGGCCGGGTTGGCCTTGAGGAATTCCCGGGTGTTGTCCTTGCCCTGGCCGATTTTCTCGCCCTGGTAGGAATACCAGGCGCCGGCCTTGTCCACGATCTTGTTGGCCACGCCCAGTTCGATGATTTCGCCTTCCCGGGAGATGCCCTCGCCGTAGAGGATGTCGAAAATCGCTTCCTTGAACGGAGGGGAAACCTTGTTCTTCACCACCTTGACGCGGGTTTCGTTGCCGATCACCTCGTCACCCTTCTTGATGCCGCCGATACGGCGGATATCCAGGCGCACGGAGGCGTAGAACTTGAGGGCATTGCCGCCGGTGGTGGTTTCCGGGGAGCCGAACATGACGCCGATCTTCATGCGGATCTGGTTGATGAAGATCACCAGGGTGTTGGTCTTCTTGATGTTGGCGGTGAGCTTGCGCAGGGCCTGGCTCATCAGGCGGGCGTGCAGACCCATCATGGAGTCGCCCATTTCGCCTTCGATTTCGGCCTTGGGGGTGAGGGCTGCGACGGAGTCCACGATGATCACATCGACGCCGCCGGAGCGCACCAGCATGTCGGCGATTTCCAGGGCCTGTTCGCCGTTGTCCGGCTGGGAAATGAGCAGGTCGCCGATATTGACGCCGAGCTTCTGGGCGTATTGGGGATCCAGGGCATGCTCGGCATCGATAAAGGCGGCGACGCCACCCATTTTCTGCATTTCGGCCACGACCTGGAGGGTCAGGGTGGTTTTACCCGAGGATTCCGGACCGTAGATTTCCACCACCCGGCCCCGGGGCAGGCCGCCCACGCCGAGGGCCACATCCAGGCCAAGGGAACCGGTGGAAACCACATCCACGCCCTTGTCCACCTCGGTTTCGCCCATCTTCATGATGGCGCCCTTGCCGAACTGCTTTTCGATCTGTGCCAGCGCGGCGGTGAGCGCCTTAGCCTTGTTTTCTTCCATGAATGATTCCCCTAAAACAAGCGCCTGATTATGGCATAAACCCCTCGGCCGAGGATATTTGTCCTACCTTATTGCTCCGCCCGGGGGGCTGGGTTACTTTACGCCCGGAATGCCCACGGATTATGTCGAAAACCTAAGCCCAGCCATGCCGTTTCCTCCCGCCTCAGCCTTCGGTCGCCTGCCCCTGCCAGCACGCCTGCTGCTCACCTTCCTCGCCTATCTGGCGGTGGCCCAGCTGACCCTGGCCGTGGAAACCGAGGCCCTGGGCATTTCCGCCCCCTTCTGGCCGCCCACCGGCCTAGCGCTGGCGGCCTTGGTGCTGGGCAGATCCATTCTCTGGCCCGCCGTGCTGCTGGCCACCCTGGCCAGTGCCCTGATCAGCGGCTTTCCCCTCTGGGTTGGCCTGGTCATGGGAGCGGGCAACGCCCTTTCCGCCCTGATGTCGGTGTTCATTCTGCGCCGGCTGGCGGATTTCGATACCACCTTGTCCCGGCCGCGGGACGTGATCAGCCTCTGTTTCGTCGCCCCGGCTCCGGGCGCGGCCCTGAGCGCCGTGACCGGCGTGGCGGCCCTCTATTTCTCCGGCCACGGCACCGTGCAGGAACTGGGGGGCGCCTGGCGCGGCTGGTGGGTGGGGGACATGGTGGGGGCCGAAATTCTCGCCCCCCTGCTCCTGGTCTGGCTGCAGCCCCTGGTCTTGCGCCCACGCCCCGGCTATCGCTGGGAAGCCCTGCTGGCCCTGATCGGTCTTACCCTGGCCAGCCTCTGGCTGTTTGCCGCCGATTCCGCCGCCGAGGTCGCCTACGGCGGACTGGCGCTGCTGCTGATGGTGATCTGGATCGGCCTGCGCCTGCAACTGCGGGCGGTATCGGCGGCGGCCCTGATTCCTGCGGCCCTGGCCAGCCTGTTCGTGGCGGCGGGGCGGGGGCCCTTTGCTGGCCATGGGCCGGACCTGCTGCTGGTGGAGTTGCAGGTGTTCATGGCGGCGGTGACCACCACCCTTCTGGCCCTGGCCGCCGCCAGTCGCCAGCGCCGGGTGGCGGAACGGGACCGTTCCCTGATGGCGGCACGTCTGGAGCAGGTACTCGATTCCCTGGACGATGTCATCTGGACCCTGGACCCAGTCAGCCGCCAATTCACCTTCATGAGCGGCGCCATGACCCGCCTCTTTGGCCGGCCGGCGGCAGACTTCTGCACCCACCCGGAACTCTGGGTGCAGCAGCTGCATCCGGATGACCGGGCGGCGGCCCTGGCTGCCTTCGAGCGCCAGTTCCTGGGGGAGGGGGTGGAACATGAGTTCCGGGTCATCGACAAGGAAGGGGCTGTCCGCTGGATGCATGTCCAGTCCCATGCCGCCCTCGATGGCGAGGGGCGGGTCGTGCGCCTGGACGGCATTACCCGGGATGTGACCCGCCTGCACCAGGCGGCGGAGCGCTTGGTCGCCAGCGAGGAGCGTTTGCGCCGGGCGCTGGGGGCGTCGGAGGTGGGGGTGTGGGACTGGAGCGTGGGCCAGTCCAGCCTGAATTTCGTCATGGCCGTACCCGACGACGGCAACTATGGCCTGGAGGAGCACCATCTGGGCCTGGCCGAGTGGGAGGCACACCTGCATGAGGAGGACCGGACCCGGGTAATGCAGGCCCTGCTCGATTGCCGTGACGGCCGCAGCTCCCGCTTCCGTTGCGAGTACCGGATGCGCACCCGGCAAGGCCATTGGCGCTGGTTCCGGGGGGAGGGGCAGGTGGTGCGGCGGGATGGGGAGGGCAAGGCCCTGGCCCTGTCCGGCACCTTCCGCGACGTGCATGAGCGCAAGCAGGCCGAGTTGGAACTGGACAAGCTTTCCCTGGCGGTGGAGCAGACGCCGACCGCGGTGTTCATTGCCGATGCCGAGGGGCGACTGGACTACTGCAACCAGGCCTACAGCGATATCACCGGCTATCTCCTGGAGGAGCGCCTGGGCCAGGTGCCGGACCTGTTGCGGGCTGATGGCGACTGCTGGCGGACCCTGCAGTCCGGCGAGGCGTGGCGCGGCGAGGCCATCGAACGGCGCCAGGACGGCTCGGCCTTTGTCAGCCTCCAGTCCATCGCCCCCATGCGCGATGCCAACGGCCGCCTGTCCTATTTTGTCGGCGTCGGTCAGTACTTGCGGGAAGCCCCGGTGCCATCGGTCGCCGGGGACCAGGGGCAGTCTGCCGCGAGCTAGGGAACAGTCCGGTCAGCTGGCGGCAGGGCTGGTGCCGAGCTGGGCCTGCAGGTAATTTTCCAGGCCGAGCATGTCGATCAGGCCCAGTTGCTGTTCCAGCCAGTGGGCGTGGTCCTCTTCCGTATCGTCCAGCATCTTTTCCAGCATTTCCCGGGTGACGTAGTCCCCCAGGGCCTCGCAGCGGGCGATGGCCTGCTTCAGCGCCTTCACCACCGAGTATTCGACCGCCAGATCGCTCTTCAGCATCTCCGGCACCTTCTTGCCGATTTTCAGGGGCGTGGCCGGGGTCATGGCCGGGGTCATGGCCGGGGTGCCCTCGAGGAACAGGATGCGCCTGATCAGCCAGTCGGCGTGTTCAGTCTCGTCGGCCATCTCGTGCCAGACCCGTGCGAAGAGCTTGGTCAAGCCCCAGTTCTCGTACATCCGGGCATGGATGAAATACTGGTCCCGGGCCATGAGTTCGCCGGCCAGCAGCTGGTTCAGGAGATCGATGACTTCGGCGTGACCTTTCATGACGCAACTCCTCATGGGGGAAAAGTTCGCTCCCATGCTACGCCAGGTCAGGGTCGATGGCGACCCGCCGTTCAGGCCAGTGCTGGCGCCTGCTGCAGGCGGTCGAGAAGAGCGAGGAGTCCGGCCAGGGCCTCTTGGACAGTGTCGGCCCGTACGCCTTCCCGGTCCCCCGGGAAATGGCGGGTGCTTACCTCGAGCAAGCCATCCGGGCCAGCCCAGGCGAAGCACACCGTGCCTACCGGTTTCGCCGGGCTGCCGCCGGCGGGGCCGGCAATGCCGCTCACCGCCAAGGTCCATTGGGCGCGGCTTTTGGCCAGGGCGCCCTGGGCCATGGCGGCTACCGTGGCCTCAGAGACCGCCCCCTGGGTTTGCAGAACATCCAGGGGGACCCCCAGCATCTCCTCCTTGGCCTCGTTGCTGTAGGTGACGAAGCCCCGGTCGAACCAGTCGGAACTGCCGGGAATGGCGGTAAGACACTGGCTGATCCAGCCGCCGGTGCACGATTCCGCCGTGGCAAGCCGTTCGCCCCGCTCCAGCAGGGCCTTTCCTACCCGGGCCGCCAGGGCTTCCAGTTCCGCCTGGGCAGGATGGCTCACAGCAGGCTTCCCAGAGCGAAGCGCAGTACGGCCAAGGTAAGGATGGTGTACAGGGCGGCGAAGACGTCGTCCATCATGACGCCGAAGCCGTTTTTCACCCGCTCGTCGAAGTAATTGGCCGGATAGGGTTTGACGATGTCGTAGAAGCGGAAGAGGAAAAAGGCTGCCGTCTGCCACAGCCAGCCGTAGGGGGCCGTGGGGCAGAAGAACAACACCAGCCAGAAGGGCACGATCTCGTCCCAGACAATGGAGCCATGGTCCACCACCCCCAGGTCCCGTCCGGTGCGGTGGCAGGCCAGGACGCCGCCGACGAAACACACCAGCAGGAAAATCAGGAAGCCCAGCTCGTCGAAGCTGGGGCGGATCAGTCCATAGGTAGCCCAGGAAAAGAGGGTGCCGGCGGTACCCGGGGCGAAGCCGGAGAGGCCGCTGCCTAGGCCACAGGCGACGAAGTGGGCAGGATGGGAAAAGAGAAAACGCAGGTCAGGCTTGGCGGAAATGATCGTACCCCTTGAAATCCATGGCCACGGCTTGGCCGTCGGCATCATACACCGTCACCCCGGCGCCTTCGGCGACCTGGCCGATGCGCCACAGGGGCAGCTCCAGGTCGGCGGCCAGGGCGGCGATCTGCACCCGCTTGTCCGGGGCGGCGGTGAATGCCAGTTCGTAGTCGTCCCCCCCGGCCAGCTGGCAGCGCTGGGCCAGCACCGGGTCCACGCCCTTGGGCAGCAGGGGCAGCTGGCCGAGCTGGACGCCCAGGGCCACATGGGAACGCTCGCCGATGTGGCCGATGTCGGCCAGCAGGCCGTCGGAAATATCGATGGCGGACGAGGCCAGGCCCCGGGCCACCAGGGCCAGTCCCAGGGCGATGCGGGGCTGGGGGCGGTGCAGGGCGGCGAGGCAGCGTTGGCTGAGGGCGGTGGGCAGGGGCAACTGGCGCTGCAGCTGGGCCAGGCCCAGGGCCGCCAGGCCCGGCTGGCCGGAAACCCACAGGTCGTCCCCGGCCTTGGCGCCGTCCCGGCGCAGGGCGGTGCCGGGAGCCACTTCGCCCATGGCGGTGACGCACAGGTTGAGGGGCCCCCGGGTGGTGTCGCCGCCGACCACGTCCACGCCGTAGCGCTTGGCCAGGGCGAAGAAGCCCTTGGCGAAAGCCGCCAGCCAGTCCGGGTCGGCCTCCGGCAGGCTGCCGGCGAGCAATACCCAGCGCGGCTTGGCGCCCATGGCGGCGAGGTCGGAGAAGTTAACCGCCAGGGTCTTCCAGCCCAGGGCTTCGGGTTCGGTATCGGCGAAGAAATGGGTCCCGGCCACCAGCATGTCGGTGGTGACAGCCAGTTCCATGCCGGGCGTGGGGGCGAGCAGGGCGCAGTCGTCCCCGGGGCCGAGCACCGCCCCCGGGGTGGGGCCGGCGAAGTAACGGTCGATCAGTTCGAATTCAGTAGGGGTGGCGGGCATGGGGCAATCCGGTGGCGCAATGCAAAGGCGCGGAGGGCGCGGCCGGCCATGGGGCCTGGTGCCGCAACCTCCGCGCCTTTGCGTGGGAAAGTGAAACCCTGGAGACGGCGGCTCAGCGGCCCTGCTGGCGGCGCTTGGCTTCCACTTCGGCCGGGCGCAGGCTGGCAGCCAGTTTGTCGAGCACGCCATTGACGTACTTGTGGCCGTCGGTGCCACCGAAACCCTTGGCCAGTTCGATGGCCTCGTTGATGATCACCCGGTAGGGGGTCTCCGGGTAGTGCATCAGTTCCAGGGCGCCCTCGAGCAGGATGCAGGACTCGATCGGGGAGAGCTCGGCGAAGGGCCGGTCGAGCAGGGGCTGGAGCTTGGCTTCCAGGGCTTCACGCTGGGCCAGGACGCCGCGCAGCAGGCCGACGAAGAATTCCCGGTCGGCCTTCTCGAAACCGGCCACCTCGGCCAGGTTGGCCTCGATAGCGGCCTCGTCCTGGCCGCCGATGCGCCACTGGTACAGGCCCTGGAGGGCGAATTCCCGGGCCCGGCGGCGCGGCGACTTGTTGCCGGCCTTGGGGGTGCGGGGTTGGGAAGTTGCTTGGGAAGCGGGTTTTTGTTCAGTACTCATGGGGAACACCTTTTACTTGCCACAGAGGACACAGAAATTTCAGAGAAAATCCCAGAGCCGACAACTTCACTTCTCTGCGTTTCCTCCGGGCGGATCGGGCCAATTCAGCTGATTCGGGCTGGCGCCTAGTGGCTGATGGCCTTCAGCAGGTTGGCCATTTCCACCGCGGCCTGGGCGCAGTCGGCGCCCTTGACCTGCATGCGGACCAGGGCCTGGTCGTCATTCTCGGTGGTGAGGATGCCGTTGGCGATGGGGATGCCGGTTTCCAGCTGTACTTCCAGCACGCCGCGGCAGGAATCGTTGGACACCACCTCGAAGTGGTAGGTCTCGCCGCGGATCACCGCGCCCAGGGCCACCAGGGCGTTGTAGCGGCCGGTCTGGGCCATCTGCTGCAGCACCAGGGGGATTTCCAGGGCGCCGGGCACGGTGGCGATGGTGATGTCCCCAGCGGCCACGCCCAGGCGCTGCAGCTCGGCGGTGCAGGCGGAAAGCAGGCCTTCGCAGACATCGAGGGTGAAGCGGGCCATGACGATGCCGACCTTGAGACCGGCGCCGTTGAGGTTGATGTCGTATTCGGGGATGTTGTCGTAGCGGGCCATGGTCTTAGAGGCTTTCAGGGTCGGTGACGAAACCGGTGACTTCGAGGTCGAAACCGGTCATGGAGGGCATGCGGCGCGGGCTGGAGAGCAGCTTCATCTTGCGCACGCCGAGCTGGCGCAGGATCTGGGCGCCGATGCCGTAGATGCGCGGGTCCCACTTCTTCGGCGCGGCGGGGGCGGCCTTCTCCGGGCACAGGGCGGCGCGCAGGTCGCTGCCGCTCTGGGGCCGGTGCAGCAGCACGATGACGCCGCAGCCGTACTTGGCCACTGCCGCCTGGGCGGTGTCGATGGAGTAGGTGTGGCTGCCGCTCTGGGGCGCCAGGAAGTCGAGCACGGACACGGGTTCGTGCACCCGCACCAGCACGTCCGGGGCGGCGGCAATATCGCCCTTCACCAGGGCCAGATGCACCTCGTCGGCCACGCGGTCGTGGAAGGCGTGCAATTGGAACTCGCCGTGGGGCGTCTCCACCGTCTTCACCGCCAGGGGCTCCACCAGGGTTTCGTGCTGGCTGCGGTAGTGGATCAGGTCGGCGATGGCGCCGATCTTCAGGTTGTGTTCCTTGGCGAATTCCACCAGGTCCGGCAGGCGGGCCATGCTGCCGTCTTCCTTGAGAATTTCGCAGATGACGGAGGAGGGCTCCAGGCCGGCCATGCCCGCCAGGTCGCAGCCGGCCTCGGTGTGACCGGCGCGCACCAGCACGCCGCCTTCCCGGGCGGTGATGGGGAAGACGTGGCCGGGCTGGACGATGTCGTCGGCCTTGGCATTCTTGGCCACCGCTACCTGGATGGTCTTGGCCCGGTCATGGGCGGAGATGCCGGTGGTGACGCCCTCGGCGGCCTCGATGGAGACGGTGAAGGCGGTGCCGTAGACGGTCTTGTTGTCCCGGGCCATCTGGGTCAGGCCCAGCAGGCGGGCCCGGGCCTCGGTGATGGTGAGGCAGATCAGGCCGCGGCCGAACTTGGCCATGAAGTTGATGGCTTCGGGGGTGACGTGTTCGGCGGCGATGACCAGGTCACCTTCGTTTTCCCGGTCCTCCTCATCCACCAGGATGACCATCTTGCCGGCACGCATGTCGGCGACGATGTCCTGGATGGGGGAAATGGCACTAGCGGGGGTGGCGGTAACGGCGGCGTTCATGGCTTCAGGCTTCCGGGTTGAGCATGCGCTCGACGTAGCGGGCGATGAGGTCCACTTCCAGGTTCACCTTGGCGCCCACGTGCAGGCGCTTCAGGGTGGTGACTTCCAGGGTGTGGGCGATGAGGTTGATGCTGAAGGTGCTGCCGCTGACGGTGTTGGTGGTGAGGCTCACCCCATCCACGGTCATGGAGCCCTTGCGCGCGATGTACTTGGCCAGTTCGGCTGGGGCTTCGATTTCCAGCAGGCGGTTGGCTTCCTCGCCTTCGCCGATGAGGTCGAAGCGGGTGACGGTGCCGACCCCATCGACGTGGCCCGAGACCAGGTGGCCGCCGAGGCGGTCGGCCAGGCGCAGTGCCTTTTCCAGATTCACGGCGCCCGGTTCGGAGAGGCCCACGGTACAGGACAGGGTCTCGGGGGAGACATCGACGCAGTAGTGGGCCGGGGTCTTTTCCACCACGGTGAGGCAGACGCCGTTGTGGGCGATGGAGTCGCCCAGTTCCACGTCGGTCATGTCCAGGCCGCCAGGTTCCACGGTCAGGCGAAAGCCCGCTTCCCGGGCGGTGAGATGGCTAATGCGGCCGACGGCGGCGACGATACCGGAGAACATGGGCAACCTCGATAGACGGGGGGTGGGGGCGGTTAGGTGCAGCTTAAGCAACGAATTTTACCACGCGGCTTCCGGGCCCCGGGTCAGGGGGCCGGCGCCGGGCTCAGGACTGGGGATCCTGGGGCAGCAGGTGGCCCAGGCGGGCGGCCTTGGTAGCCAGGTAGCGGCGGTTGTGGCGGTTGTGCCCGGCCTTGTGCGGCAGGCGCTCCGCCACGGTGATGCCGAAGCCTTCCAGGGCGGCCACCTTGGCCGGGTTGTTGGTCATCAGGCGCAGGCTGGCGATCCCCAGGGAGGCCAGCATGGCGGCGGCGATGCCGTAGTTGCGGCCATCCACCGGGTGGCCCAGGGCCTTGTTGGCGTCCACCGTATCCATGCCCTGGTCCTGCAGGGCGTAGGCGCGGATTTTCTCCAGCAGGCCGATGCCCCGGCCTTCCTGGCGCAGGTAGAGCAGCACGCCCCGGCCTTCCTCAGCGATGCGCTTCAGGGCAGCCTCCAGCTGGGGGCCGCAGTCGCAGCGCTGGCTGAAGAGTCCGTCGCCGGTGAGGCATTCCGAATGCATGCGCGCCAGCACCGGGGCGCTGCCGTCGGCCACGTTGCCCAGAGTCAGGGCCACGTGCTCCTGGCCGTTGCTCAGGTCGCGGAAACCATGGAGGCGGAAGGTGGCCCAGGGGGTGGGCAGGTCGCAGACGGCGACGGCCTCCACGGCCGGCGGCGGAGTGGTGGCCGAAGCCGGGATCGGGGATGGAACGGTGGTGGACATGTTGAAATTTTTTGGGGGAGTGATGCCGGGGGGCAGTGCCTGACCCGGCTTAATAATGGTGCCAACTATCAACTGTAGCGCATGGTAGGCCGCTGCGGCCGGGAAAAAAAGCGAAACATATCGGGGCAATCGTTCAATTTAATTGAAGTTTACCCCACCGGGCCGCCCCGGCTTACCACTCAGCTTACCCTGGAACCTTGCCCAGGGAGCCCAGGAACCGCTCCGCATCCTGGAAGCCCACCACCCGTAGCCCCGGCACTTCCTGGCCGGCGGCGTCGAAGAACATGATGCCCGGCGGGCCGAACAGGTTGAAGCGCTGCAGCAGGGCCTTGTCATCCTCGCTGTTGGCGGTGACATCGGCCTGGAGCAGGGTGAAGCCGGCGAGTCGGGCCCGCACCCTGGCATCGGCGAAGGTGAAGCGCTCCATTTCCTTGCAGGAGACGCACCAGTCGGCATAGAAATCGAGCATCACCGGCTTGCCGGCGGCTTTTACCCGGGCTTCCAGGTCGGCCACGGATTTGACCCGGGTAAAGGCCAGGGGCCCCTGGCTGCCTTGGGCCGTGGCCGCGCCGC
>DATEZY010000075.1:0-6210 GCA_035255085.1 Azospira sp. | reverse complement strand
GGCCAATGCGGCGTTTGGCCTGCGCGTGAATATCGGCCTCCAGCGGCTCCCAGCGCTATTCGCCGCTGCGCCGTTTGGCGAAGGAAACGGCGTAAGCGGGGGAGCGGAACAGGAGTATCGGATCATTGCTCGGCGCGATGCCGTCGGCCATGGTCAGGGGATCGAAATTGATCGGCTCGCAGGGCGCGCCCTTCTGGGGCTCGGCGACGGTAATGCGCAGGGTGCCGGCCTTGATTTCCTTGCGATTGGCGGGCCACAAGAGGGTCGGATTGTCCTGGGGATCGCCGGCGGCGCCGATGGTCAGCAGCATGTCCCAGGCGACGGGGCCTTGGTGGGTGCGCTCGATCAGGGCCTGCTCAAGGAAATTGGCGCCGGCAGTTTTCAATTCCGCGTCGCTCAGACGCTTCTCACCGTCCTGGGGAACGAAGCGCCAGCGCACCAGAGTGGTTTTCTTGCCCTTGTTGATGAACTTGAAGGTGTGAATGCCGAAGTAGGCGCTGTTGGCGTAGCTGGGCGGCGGATTGTTGTTGGCCAGGTACTGGGCCTGGGCCTGATTGTCCGGGTGAGTGGCCGCGAAGGCCTTCATCTTGTCTGGATCGGGCTTGCCCGTGGCCGGATCGGGTTTCTGGGCCCGCATCAGGTCGAGAAAGGTTTGGGGCTGGGCGGCGCCAAACATGGGCGTATTGAGCATGGTCATGTGCTGCAACGCTCCGCCGGGGAGTTGGAACTCCAGGGCCATGCCCCGGGGGCTTCTGGCCGTATCCGGGGCCTTGGGGTTGCCGCCGGCCAGGGAAAAGCGGGCGACGACCGGTATCGCCTTGCCTGAAAAGAGCGGCGAGCGCGAGTAGCGCCCAACCTCCTTGCTGCCGACGAATTCGCCGGCAGCACAGGTGCCCTTGGTGTGATTACGGCGCTCCCCCGGGGTAACGCCGAAGACACCTTCGATGGCTTCCACCACTTGCGGTGCCGTCACTTCCGGGGCGGCCGCCGGGGCAGGTGGTGCGGAAAAAGCCGGCAGGCTAGGTAGCGCCAGCAGCAGGTAGGGCAGACGGCAGGGGTGATATTTCATGCGCATGGTGCATTCCTTTCGCTCTGATTCATCCCGCATTGTTTCCAGATTCGCTCCGGACTCCGCCCACCTTATTGGACGACTCTATTCCAACCGCGCAAGTCATTGACAAACGCATACCGCTTTCGTTCCAAGGCGGTAGCCAAACCACCCCTTCCTCTAACCAGTGAGCCAGGTGGCGAACTGCATCCAGGCGGGTGTTCCGGCCAGCAACAGGCGCAGGGGATGGGTGGCGATGATGAAGGCAGCGCCCCAGCCGAAGGCCGGGTGCAGGCGGCGATGCCGGACGGTATCGATAGCCACGCAGGTGAGTACGCAAAGATCGGTGAGCCCGAAGAAGGCCAGGGGCCCGACGCTCTGGATGAAGCCCAGGGGAAGGCGGGCGAAGGCGGCGTTCAAGATGCCGAGGCTGGCGAGCAGCATCAGACGCTTGTGGCTGGCAGGGCTGCGCCGCCGGAAGAACAGTCCCAGGCTGACCAGCACGGAAAAAACCAGCATATCGCCCAGCGGGATGGCCAGGAAGACCAGGGGCGGCGCTCCGTGGCTGACGCCGCGACGGGCAGCACTAATGGCGGTGATCACGCCCACTACCACCACCACCAATGCCAGCACCGCGCCCCCGATCCCCAGGCGGCGGTGCACATCGACCCGATGGGCCTCGACCAATTGGGTCTGCACCACCAGGAGGAGAAACCAGGAGCTCATGACCAAACCATGGAAATGCACCAGGCCGGGCAGGGCCGGCGTGCCGAAGAAATCCTTGAGGAAATAGCTGCGGGCGAAGCCGCTGAACACCACCAGGGCCGCAATGATGGCGAACCAGGTGTACAGGCGACCGAGACTGCCACTGCGATATCGCTCCAGATTGACGGCCATATAACCTCCCTAGCCTTCCCAAGCCATTCCCACCCCTCCCGCGGAGGCAAGGGGCTCGGCGGCAAGCAGCCTCCGCGTCTTCCAAGTCAGGAGGCCAATCCCCAAGGCTGCCCCGGCCCGAGGGACGATGATTGGTAATAGACCGGCGGCCAGGAGGAAAATTTCCTGCCAAAGGCCCGACTGATCCCTTCGGACCAGGCCCATTTCTTGAACTTTCACACCGAGCGGGGCTTAGCCCGAAGTTTTCCCGCACGCTCCTGCGCTCTCCCCTTCCCTTCCCAGTAAGCCTTTAACCGCCTCAGGACTACCATCCGTCGCCCTTCCGCGCCCGCCGGTTGATTTTTTACCCGCAAATTGGCATAACCGACGCTGGGAATGACATTAGCAGTATTGCCAGCAATTTCGCCCAATCAGGGGACTTCCGTGGGCCGCACCATTTTTACCAACAGCTACAGCATCACCGGCGTCAATCGCCTGACCATCGGCGCCCTGCTGGTGTGGACCGGCCTGTGCACCGGCTCCCTGATCTGGAACTGGGAACGGGAAAACGCCAATGCCATGGAGCTGGCGCAGAACACGGCCCGCGCCAATTTCTTCAAGGACCAGGCCTTCCGGCTCTGGGCCTCGGAAAAGGGCGGCGTCTATGTGCGCGTTGGCGGCAAGACCCAGCCCAATCCCTACCTGGCCCACCTGCCGGAGCGGGATGTAGTCACCACCGACGGCACCCGCCTCACCCTCATGAACCCGGCCTTCATGCTACGGGAGATGATGGATTTCTACTCCGAGCTGTATGGCGTCCGGGGCCGCATCACCGGCCTGAAAGCGCTCAACCCGAACAACCTGGCCGACCCCTGGGAGGCTCAGGCCATCCATGCCTTCGAGCAGGGAGCAAAGGAAGTGTCGGCGGTGGAAAACATCGACGGCAAGCCCTACATCCGCCTCATGCGCCCCATGCTGATGACCGAGGACTGCATGAAGTGCCACGCCCAGCTCGGCTACAAGGTGGGGGATGTGCGCGGCGGCGTCGGTGTGGCCGTGCCCCTGGCGGAGTACAACCGCCTGGCCGACAAGGAGCACCGGGTCTATGCCATCACCCACGGGCTGCTGTGGCTCCTGGGGGTGGTCGGCATTGCCACCGTTTCCCGGCGCAGCCGCCTGAATCTGCTGGAACGGGAACACTCCGTAGCCGAACTGGCCCTGGCCGCCCAGGTATTCGACAACGGCCTGCAAGGCACCCTCATCACCGATGCCAACGGCACCATCCTGCGGGTGAACCGCATGTTCACCGAAATCACCGGCTACAGCGCCGAGGAGGCGGTGGGCACGACGCCCCGCCTGCTCAAGTCCGAGCACCAGGACGCCGCCTTCTACGAGGCCATGTGGCAGCAACTCACCACCCAGGGCAGCTGGCAGGGCGAATTGTGGGACCGGCGCAAGAACGGCGAGAGCTTCGCCGTGTGGCAGAACATTTCCTCGGTACGGGATGAAAACGGCGACATCCGCTACTTCATCGGCATGATCCAGGACATCACCGAGCAGAAGGTCGCCTCCGAGCGCATTCAGCACCTGGCCCACTACGACCTGCTCACCGGCCTGCCCAACCGCCAGCTGTTCTCCGACCGGCTACAGCACGCCCTCAACCGGGCCGCCCGGGACGGCACCAAGCTGGCGGTGATGTTCGTCGATCTGGACCACTTCAAGAAGGTCAATGACTCCCTCGGCCATTACGCCGGCGACCAGTTGCTCATCGCCGCTGCCGCCCGCCTCTCCAGTTGCGTGCGGGAGGCCGACACCGTGGCCCGCCTGGGGGGCGACGAATTCACCCTGCTCATCGAAGATGTGCCCGTGCTGAGCGAAGTGGACCGGCTGCTGGAACGGCTGCAGCAAAAACTCAGCGAGCCCTTGCGCCTGGACCACCACGAGCTGTTCATCGGCGCCAGCATTGGCGTCGCCCTCTATCCCCGGGATGGGGACAGCGCCGAGGCCCTGCTGAAAAATGCCGACACCGCCATGTACCGGGCGAAATCCGGCGGCAGGGGGCGCTACAGCTACTTTGACGAAAGCATGTCCGCCGCCAGCAAGCGCCAGCTGACCCTGGAAACGGCCCTGCGCTACGCCGTCGAGCGCCAGGAACTGATCCTCCACTACCAGGCCCAGGCCAGCTTCGACCATGCCCGCATCACCGCCTTCGAGGCCCTGGTGCGCTGGCAGTGCCCGGAATACGGCCTGATCGCCCCCAACGACTTCATTCCCCTGGCCGAAGAAACCGGGCTGATCATCCCCATCGGCCGCTGGGTCATGCAGACCGCCTGCCGCCAGGCCATGGCCTGGAACCCGGCGGCGGATGGCCCGGGCATTGCCGTCAACGTCTCCGCCGTGCAGTTGCTGGAACCGGGCTTTGCCGGCGAAGTGGCCGCCCTCCTCGCCGAAACCGGCCTGGCGCCGCAGCGCCTGGAAATCGAGATCACCGAAAGCTCGGTCATCGGCCACCTGGCTGATGCCATCACCGTCCTCGGCCAGCTGCGGGACCTGGGCATCCACATCGCCGTCGATGACTTCGGTACCGGCTACAGTTCCCTGGCCTACCTCAAGCGCCTCTCGGTGAACCGGCTCAAGATCGACCGCAGCTTTGTCCAGGACATCCCGGGCAACGCCAGCGATGCCGCCCTGGTCCAGGCCATTGTCTCCATGGCCCACAGCATCGGCCTCACCACCATTGCCGAAGGCGTGGAGACCGAGGCCCAGCGCCAATTCCTCGCCGGCCTGGGCTGCGAGCAGTACCAGGGCTACCTGCTGGCCCGCCCCCTGCCCGCCGAGGCCGCCGGCCAACTGTTGCAGCCCATCGGCCTGGTCTAACCCGATCTCCTGGGCTCGGATCCCGCCCCGGGCCCTACGCCTTTTCCCGGGCATTTTCTCCGGTCCCATGGGCCGTAAAGAACCAGGAGTTGGCTTATTTATTCCAAATTATTCTAGAACGACGCTTTCTTAGGCCTATGCCGTCGATCTACAATCCATCCCATCCTGCGGGGCCTCGGATGGCGAGGCATGAGCCAGGGCCCAAGAGGTCCAGCCCCCGCCCGATTCGTATTCAATCCACGCCAACATAGCAAACAAGGGAGTCCCTGATGCCGAAGCTCGAAACCCTGGCCGTACATGCCGGTTATTCCCCCGATCCCACCACCAAGGCGGCGGCGGTCCCCATCTACCAGACCACCTCCTACGCCTTCGACAACACCCAGCACGGGGCTGACCTGTTCGACCTGAAGGTGGCGGGCAACATCTACACCCGCATCATGAACCCCACCCAGGACGTGCTGGAAAAGCGCGTCGCTGCCCTGGAAGGCGGCATCGCTGGCCTGGCCCTGGCTTCCGGCCAGGCAGCCATCACCTATGCTATCCAGACCATCGCCGAAGCTGGTGACAACATCGTCTCCACCGCCACCCTCTACGGCGGCACCTACAACCTGTTCGCCCACACCTTCCCCCAGCTGGGCATCCAGGTGCGCTTCGCCGACTACCGCGACCCCGCCTCCTTCGAGAAGCTGATCGACGGCAAGACCAAGGCCATCTACGCCGAAACCATCGGCAACCCCCTGGGCAACATCACCGACATCGAGAAGCTGGCCGAGATCGCCCACCGCAACGGCATCCCGCTGATCGTGGACAACACCGTGGCCAGCCCCTTCCTGCTGCGCCCCATCGAGTTCGGCGCCGACATCGTGGTGCACTCCCTGACCAAGTACCTGGGTGGCCACGGCAACTCCATCGGCGGCATCATCGTCGATAGCGGCAAGTTCCCCTGGGCCGAGCACAAGGAACGCTTCAAGCGCCTGAACGAACCCGACGTCTCCTACCACGGCGTGGTCTATACCGAAGCCCTGGGCGCCGCCGCCTACATCGGCCGGGCCCGCGTCGTGCCCCTGCGCAACATGGGCGCGGCGATTTCCCCCTTCAACGCCTTCCTCATCCTGCAAGGCATCGAGACCGCCGCCCTGCGCATGGACCGCATCACCGAAAACACCATCGCCGTGGCCAAGCACCTGCAGGGCCACAAGAAGGTGAAGTGGGTGAACTACGCCGGCCTGGAAACCCATGCCGACTACGCCCTGGCCAAGAAGTACCTGGGCGGCAAGCCCTCCGGCATCCTCACCTTCGGCGTCGAAGGCGGCATCGAAGGCGGCACCAAGTTCCAGGACGCCCTGCAGCTGTTCACCCGCCTGGTGAACATCGGCGACGCCAAGTCCCTGGCCTGCCACCCCGCCTCC
>DATEZY010000074.1:0-9814 GCA_035255085.1 Azospira sp. | reverse complement strand
ATCCCTGATAGTGCTGACTAATCGGAGGGATTGCTAAATACGATTGGAGTCATTAGTGCGAGGCCATTCAAAATCGATCCATCAAAGGACTTGGTGGTGAACGTATTGGCACGAGTGATTATCGGCTCCATCAAGCTCTCCCCCTGAAATGTGCCGCGGGTGTGGTTATTCACTTGGGTGGTTTAGCAGCCCTCTTCTCGCACCTGTAGCGGCAGCACCTCATCCTCTTTCCTCGCATCACCATGGAGGTCTTGAGGGCTGAAAAGGCGATCAAATTTGCAAAGGCAGACCACATTGAATCGTTCGGATAGGACGCATCCGTCATGCCTAAAGCGGGTGCTGCTTTGAGCAACACTGTCTGCAGGAGAAGTCTATTCAGCCAAGCCCATCTCAACAGACACTGCTCCACGCCAAGTTGGACGATGAGATCTGATCGCCATAACTCATACCCCCTCGCTATTTCGCGAGCAGCTAATTCCAAACCGAAAAATTTCACCCTATACGAAGGTTCAGTTCAATTATGTGCTCTTGGAGGAGTATGAAAACGTTAACTGTTGCAAAACGCCTTGGCATCGGATTCACGGCGGTGATCAGCTTATTGATTCTGGTTGCCGGACTAAGTATCGAACGGCTGTCCCAACTCGATGATGCAACCAGATTGATTGCCAAGGACCGATGGGTCAAGGTGCAACTGGTCAACGAGATTCTTCAGCATAACAACCAGATAGCAATTGCACTGCGCAACATGATGCTGACTTACGATCGAGCAGACATGGTCAAGCAGAAGGATTCGATCCTGGAAAATCGTAAGGCGACCGATAAGGCAATCGGCATTTTGCAGCCAATGATCGCCTTGCCACGCGGGAAAGACCTGTTGAATGAAGCCCTACGTCAGCGTCAGCGGTACGTTGCCGGCCAGGAGAAGCTAATCGGCCTGATCGAGGGGGGGGCTAGTGATGCCGCCCGGCAATTCTTGAACACCGAGCTGCGACCTATCCTCAAAGACTATCAGGGCGCCTTGTCGACGTTCGCTCAGTTCCAGGCAGAACTCGTTACCGAAGCTAGCCAGTCCGCCCGCAAGATTTACGAAATGGCGCGGAATCTGACACTGGCCGCAGTACTACTGTCCCTGGTGATCGCGACGGGGATCGGCCTATGGATCAGTCGCTCGGTAACCGCTCCTTTGGGCGGAGAGCCGAACGAAGCCAAAGCCGTCGTGGAACGAATCGCCCAGGGTGATCTGACAGGAGAAATCCGCGTCAAGGCTGGCGACAGCGCCAGCCTGATCGCTGCCACTGCCCGCATGCAGGCCAATTTGCGCCAGATGATCGGCGAACTGAAGCAGAATGCCGAAAGCGTTGCCGCGTCGGCACAGCAGCTGGCAACCGGGTCCAACCAAGTTGCTGCAGCGACCGCGGAGCAGAGTTCAGCCGCCGCCGCCATGGCAGCCTCGGTAGAAGAAATGACTGTTTCGATTAGTCATGTCTCCGAAAGCGCCCAATCGGCTCACCAAGTTACCAGCCAGACAGGCACCCTGTCGCAGACGAGCAGCGAGGTAATTAAAGCGATGGCGGAAGAGATGAAGGAGATATCTCAGACCGTCAGCGACGCGGCGACCACCATCCAGGCAATGGGCGAAAGTTCGCAAAAGATTTCCAGCATCGTGCTCGTCATCAAGGAAGTGGCCGACCAGACCAACCTGCTCGCCCTCAATGCCGCTATCGAAGCTGCGCGGGCGGGCGAGCAGGGGCGCGGATTTGCCGTGGTAGCCGACGAAGTTCGCAAGCTGGCTGAACGCACGGCCAAAGCGACGACAGAGATCAGCAGCATGATCGATGGCGTTCAAATTAACGCCCAAGCAGCCGTGGGAATCATGCAACAGGCTGTCTCACGAGTGGAATCTGGCGTCGATCTCGCCCATCAGGCTAATGAATCGATGCAGGGCATAGCTGACGGAGCGCAGGATGTCGTTTCCGCAGTGCATGAAATTTCCCACGCTCTCAAGGAGCAGAGTGCGGCCAGTAATGAAATTGCCGCCAATGTAGAAAGAATCGCTCAGATGTCTGAGGAAAACAGCGCTGCCACTCTGTCGAGTGCAGGTACCGCCCAGCGACTGGAAGCGCTGGCGGCTGAAACCCGTGAGGCGGTAAGCCATTTCAGTATCTGACAAGACCAAGTATTGAAGGCGAGATCTAATTCTCGACAGCAACTACTCGCAGATTTCAGAGTGGAGGGATCAATTTACTCACAGGCCAAGCTCAATGCGATTGCACGACGATTGAATGAGCGTCCTAGGAAAACCTTAGCCCACAACTCCATCCGGGCAACGGATGGAATCCCGCCATTCATGTTTCTGTCATCTCGGCGTCACGGCTAAGTCACGGGGGCTGGCTATGGTGGCGCCATGCCCAAGGTCAGATCCGTATTCCTCTCCGACATCCACCTTGGCACGCGGGCGTGCCAGGCGGAGCGACTCCTCGATTTCCTGCGTGAACACCCGGCCGAACAGACCTTCCTGATCGGCGACATTGTCGATTTCTGGGCCATGCGCCGCGGCATCTGTTGGACGCCGGCCCAGAACACCGTGGTGCAGAAGCTGCTGCGCCGCGCCCGGCACGGCGAGCGGGTGGTCCTCATTCCCGGCAACCACGATGAGGCCCTGCGCGAATACTGCGGCACCGTGTTCGGCGATATCGAGGTGGCCAACGAACTGGTGCACGAAACCGCCGACGGCCGCCGCTTCCTGCTCATCCACGGCGACCAGTTCGACCAGGTGACGCGCCATCACCGCTGGGTCGCGGTGCTCGGCGACAAGGCCTACAACCTGCTGGTCCGTCTCAACAACTGGCTGTCCTGGGTACGGCGCAAGCTGGGCCTGGCGGGCTATTGGTCCCTGGCCGGTTTCGCCAAACGCAAGGTCAAGACGGCGCTCAATTTCATTTTCGATTTCGAGGATTCGGCCATCCACCATGCCCGGGAACGGGGGCTGGCCGGGGTCATCTGCGGCCACATCCACTGGGCGACGATCCGCGACATCGGCGGCTTGAGTTATGTGAATTGCGGCGACTGGGTCGATTCCTGCACGGCCATCGTCGAGCATTTCGACGGCCGGCTCGAACTGGTCGAGTGGGGCGCCCAGGGGCTGCAGGCCTTGCCCCTGCTGCCGGAAATTGAACATGGGGAAGCTTGAATGCGCGTCTTGATGGTATCCGATGTCTATTTTCCCCGGGTCAATGGCGTATCCACGTCCATCGAGACCTTCCGCGGCCAGCTGGCCGAGTTCGGCGTGGAGGTCCGTCTCGTCGTGCCGCGTTATGGCGACGAGATTGACCAGGCCGGCATCGTCCGTGTCCCCGGGCGCCCCATACCGGGGGACCGGGAGGATCGGCTGGTGGGCTGGCGCGCCATGCACCGGGCGGTGCTGGAGGCGGCCCAGGATTGCGACCTGATCCATATCCAGACCCCCTTCATCGCCCATTATGCTGGCCTCAAAGCCGCCCGCCAGCTTGGCCGGCCGGTGCTGGCCACTTACCACACCCTGTTCGAGGAATACCTGCAGCACTACGCCCCCTGGCTGCCTTCCACCTGGCTGCGAGGCCAGGCCCGGGCCTTCTCGCGGCGCCAGTGCAATGCCCTCGATGCGGTGGTCGTGCCATCCACGGCCATGGGCCAGCGCCTTGCAAGCTACGGGGTGAAGGTGCCCATGCATGTCTTGCCCACCGGCATTCCCCTGGCCCGCTTCGCCCAGGGCGACGGCCCGGGCTTTCGCCGGCGCTACGGGATCGCCCCGGAGCGGCCGGTGGCCCTGTTTGTCGGCCGGGTCGCCCACGAAAAGAACATCGCCTTCCTCCTGGATGCACTGTTGCTCGCCCGCCGTAGTACCGACCTGCTGCTGGTGATTGCCGGCGAGGGTCCGGCCCTGGGGGAGCTGCAGGCCCAGGTGCGCCGCCTCGGGCTCCAGGATAACGTCCAGTTCATCGGCTACCTGGACCGCCAGCAGGCCCTGCCTGATTGCTACGCGGCGGCCGACGTTTTCGTCTTCGCCTCCCGCACCGAGACCCAGGGCCTGGTGCTGCTCGAGGCCATGGCAGCCGGCCTGCCGGTCATCGGCCTGGCCGAGATGGGAACCATCGACATTCTGGGGCCGGGGCGTGGCGTCCTGGCACCGCCCCCCGAGGTCGACGCCTTCGCCCGCAGCCTGACCGATTTCTTCGCTGATGCTGCCCTGCGGGAGCGCCTGGCCGCCGAGGCCAAGCCTTACGCCGCGGAATGGTCGGATCGAGCCCTGGCCGCCCGCCTGGCCGATCTATACGCCCAGTTGGCCAGTGCGGCCGATGGCAAGACCACCGTCCCGGCCCAGCCCTCCCGCCCTGCCGCCCAGGAGGCGGCCTCCTAGCGGCCCAGGAGGTGAAGGTTTTGCAACGTACTGCCCTCAAGACCTAGCCGGTGCTGCCTTGGGGACTTTATCGGAGATGTCATGCAGGAACCCGCTTCCCTCGAATCCGGCCTCGATCCGGCCAATGAATCCCCCTTCAAGGGCAAGACCGGCCTGCGCCGCGTCTGGAACGCCCTGCATTACTCCCTGGCCGGCCTCAAGGCAGCCTACCTGTGCGAGGACGCCTTCCGGCAGGAGGTCCTGCTGACCGTGCTGCTGGTGCCCCTGGCCCTGTGGCTGCCGGTGACCTGGCTGGGCAAGGGCCTGATGGTGGGCAGCCTGCTGCTGGTGCTGGTGGTGGAATTGCTCAACTCGGCCGTCGAGGCCGTGGTGGACCGGGTGAGTCTGGAAAATCACCGCCTGGCCAAGCGAGCCAAGGATCTGGGCAGCGCCGCCGTGCTGGTTTGCCTGTTGCTGGTCGCCGTCGTCTGGGCCGGCGTTCTGCTGGAGATGCCATGAGCGTGCTCGATATCGCCTTCGTCACCGAAACCTATCCCCCCGAGGTCAATGGCGTCGCCATGACCATCGGCCGGCTGGTCCATGGCATGCGTGACCGAGGTCACCGGGTCAGCGTGGTCCGTCCGCGCCAGCACGACAGCGACGGCGGCAGTGAGCACGAACTGGCGCTGCCGGGCTTCCCCCTGCCTGGCTACCCCGGGTTGCGCCTGGGACTCCCGGCCGGGCGACGCCTCACCCATGCCTGGCGCCAGCGCCGGCCGGACCTGGTGCATGTGGTGACCGAGGGGCCCCTGGGCTGGTCGGCGGTCAATGTGGCACGTCGCCTGGGCATACCGGTGACCTCGGGCTTCCACACCAATTTCGACCGCTACAGCGTGCATTACGGCCTGGGCTGGATGCGTCCGGCCGTGGCGGCCTATCTGCGCACCCTGCACCGCCGCACCAAGCTGACCATGGTGCCGACCCTGGCCCTGGCCGCCGATCTGGCCGGCGAAGGACTGCCCGGGGTCCGGGTGGTGGGGCGCGGGGTGGATACCCAGCTCTTCCATCCCGGGCGCCGGGATGCCGGCCTGCGCGGTGAGTGGGGCGCTGCCCCCGAATCCCCGGTCTGCCTCTACGTGGGGCGCCTGGCGGCGGAGAAAAACCTCTCCCTGGTGGAGCAGGCCTTCGCTGCCATCGCCCAACGCCAACCGGCGGCGAAAATGGTCTGGGTGGGAGATGGTCCCTCGGCCGCCCGCCTGCGCCAGGAACACCCGGATCACCATTTCGCCGGGGTCCGCCGGGGCGAGGATCTGGCGGCCCATTACGCCAGCGCCGACCTGTTCCTCTTCCCCAGCCTGACCGAAACCTACGGCAACGTGGTGGCCGAAGCCATGGCCAGCGGCCTGCCGGTGGTGGCCTACCGCAGCGCCGCCGCCGCCGAATTGGTCATGCATCAGGAAAACGGCGTGGTCGCCTCCCCAGGCGACGAGAAAGCCTATATCGATGCCGCCCTCTGGCTGGTGGCGGAGCGGGAGCGACTCGCCCAACTGTCCCAGAGTGCCCGCCAGAGCGTCCTGCCCCGGGATTGGGAAGGGGTGCTGAATGTCTTCGAGAAGCTGCTTTGGGAAGCGACGAGCGAATAGGAAATCCGCCGTACTTCTATTTCTTCACCGTCTGTAGGTGCCAGTCCGGCAGGGATTCTTCTCCTGCCCAAACCCTAAAAGGCCATTTGCCGCCGCTCCTTACAGCGACTACCCTTTGAAGAAGGAGTTCTGAGGCCAAAGGGGGGAGCGGTGGAACGTCCGACCATCATCCGCAAGTGCGCCGCCGATCTGCCCGTGCCGCCCAACCTGGCGGATTACGGGGCGAAGCGGGCAGCGTTTTCCTGGGCCGCAGCGCGGCAAGCGCTGGAAGGCCTGCCGGGAGGCGGCCTCAATATCGCCCATGAAGCGGTGGAGCGCCATGCCCGGGGCCCCTGGCGTGACCGGGTGGCCTTCCGCTTTCTCGGCGCCGGTCCTGCCCGGGACGTGAGCTTCGCCGAACTCTCCCGCCTCAGCAACCGCTTTGCCAATGTGCTGCGGCAACTGGGGATAGGCCGGGGGGAGACCCTGTTCCTCCTCACCGGCCGCCTGCCCGAGCTCTACGTTGCTATGCTCGGCGGCTTCAAGAACGGCAGCGTGGTTTCCCCCTTGTTTTCCGCCTTCGGCCCCGAGCCCATCGCTACCCGCATCAATCTGGGGGCGGGGGCGGTGCTGCTGACCACGGCCTCCCTCTACCAGCGCAAGGTGGCGAAAATTCGGGACCAGTTGCCGACCCTGCGCCACGTGCTGGTGGTGGGCGACGATGGGGAACCTACCGACATCCCCGGCACCCTGGACCTGGGGCGGCTGCTGGCGGAGGCCCCGGACAGCTTCGAGATCGTACTCACCCGGCCCGAAGATCTGGCCCTGCTGCACTTCACCAGCGGCACCACCGGCACCCCCAAGGGGGCCATGCATGTGCATGAGGCGGTGGTGACCCACTGGGCCACCGGCCGCTACGCCCTGGACCTGCACCCGGAGGACATCTTCTGGTGCACCGCCGACCCGGGCTGGGTCACCGGCACCTCCTACGGCATCATCGCCCCCCTGCTGCACGGGGTGACCTCCATCGTCGATGCCGCGGATTTCGACGCCGAGCGCTGGTACTCGATCCTCCAGGAGCAAGGGGTGACGGTGTGGTACACGGCGCCCACCGCGATCCGCATGTTGATGAAGGCCGGCAGCGACCTGGCCCGCCAGTTTTCCTTCCCCCGGCTGCGCTTTGTCGCCAGCGTCGGCGAGCCCCTCAACCCGGAAGCCGTGTGGTGGGGCCAGGAGGCCCTGGGCCTGCCGATCCACGACAACTGGTGGCAGACCGAGACCGGCGGCATCATGATCGCCAACACCCCGGCCCTGGACATCAAGCCGGGGTCCATGGGCCTGCCCCTGCCCGGCATCGAGGCGGCCATCGTGCACCGGCGCGAGGACGGCAGCCTGGAGCTCATCGAGGCGCCCGACCGGGAGGGGGAACTGGCCCTGAAGCGCGGCTGGCCCTCCATGCTGCGGGGCTACCTCAACAACCCGGAGCGTTACCGCAAGTGCTTTGCCGGGGACCATGGCGAGTGGTACCTCACCGGCGACCTGGCCCGGCGGGACAGCGACGGCTACTACTGGTTTGTCGGCCGGGCCGACGACGTGATCAAGTCCGCCGGCCACCTGATCGGCCCCTTCGAGGTGGAAAGCGCCCTCATGGAGCATCCGGCGGTGGCCGAAGCCGGGGTCATCGGCAAGCCCGACCCGATGGTGGGAGAGGTGGTGAAGGCCTTCGTGTCCCTGAAGCCGGGCTTCGAGGCTGGCGAGGCCCTGCGCCTGGAACTGCTGGGTCACGCCCGCAAGCGACTGGGGGCCGCCGTGGCACCCAAGGAAATCGAATTCCTGGCGACCCTGCCGCGCACCCGCAGCGGCAAGATCATGCGCCGCCTGCTCAAGGCCCGGGAACTGGGCCTGCCGGAAGGCGATACCTCGACCCTGGAGAGCGGAGGTTGAGCATGGCGACCCTACCAGACCCCTCGCAAGCCCCGTCCGCTGCTTCGGCCTCCTACCCGATCCCCTACGAACCGGCCTTTGCCCGCCGCCTGCTGACGGACATGGTGCGCATCCGCCGCCTGGAGGAGAAGTGCGCCGAGCTCTACGGCAGCGGCCAGATCCGCGGCTTCCTCCATCTCTACATCGGCGAGGAGGCCTGCGCCGTGGGTGCCCTCCATGCCCTGGAGGCGGAGGACAACATCGTCGCCACCTACCGGGAGCACGGCCATGCCCTGGTGCGGGGCGTGCCGATGCAGGCCATCATGGCCGAAATGTTCGGCAAGGCCGCCGGCTGTTCCCGGGGCCGGGGCGGCTCCATGCACCTGTTCGACGCCGCCACCCGCTTCTACGGCGGCAATGCCATCGTCGCCGGCGGCCTGCCCCTGGCCGTGGGCCTCGCCCTGGCGGACAAGATGCAGGGCATCGCCCGGGTCACCGCCTGCTTCTTCGGCGACGGGGCGGTGGCCGAGGGGGCCTTCCACGAGGCCATGAACCTGGCCGCCCTGTGGCAGCTGCCGGTGCTGTTCTGCTGCGAAAACAACCTCTACGGCATGGGCACGGCCCTGGCCCGGGCCGAAGCCCAGACCGACCTCAGCGCCAAGGCTGCCGGCTACCGCATGGCGGCGGCCAAGGTGGATGGCATGGACGTGGTGGCGGTGCATCGCGCTACTAAGGAGGCTGCCGCCCAGGTGCGGGCGGGGGCCGGCCCCTTCTTCCTGGAATATCAGACCTACCGCTTCCGGGCCCACTCCATGTTCGACCCGGAGCTCTACCGGGACAAGGCCGAGGTCGAGGCCTGGAAGCAGCGCGGCCCCCTGCATACCTTCTCGGCCCGCCTCAAGGGCGCCGGCATGCTCACGGAAACCGATTTCCTCGCCCTCGATGCCGCGGCCGAGGCCGAGGTGGCGGCGGCGGTGGCCTACGCCGAGGCGGCCGAGTGGGAGCCGGTGGCGGACCTGACCAAGGATGTGCTCACCTCGGGAGCGATGCCATGACGGCTAGCAATCGGATCAGCTATCGGGAGGCCATGCGCCAGGCCATGCACGATGCCCTGAGCAGCGATTCCCGGGTATTCCTGATGGGCGAAGACGTGGGCAAGTACGGCGGCACCTACGCCGTCTCCAAGGGCTTTCTGGAAGAGTTCGGCCCCGAGCGCATCCGCGACACCCCCCTGTCCGAGCTGGGCTTCGTCGGTGCCGGCATCGGCGCGGCCCTGGGGGGCATGCGGCCCATCGTCGAAGTGATGACGGTCAATTTCAGCCTGCTGGCCCTGGACCAGATCGTCAATACGGCGGCGGTGCTGCGCCACATGTCCGGGGGCCAGTTCTCGGTGCCCCTGGTGATCCGCATGGCCACCGGCGCCGGCCGCCAGCTGGCGGCCCAGCATTCCCACAGCCTGGAGAACTGGTACGCCCACATCCCCGGCATCCGCGTCCTGGCCCCGGCCACCATCGGCGACGCCCGGGGCATGCTGGCTCCGGCCCTGGCCGATCCGGACCCGGTGATCATTTTCGAGCACGCCCAGCTCTACAACCTGGAGGGGGAACTGCCCGAGGACTGGCGCTGCGACATCAGCCGGGCGGCGGTGCGGCGCCAGGGCAGCCAAGTCAGCCTGATTGCCTACGGCGGCAGCCTGCCCAAGGCCCTGCAGGCGGCGGAGGAGCTGGCGGTGCTGGGCATCGACGCCGAGGTAGTGGACCTGCGGGTGCTGCGCCCCCTGGATACGGAAACCATCGCCGCCTCGGTGCGCAAGACCCACCGGGTGGTGGTGGTGGATGAAGGCTGGAAGAGCGGCAGCCTGGCGGCGGAAGTGGTGGCCCGCCTGGCCGAGGAT
>DATEZY010000073.1:0-4002 GCA_035255085.1 Azospira sp. | reverse complement strand
CACCAACGTCACCGTGCACATCGACAACGCCAAGCTGGTGCGCTACGGCGGCAACTACAGCACCTTCGAGGACATGCGGGCCGAGCAGATGCTGCTGCAGCAGGCCACCCTGGCCAAGCAGCAGGAAAAGATCGCCCACCTACAGTCCTTCATCAATCGCTTCAAGGCCAAGGCCAGCAAGGCCAAGCAAGCCCAGAGCCGGGTCAAGGCCCTGGAGCGCATGGAGAAGATCGCTCCGGTCCTGGCCGACGCCGAATTCACCTTCGAATTCAAGGAGCCCCTCAACCTGCCCAACCCCATGCTCTCCCTGCTCGGCGCCGACATCGGCTACCCGCCGGCAGAGGATGCAGCTCCCGGCACGCCGCCCACGGTCATCGTGCGCAGCATCAACCGCTCGGTGCACGCCGGCCAGCGCATCGGCATCCTGGGGGCCAACGGCCAGGGCAAGTCCACCCTGGTGAAGACCATCGCCCGGGACCTGGCGCCCCTGCACGGCGACCTGACCGAGGGCAAGGGCCTCAACATCGGCTACTTCGCCCAGCAGGAACTGGACGTGCTGCGGCCCCAGGACACGCCCCTGGAACACATGATCCGCCTGGCCAAGGAAGTCATCGCCGCCGGCCGCAGCGGCTATGTGGCCGGCCGGGAGCAGGACCTGCGCAACTTCCTCGGCACCTTCAACTTCAGCGGCGACATGGTGAAGCAGCCCGTCGGCACCATGAGCGGCGGCGAGAAGGCTCGGCTGGTGCTGTGCATGATCGTCTGGCAGCGCCCCAACCTCTTGCTGCTGGACGAACCCACCAACCACCTGGACCTGTCCACCCGGGAAGCCCTGAGCGTGGCGCTGAACGAATTCGAAGGCACAGTGATGCTGGTCAGCCACGATCGGGCCCTACTGCGCTCGGTATGCGACGAATTCTGGCTGGTGGCCGACGGTGCCGTGGAGCCCTTCGACGGTGACCTGGACGACTACCAGCGCTACCTGCTGGACGAAGCCCGGCGCGCCCGGGAAGCCGCCAGCGCCTCCCACAAGAAGCTGGCCGCCTGAGCCAGCTGGGGCTGCCGTCAGCGGGCAGCCCCTTCTCTCCCGGCCCTTCTCCCCTCCTTATCCCCGAGGGGCCGAACCGGCGGGGCGCTTATGCAATTTGGCCGATCCCTGCCCCTGGCATAAGATGGAAGCATTCGCTCTCCGTACGGCATGCCCCTTATGAGCTACCGGCCTTCCCTTGCCCTCCCCGGCCTCCCCCGGCCCACCCTGCGCGCACGCCTAGGGGGACTGGCCGGGCGGCTATGCCTGAGCCTACACCTATGTCTGTTTGGAGCGCTGAGCCATGCCCCGGCGGCCTCGGCCGCCCCGGACTCCCCCCCGGCAGCGAGCCCCAGGCCGGACGCCATCCGGGTGGTCATGGATGACAACTATCCGCCCTTCACCTTCCGCGACAGCCAGGGCCAGCCCCAGGGCTACCTGATCGACCTGTGGCAGCTGTGGGAAAAGAAAACCGGGGTACGGGCCGACATCACCGCCACCGACTGGGCCAAGGCCCAGGCCCTCATGGAACGGGGCCAGGCCGAAGTCATCGATTCCATTTTCCGCACCCCGGAACGGGAAGAGCGGCTGGACTTCACCCCACCTTACCAGACCATTCCCGTCGCCCTGTTCACCCACGCCGACATCGCCGGCATCACCAATGTGGAGGACCTGCGCGGCCTGCTGGTCGGGGTCAAGGCCGGCGACGCCTGCATCGACAAGCTGGAGGAATCGGGCATCACCAGCGTCGAGCCCTACCCCAGCTACGAGAAGCTGGTGGCCGCCGCCGTGGCCGGCCACGTCAAGACCTTCTGCCTGGATGAACTGCCGGCCAACTACCTGCTCTATCGCGCCCGCAGCAACGAAAACTTCCACAAGGCCTTCGTCCTCTACAGCGGCGAATTCCACCGGGCCGTGCACAAGGGCGACCAGGCCACCCTGCAACTGCTGGAAGAAGGTTTCCAGGCCATTACCCCGGACGAATACCAGGCCCTGCACGACAAGTGGCTGGGCCAGGACTTCGCCCCCTTCCCCTGGGTGAAATCGTTGATCTACGGCCTGGCGGCAGCCCTGAGCGCGGGGCTGGCCCTGGCCCTGTGGAGTACCAGCCTGCGCCGCCAGGTGCGGCGCCATACGGCCCAGCTGGCCCTGGAGCAGACCCGCCTCCATACCCTGTTCAGCACCATTCCGGACCTGATCTGGCTCAAGGATACCGACGGCGTCTTTCTCGCCTGCAATCCGGAATTCGAGAAACTGATCGGCGCCACGGAAGCGGAAATCCGCGGCAAGCGGGACCGGGATTTCGTCCCGGCGGAGCAGGCGGAATTTTTCCTGCAGAAGGACCGGGAGGCCATGGCGGCCGGGACCAAGTGCATCAACGAGGAATGGGTCACCTACCAGTCCAATGGCCGCAACGTCTTGCTGGAGACCATCAAGACCCCCATGCGCGATGCCAGCGGCAAGATCATCGGCGTCCTCGGCGTCGCCCGGGACATCACTACCGTGCGGCAGAATGAAGCCCGCCTGGTCCAGGCCAACCGGGCCCAACGCCTGCTGAGCGACAGCAACCATGCCCTGATGCGGGCCGAGGATGAAACCAGCCTGTTGCAGGAAGTCTGCCGCATCGCCGTGGATACCGGCGGCTATCGCATGGCCTGGGTCGGTTTCGCCGAGCACGACGCCAACAAGACGGTACGCGGCATCACCCAGGCCGGCAGCGACGCGGGCTACCTGCGGCAGCTGCGCATCACCTGGGCCGACACGGAACGGGGCCGGGGCCCCACCGGCACTGCCATCCGCACCCGGCGACCGGTGGTCAACCAGAACTTCCTCGCCAATCCGGCCACCGCCCCCTGGCGGGAGATGGCCGTGGCCCAGGGCTTCCAGTCCTCCATCGCCCTGCCCCTGATGATCGGCCAGGAAGTGATCGGCGCCTTCACCATTTACGCGGCCGAGGCCGACGCCTTCCAGGCCGAGGAAGTTTCCCTGCTGACCCGGCTGGCGGAAGACCTGGCCTTCGGCCTGCAGACCCTGCGCCTGCGGCTGTCCCGGGACCAGGCGGAGGCGGCGCTGCAGGAAAGCGAATTCCTCTTCCGCTCCCAGTTCGACCTGGGCAACATCGGCATCGCCATTACCTCGCCGAGCCAGGGCTGGCTGCGGGTCAATCCCCGCCTGTGCCGCCTGCTGGGCTACAGCGAGGCCGAGCTGCGCACCAAGACCTGGGCGGAAATGACCCACCCGGACGACCTGCCGGCCAATATGCGTTACTACCAGCAACTGCTGGCGGGGGAAATCAATGACTACGAAATGGACAAGCGCTTCATCCGCAAGGACGGGGGAATCGCCTATGTCCACCTCACCGTCTCCTGCTACCGGGCCGATGGCGAAGCCAAGCTGATCATCGCCTCCATCCTCGACATCAGCGAACGCCACCGGGCCGAGGAAAAGCTGGCCCTGGCCGCCCAGGTGTTCGAGAACACGGTGGAAGGGGTGCTCATCACCGATGGGGCGGGCCAGATTCTTACCGTCAACAAGGCCTTCACCACCATCACCGGCTACGCCGAAGCCGAAGTCCAGGGGCGGCATCCCGACCTGTTCCGCTCGGACCGCCACGACGCCGACTTCTACCAGGAGCTATGGACCACCCTGCAGCAGCGGGGCTCCTGGCAGGGAGAAATCTGGAACCGGCGCAAGAACGGGGAGGCCTACCCCCAGTGGATCAGCATCAGCGCCGTCCAGGGGCCCCAGGGCATCAGCCACTACGTGGCGGTATTCAACGACATCAGCGAAATCAAGCGTTCCCAGGAACAGGTCAATTTCCTCGCCTACCACGACTCCCTCACCGCCCTGCCCAACCGGGTGCTGTTCCGGGACCGGCTCGAACACGGCATCGCCCGGGCCCGGCGCGAGGGCGCCATGCTGGCGGTGCTCTACCTGGACCTGGACAATTTCAAGCACATCAACGACACCCTGGG
>DATEZY010000072.1:0-3317 GCA_035255085.1 Azospira sp. | reverse complement strand
GGCATGGACGCAGAACACATTGAACTGGTGCACCTTGCGGAATTCGGCCATCAGCGCCGCCGCACCGTAGCAGTAGCCGATTTTCCAGCCGGTGACGTGGTAGGTCTTGCCGAAGCTGGAGACGATCAGGCTGCGGGCCGCCAGTTCCAGGTGGCGGGCCAGGGACTGGTGCTCGCCGGCGAAGCAGATGTGTTCGTAAACTTCATCGCCCAGCACCACGATGTTGGTGTTGCGGGTCAGGTTGGCCAGGGCCGCGAGGTCGGCGGCGTCGAGCAGGCTGCCGGTAGGGTTGTGGGGCGTGTTGACGATGATCATGCGGGTGCGGGGCGTGATCAGGGACTGCACCTCGTTCCAGTCGGGCTTGTAGTCCGGGTAGTGCAGCGTCGCGTACACGGCCTTGGCGCCCACGGTCTCGATGGCCGGCACGTAGGCGTCGTACACCGGAGCGAAGACGATGACCTCGTCCCCCGGCCCGGCGAAGGCGGCAATGGCGGTGAACAGGGCCTGGGTGGCGCCAGCGGTGACGGTGATTTCGCTCTCCGCGTCGTAGGCTGTACCGTAGAGGGCCTGGACCTTCTCGGCGATGGCCTGACGCAGTTCAGGCAGGCCGGTCATGGGGGCGTATTGGTTGCGCCCGTCGAGCATGGCCTGGTGCACCGCATCGAACAGCACCCGGTCGGCCTGGAAGTCGGGATAGCCCTGGGACAGATTGATGGCACCGCATTCGGCGGCCAGTTTGCTCATCACCGTGAAGATGGTGGTGCCGACGCGGGGCAGCTTGGAATTAGGGGTAAAGGGAGCGCTAGGCATGGGGATCGAGGACTGATGTTGGTTGAGCGGTAAGCAGCAGCAAGAAGGGCAGCACGTAGTTTCCAGGCCTGGCCGGGTGGCCGAAACGCCGCTCAGCGGGGACCGGCACTGCAGCGCGCCGTCCGGTAGGGGCCGCCCAGGCGGACCCAGCCTTCCCCCGGAGAGGTTTGGGCGCAAACGATTTTGCCATCCGCCTTGCTCATCCACGCATACCAGGGCGCCGGCTCGGCCAGGGCCACGGGGGAGAGCCCCAAGGCTAACAGCAAAAACACCCATCTCATCTTCATCGGCATCCCTCGATAACGCGGCGCTGAGCACCAGTGACCATACGAGCGGCAATATAACCGCTCCCGCTGGCCGTTCACTGCGGTGCACTGCAGCGTGTTTCGACAAGGGGCTGATACACGCCCACTTGGGCGCCTGGCCGCCCATCCTCTACAATCGGCGCCATGAACGTCAATAACATTCCCACCCGCACCCTCTGGCCCGTTCCTGGCACCCGCGCCGTGGACATCATCGACCAGACCGCCCTGCCCCACCATTTCCGCACCCTACGCCTGTCCACCCTGGAGGAGGCGGCCCACGCCATCCGTTCCATGCAGGTCCGTGGCGCCCCCCTGATCGGCGCCACGGCGGCCTATGGCGTGGCCCTGGCCCTGCTCCGGGAAGCCTCCGACGCCGCCCTGGAACAGGCGGTAACGACCCTGGCGGCGACCCGGCCGACGGCAGTGAATCTGCACTGGGCCCTGGCCCGGATGAACGCCCATCTCCAGCCCTTGGCCCCGGCAGACCGGGCCGAGGCGGCCTGGCAGGAAGCGGCAGCCATCGCCGACGAGGACGCGGAGCAGAACCGGCGCATCGGCCAGCATGGCCTGGACCTGTTCAAGCCCCTGGCCAGGAGCGGCAAGCGGCTGGAGATCATGACCCACTGCAACGCCGGCTGGCTGGCCACGGTGGATCACGGCACGGCCCTCTCCCCGGTCTATGCCGCCTGCGCCGCCGGCTTGCCGATCCACGTCTGGGTTTCCGAAACCCGGCCGCGCAACCAGGGCCTGCTCACCGCCTGGGAACTGGCCCAGCACGGGGTGCCCCACACCGTCATCGCCGACAACGCCGCCGGCCTGCTGCTGGCCAGGGGCGAAGTGGACGCGGTGATCGTCGGCGCCGACCGCATCGCCGCCAACGGCGACGTGGCCAATAAGGTCGGTACCTATCTCAAGGCCCTGGCGGCCAAGGAGGCCGGCGTGCCCTTCTATGTCGCCGCGCCCCGCTCCACCGTGGATTTCGCCTGCGCCAGCGGCGCTGGCATTCCCATCGAGGAACGGGCCGGCGATGAGCTGCGCCTCTCCCATGGCGTCGATGGGGCCGGCAAGCCCGCCCAGATCCAGCAGATTCCCGTCAGCGAGGCCGTCGCCAACCCGGCCTTCGACGTCACCCCGGCCCGGTTCGTTACTGCCCTGATTACCGAACGGGGCCATTGCCCGGCCTCCCCGGCCGGCCTGCTGCAACTCTACCCGGAAGAAGCCCATGGCCGCTGATCCTCGCCAGACCCTCATCACCGCCGCCCACCGCATGACTGCCGAAGGCCTTAACCGGGGCACGGCGGGCAACCTCAGCCTGCGCGCCAAGCTGGACGGCCAGGACGGTTTCTATGTCACGCCCACGGGCATGGCCTACGAAAGCCTCATCCCGGAGGACATCCCCTTCGTGCGCCTGGCTGACGGCAGCCCCGTGGGCCGGCGCCTGCCCTCTTCCGAATGGCGCTTCCACCGGGACATCTACGCTGCCCGGCCGGAGGTGGGTGCGGTGCTGCACGCCCATTCCCCCTTCGCCACTTCCCTGGCCTGCCTGCGCCGGGACATCCCGCCCTTCCACTACATGATCGCCCGCTTCGGCGGCGATACCCTGCGCTGCTCCGGCTACGCCACCTTCGGCACCCAGGCCCTGTCCGACACGGCCCTGGAGGCCCTGGAAGGCCGACTCGGCTGCCTCCTGGCCAACCACGGCATGCTCGTCTGCGGCAAGGACCTGGCCCAGGCCGTGAGCCTGGGGGTGGAACTGGAAAGCCTGTGCGAGCAGTTCTGGCGCGCCAGCCAGCTGGGGCAACCGGTGCTGCTCAGCGCCGCGGAGATGGCCGAGGCCCAGGCGAAGTTCGCCACCTACGGCAAGCAGGCCTGAGTTACTTGCCCACCTCGCCCGCCTCACCCGATTTCCCCCACCCACGCACGGCGCGACGCAGGGAGCGTAGCACCTGCATGCCTTGCCAGGCCGCCTGCCCGGCCAGGCTGTAGGGCAGGAAGGTGGTGACCAGGCTGCGCTGGTGGGGCCACAGCATTTCCATGTAGGAATCCGGGGCGGCGCCACTATCGATAAAGCTCAGGTCGCCGCACACCTGGGGCGCCTGATTGACCAGCTCGGCATCGTTGAGCATGCCGACGCAATACTTGCGGTAGGCTTCATCGACGCCGATCTTGAAGGCGAAGCCGGCTTGGGCCGAGACGAAGTTG
>DATEZY010000071.1:0-6812 GCA_035255085.1 Azospira sp. | reverse complement strand
GCTGCTCATCGCCGGTGGTTTCATCCTCACCCCGGTGGCCGATTCCCACCTCTGCTGCGGTTCTGCCGGTACCTATTCGATCCTGCAGCCGGAGCTGTCCAAGCAGTTGCGCGACAACAAGCTCAATGCCCTGGGAGCCGGTATGCCCGACGTCATCGTCACCGCCAATATTGGCTGCCAGACCCACTTGCAGACGGGGTTGGGGGCACCTAGTACTACTCCTAGTGCCTTATCCGTACGGCACTGGGTAGAATTGCTGGACGAAAGACTCAGTGCATAAGACCTCCCATGCCCGCCACCTCCGCTGCTGCCAACGCTGTTGCTTCGCCTTCTCGCCAGGAACAAGACGAAAGGACCATCAAGCGCCTCATGCAGCAGGGGGTGAAGCTGCCTCCCCAGCCCAAGGTGGTGGAGGAACTGCAGCGGCAACTGGCGCGCAATGAAACCGATATCCGCTCCCTGGCCCGTACCATCAGCCAGGACGCGGGGATCACGGCCCTGCTGTTCAAGGCGGTGCAGTCGGCCGCCTACCGGCAGCACCAGCCCTTCGAATCCCTGGAGAAAATCCTCCAGACCATCGGCCTCAAGCAGACCGTCAACCTGGTCCAGGCCATCGCCCTGGCCGGCAGCTTCAAGGTCAGCCGCCACCGCCAGGCCTACGAGCGCTTCTGGAGCCGTTCCCAGGCTATCGCCCAGTTGGCCATGCTGATCGCCCATGAACGGGTGACGGTGTGCAACGTCTTCCCCGATCAGGCCTATTTGGCCGGCATTTTCCACGACTGTGGCGTGCCCCTGCTCATGGAGCGCTTCCCCAGCTACTGCCTGGCCATGCGCCTGGAAGACGGGGAGAGCTGGATCGACTACCTGGAAGAGGATCGCAAGTATCAGGCGGATCATTGCGTCGTCGGCTACTTCATCGGCCGTCACTGGGCCCTGCCGGATTTTATCGCCGAAGCCATCCGCTTTCACCACGACCTGCCCCAGCTGGTGCCGGGCAATGCCCGCAGCCTGGGCGCCATCCTGCAACTGGCGATCCACGCCTATCACCAGGACCTGCGCCTGGAAGACCGGGAATGGGCGAGCCTGGAGCCGGATGTGCTGGAAGAGCTGGGCATCCACGAGGATGGCCTGCAGGAATACATCGACGAACTGCTGGAGCGTTTCCAGAGGCAGGGTTCGGAATAATGTCGGGGGGCTCGGGCCGGGCCTATAATGTTGAAAAAACATTTGGGGGCTGCCCGTGAGTTCCACCTTTACCGATGCCGCAGGCAAGGATTTGCCGGAGCGCAGGGGCAATACCCGGCTGCGCTCGGTGTTCGACGCCGTCTATGTGCAGATCGAGCCCTTCTTTGATCCCAAGAACACCTGGGGCGGCCGTTCCCTGGAGCACCTGGCCTTCCGCGTGGTGCGGGACAGCCATCCTGAGCTTTCCCAGCAGGAAGTGCACCAGATCGTCGTCGCTGCCAGCCGCGTCTTTCGCAGCAAGAATCCCGAACTGGCCGGCAAGGTCCCCAGTCCCGAAGAAGTGAAGCGCTCGCTCCTGGGCTAAGTCATGGGAGCGGGGGCACTGCATCTCCCCGGTAGTGCAAAAACAACAAGGCCACCTCGCGGTGGCCTTGTGCATTTGGGCGTGCTGCCAGCGGATGCTGGCCGCTGCGTGGCTCGGCTGCCCGCGCCTTAGCGCCGTCCCAGGCCGCCCAGCAGGGCCGCCACCACCGGCTTTTTCGGCTTGTGGGGATCCGGCTTGCCGGCCGGGGTGTGGGCCGCTTCTTCCTTGCTCGGCAGGCTGGCGGGAGCTGCCGCCGGCTCGTAGGGCTTGGAAAAGTCGAAGCCGTCCTTGGCGATCATGTTGTTGCGCTTGACCGGAGGTTTGCTGCGGCCAGCCACGGGCTGGGACGGGGCGTGGGTCTCGTGGGCCCGGCGCTTCTTGCCGCTGCCCGGGGGGTATTCCCAGTTGTCGTCCGGGCCGTAGCCCGGCACCACCACCTGTTCGATTTCCTTCTTGATCAGCTTTTCGATGTCCACCAGATAGGCGACTTCGAAGCTGTTTACCAGGGAAATGGCGTTGCCTTCCCGGCCGGCCCGGCCGGTGCGGCCGATGCGGTGCACGTAGTCTTCCGGGGTGTGGGGAAGTTCGAAATTGACCACGTAGGGCAGGTGGTCGATGTCCAGGCCCCGGGCAGCCACGTCGGTGGCCACCAGCACCTTGCAGGTGCCGTTCTTGAAGGCATCCAGGGCCTTGATGCGTTCGTGCTGGGACTTGTCGCCGTGGATGGAGTCGGCGGCAATGCCTGCCCGTTCCAGTTCCCGGGCCAGCTTGCCGCAACCTTGCTTGGTGCGCATGAAGACCAGGGTCTGGGTGATTTCACCGGAGCGCAGCAGCTTGATCAGCAGATCCTTCTTGCGCGCTTCGGCCACCGGGTGCACCCGGTGGGTAATGGTTTCATTGACCGCATTGCGCCGCGCCACTTCCACCAGGATCGGCGACTGCAGCATGGTGTCGGCCAGGCGCTGGATCTCGTTGGAGAAGGTGGCGGAGAACAGCAGGCTCTGACGGGTCGTGGGCAGCAGGTTGAGGATGCGCTGGATGTCCGGGATGAAACCCATGTCCAGCATGCGATCGGCTTCGTCTAGCACCAGGGCCTGGACCTGGTTGAAGGAGACGCTCTTCTGCTCCACGTGGTCCAGCAGGCGGCCCGGGGTGGCGACGACGAATTCCACGCCCTTCTTCAGTTCGGCGATCTGGGGCTTGATGTCCACGCCGCCGAAGAGGCAGATGCTGCGGAAGTGGGTGTATTTGGTATAGGCCTTTACCGACTCATACACCTGCAGGGCCAGTTCCCGAGTCGGGGCCAGCATCAGCGCCCGTACCGGGTGCTTGGCCGGGGAGGGGCTGGAGGTGTTGAGGGGGAGCAGGCGCTGGATCAGCGGCAGGGTGAAGGCAGCGGTCTTGCCGGTGCCGGTCTGGGCACAGGCCTTCAGGTCCTTGCCTTGCAGCACGAGGGGGATGGCCTGTTGCTGGATGGGGGTCGCTTCCGCGTAGCCCATCTCGGTGACAGCTTTCAGGATTTCGGGCGCCAGGCCCAACTCGTCAAAACGCAAGGATGGCGCCTCCGGGAAAAAGTGAATTCGGGATCAATGACATAGGGCGGGGATTATACACCCCCTTGAGGAGCGGGTTTGCCGATGTTTTTTGCCGCGTTTGGCGGAGCGGCGAGGGAGGTGGCCCCCAGTTCCTGGCGGGCTGCCTCGCGTTGACGGCGCCAATGAGAATCAATATCATTAATAAAAATCTACCGGAGAACTTGTCCATGAAACGCCTGCTCTGCTTGTCCTTGTGCTCCTCCTTGCTCCTGCCCCTGGGGGCGCTTGCTGCCGATGCCGATTTCACCCTGATGATCAAGGACCATCGCTTCCAGCCGGCTGAGTTGGCGGTGCCGGCCAACAAGAAGGTGAAGCTCCTGGTGGAGAACAAGGACGCCACGCCCGAAGAGTTCGAGAGCCACGAGCTGAACCGGGAGAAGGTGATTCCCGGCAACAGTTCCGCCGTGATCTTCATCGGGCCACTGGCCCCGGGGCGTTATCCCTTCTTCGGTGAGTTCAACGAAAAGACCGCCCAGGGCGTGATCGTCGCCCAATAAGCCAGGAGTACGAACCATGTTCGGCACCGCTGTAATCGTTTTTCGCGAGGTTCTGGAAGCTGCGCTCTTGGTCGGCATCGTTTCCGCCGCGACCAAGAACATTCCCGGGCGCAACCCCTGGCTGGTCGGCGGCATCCTGCTCGGCTTGATCGGCTCCGGCCTGGTGGCGGCTTTCACCGATGTCATTGGCGCCATGGCCAGCGGTATCGGCCAGGAACTGTTCAATGCCCTGGTGTTGGGTGTCGCCATCCTGATGCTGGCCTGGCACAACATCTGGATGTCCTCCCACGGTGCCGCCATGGCGGCGGAAGTGCGCAATGTGGGGCGGGCGATCCAGGACGGCCGGAGCGAATGCTCTGTGCTGCTGGTGGTGGTTGGCCTGGCGGTGTTGCGGGAAGGCTCGGAAACCGTGCTGTTCCTTTACGGCATCGCTGCTTCGGCGGATTCCGCGGGGAGCATGCTGAGCGGCGGCCTGCTCGGCCTCGCCCTGGGAATCGGCGTGGGTTATGCGGTGTATGCCGGTCTGCTCAAGATTCCCATGCGCTGGTTCTTTGCCATCACCGGCTTGCTGGTGCTGCTGCTGGCCGCCGGCATGGCGTCCCAGGCCGCCCGCTTCCTGATCCAGGCCGACCTGCTGCCCAGCCTGGCGAGCCCCCTGTGGGATACCTCAGCCTTGGTGTCGGAACAATCGGTCCTCGGCATGCTGCTGCACAGCCTCATGGGCTACGAATCCCGGCCGGCGGGGATGCAGATCGTCTTCTATCTGACGGTCCTGACCGCCATCGCCTTGGGCATGCGCTGGGTCAGCCGTAGCCATTCTCCTTCCACACCTTCCACAAATTAAGAGCCCCTGTTCATGAAAGCCACGCATCTCTTCTGGGGCCTCGGCCTGTTGGTGTCCGCTTCGGCCTTCGCCGAGCCGGCCGACTACATTTATCTGCCTGCCGTCGAATATGGCGAGAAGGAAATCGACTTCAAGTTTGGTTCGGCCCGTACCGGTAGCGACCGGGACCAGGCGGCCAGCATCGGCTTTGGCTATGGGGCGACCCAGCGTTGGTTCACCGAGGCCTACCTCAAGTACGCCCGACCCTCCGGCGAAGGCACCACCTTCGACGCCATCGAATGGGAAAATAAATTCCAATTGACGGAAACCGGCGAATATCCGGTGGATATCGGCCTGATCACCGAGATCGAGATTACCAAGCGCCCCGGCGACCCCAACGAATTCAAGTGGGGCCCCCTGTTCCAGACCGACCTGGGCAAGCTGCAGCTGAACGGCAACCTGTTGTTCATGAAGAAGTTCGGCCGGGATGACGAGAGCAGTGCCCATCCGGTCGAATTCGGCTACCAGTGGCAGGTCAAGTACCGGGCCAGCCAGGCCTTCCAGTACGGTTTCCAGGGCTTTGGCGAAACGGGGAAATGGAACGAATGGGCGCCCCGGGAAGAGCAGAACCACCGCATGGGTCCGGCCGTGTTCGGCAAGGTGGGCTTGGGCGGGCGTCAGGTGATCAAGTACAACGCGGCCTGGCTGTTGGGCGCGAGCCAGGCCGCGCCGGGCCATACCTTGCGGGCCCAGGTGGAGTACGAATTCTGAGGTGCTGAAGGGCTGAACCAGGGCTCAAGAGGGGCTGAAACCGGTGGTTTCAGCCCCTTTGCTTTTGCTCCCGGCTGTAGCGATTGGACTGCCTGGCGTGACCGGCCGGGGGGCTGGATGGGCGGTGGGGATGCCTGGGCGGCTAGAATGGCGCTATAGCGTACTGATCCCCTTGATGGAGAAAAGCATGGATTACCGCCAACTTGGCAACAGTGACCTGCGGGTTTCGGCCGTCTGTCTCGGCACCATGACCTTCGGCCAGCAGAACAGCGAGGCCGAGGGCCATGCCCAGCTCGACTCGGCCCGGGCCCGGGGCATCAATTTCTTCGATACGGCGGAGATGTACCCGGTGCCGGCCCGGGCTGAAACCTACGGCGCCACCGAGCGCATCGTCGGTAGCTGGCTCAAGGGACAGCCCCGGGACCAGCTCATCATCGCCACCAAGGCTGCCGGCCCTGGCCGTTCCATGGACTGGATTCGCGGCGGCCCCAAGGCTTTCGACGCGGCCAACCTGCGCACGGCCCTGGAGGCATCCCTGCTGCGCCTGCAGACGGATTACGTGGATCTCTACCAACTGCACTGGCCGGCCCGTAACCAGCCCATGTTTGGCCAGTGGCAGTTCGATCCCGCCGGGGAGGAAAAGGCCGCAGCTTATACCACACCTCTGCGGGAAACCCTGGAAGCCCTGGCGACCCTGGTGCAGGAGGGCAAGATTCGCCATGTCGGCGTCTCCAACGAGCACCCCTGGGGTGTCATGGAATTACTGCGCCTGGCCCGGGAGCGTGGACTGCCGACCATCGTCTCGACCCAGAATGCCTACAACCTGATCAACCGCCTGTTCGATACCGGCGGCCTATCCGAAGTCTGCTATCGGGAGCAGGTTTCCCTACTGGTCTATTCGCCCCTGGCCTTCGGCCACCTTACGGGCAAGTACCTGGCCGATCCCAAAGCCCCGGGGCGGATTACCGCTTTCCCCGGCTTCGGCCAACGCTATGAAAAGGTCAATGTGCCGGCGGCCTTGGCGGCCTATCGGGATCTGGCCGCTGCCCATGGTTTGACCCCGACCCAGTTGGCCCTGGCCTTCTGCTATAACCGCCGGGGTGTGACCAGCACCATCATCGGCGCCACCTCCATGGCCCAGCTGGAAGAGGATCTACGGGCCTGGGAGTTGCGACCGGGAGGAGAGCCGTGGGCCGCTCTTCAGGCCGAGATTGACGCCATCCATCAGCGCTATCCGAACCCAGCCCTTTGAGGCTTCGTCAGTAAAAAGCCCGTTGCGGCAGGTGTCGGAACGGGCTGGTGTGAGGCAAGGCGGTGAGGGCTTCTCTGGCGTCAGTGCTTGGCTGCCTCGGCCGGCTTTTCCGGTGTCCCGGGAGCCGTAGGGGCGGAAGAGGGTGGCATCGCAGCCGGGGCCGCGCTTTCCTTGGGCTTGTCGGCGCTCTCTCCGGCGGCGCCCTCGGCGTTGTCTGCCTTTTTCTTTTTCTTTTTCTTGTTCGGGTCTTCCGGCGGCGGGGCTGGGGGAAGCTGGGGAGCGATGGTTTCGATCTGGTTTTCCCGCATATACACGTCCATTTCAC
>DATEZY010000070.1:0-4380 GCA_035255085.1 Azospira sp. | reverse complement strand
GGCTCACCGAGGCCCTGGGCCTGGGCACCCTGCCGTTCACCTTCCCCGGCCTGGTGCTGGCCTCGGTGTTCTATTCCCTGCCCTTCGTCGTGCAGCCCCTGCAGCAGGCCTTCGAGGCCCTGGGGGAGCGCCCCCTGGAAGTGGCCGCCACCCTGCGCGCCTCGCCCTGGGACACCTTCTTTTCCGTGGTCCTGCCCCTGGCCCGGCCCGGCTTCATCACTGCCACCATCCTGGGCTTCGCCCATACCGTCGGGGAGTTCGGCGTGGTGCTGATGATCGGCGGCAACATCCCGGACAAGACCCGGGTGGTGTCGGTGCAGATCTACGACCACGTGGAGGCCCTGGAATACACCCAGGCCCACTGGCTGGCCGGGGGCATGCTGCTGTTCAGCTTCCTGGTGCTGCTCGCCCTCTATGCCGGCAAGACAAGGAACCGCCATGGCCTCTGACCCGTCTTCAAGCATCCAGGCCCGCTTCCGCATCGCCTATCCGGGCTTCGCGGTGGAGGCGGACCTGAACCTGCCGGGCAAGGGCATCAGCGCCCTGTTCGGCCACTCCGGCTCGGGCAAGACCACCCTGCTGCGCGCCATCGCCGGCCTGGAGCGGCACCCGGGGGGCTACCTGGCGGTCAATGGCGAAGTCTGGCAGGACGGCAAGACCTTCCTCCCCACCCACCAGCGCCCCCTGGGCTACGTCTTCCAGGAGGCCAGCCTGTTCCCCCACCTCTCGGTGCGGGACAACCTGGACTACGGCCGCAAGCGCATCCCGGCCACGGCGCGGCGGGTGGACCTGGAACAGGCCCTGGCCCTGCTCGGCATCGAGCCCTTGCTGCAACGCCGCCCGGACAAGCTCTCCGGCGGCGAACGGCAGCGGGTCGCCATCGCCCGGGCCCTGCTCACCTCGCCCAAGCTGCTGCTCATGGACGAGCCCCTGGCCGCCCTGGACCTGCAGCGCAAGGCCGAGATCCTGCCCTACCTCACCCGCCTGCGGCAGGAACTGGACATGCCGGTGCTCTACGTCTCCCATTCCCCGGACGAAGTGGCCCGCCTAGCCGATCACCTGGTGCTGCTCGATGCCGGCCGGGTAGTCGCCTCCGGCCCCCTGGCTGAAACCCTGGCCCGCCTCGACCTGCCCCTGGCCCTGGGCGACGACGCCGGGGTGGTGGTGGAAGGCACGGTGACCCACCATGACCCGGCCTACCACCTGCTCACCCTGGACTTCCCCGGCGGCCAGGTTCAGGTCGCCCACGGCCCTGCCGCCCCGGGCCAGCGCCTGCGCTTCCAGGTAAGAGCCCGGGACGTCAGCCTGGCCCTCACGCCCCAGACCGACAGCTCCATCCTCAACCGGGTCCCCGCCACCGTGGTCGCCCTGGCCGAAGCCGACACCCCGGCCCACGTCCTCATCCGCCTCGATGCCAACGGCACACCGCTCCTCGCCCGCATCACCCGCCGCTCCCAGGACCAACTCGGCCTGGAACCGGGCAAAGCCGTGTGGGCGCAGATCAAGGCGGTGGCGCTGCTGGCCTGACAGCCAATAACGACGCCATTCTCCACAGAGTACCAAGCCAACAAGCCCGTCCTTCCTGCCTCCCAGCCCTCCACTCGGCTTTCACTCCCCTTGCGCCATCGCCGAGCAGCGGAGGCGGGCCGGGGGCAGTCGGCGAGGACTGTCTGAGGCCGCAGGCCGAGTTCCGCAGCCGCCCGGCCCGCTGAGCAGCGCAGGGAACCCTAAGAGCAAGGCAGCGCCTTGCTCTTAGGGCGATGGTGAGGGTCGCCTTTTCTTTGGTTACTTTTCTTTTGGCGAAGCAAAAGAAAAGTAACCCGCGCGTCAGGCGCGGAAACCAGCGGTCGATGCCTCAGCCACGCTTGAGGCAAAGCTCCCACGACGGTACGGAATTCGCTACACCAGCGAATCCCCCCTCCCTTTGTAGGACTCCCAACAAAATGAAAATCGCCATCGCCGCCAAGGACTTCGCCACCGTCTCCAGCCACGCCGGCCAGGCGCGCCACTGGCTGCTCTACGACTGCCAGCCGGGCCAGGCCCTGCCGCCGGGGCAACGCATCGAGCTGGCCCAGGAACAGGTCCTGCACCACTTCGACGACCAGGGCCCCCACCCCCTGGACGGGGTGGCGATAGTCATCGCCGCCAGCGCCGGCGACGGCTTCATCCGCCACATGGCCAAGCGCGGCGCCCAGGTGCTGCTCACCGGCGAGACCGATCCCGCCGCCGCCCTGGCCCGGGTCATGGCCGGCGAGGTGCTGCCCGATACCCGTTTCGACCCGAGCCTGATCCTGTGCAAGTTGAAGGACCTGCTCACCTCCCGCCACTAGCCCGGCTTTAGACGCTGCATCAGCGCTCGGGCAGGGGGATGAACTCCGTTTCCCCGGGGATGGTACCGAGGCGCTGCTGACGCCAGTCCTCCTTGGCCGCCTCGATGCGCTCCTTGCTCGATGCGACGAAATTCCACCAGATGAAGCGGCGGGCTTCCAGGGGGGAACCGCCGATGACGGCGCAGCGCACCGGGCCGGCAGCCCCAGGCGCCGCGGCGATGCGGGCCGCCTGGCCGGGTTCCAGGACCGCCAGCTGGAGGGGTTCGAGGCCTTGGCCGTCGATGTCCAGGGGGCCCTCGACGCCATAGACCGCCCGCTCCGCCACCTCGGCCCCTAGGGTGAAGCTGGCGCCGGGGTTGAGCACCACGTCCAGGTACAGAGTGGCGGCGCAGGTGCGCACCGGCGAGGTGAGGCCGCAGGCACTGCCGATGAGCACCCGCACCGTGGCCCCCCCGTCTTGCCAGACCGGGATGGCGGCGGCCGGGGTGTGGGCGAAGGCCGGCTCCGTGGCTTCGTCCGCCAGGGGGAGGGCTGCCCACAGCTGCAGGCCGTGGATGGTGTGGGGCACGGCCTGCAGGTCCTCCGGGGTGCGCTCCGAATGGACGATGCCCCGGCCGGCGGTCATCCAGTTGATGGCGCCGGGCTCGATGCGCTGCACGCTGCCCAGGCTGTCCCGGTGCAGCATGGCCCCCTCGAACAGATAGGTGACCGTGGCCAGGCCGATGTGGGGATGGGGTCGCACGTCGGTATGGCTCTCCGGGGTGTGCAGCACCGGCCCGAAATGGTCGAAGAAGACAAAGGGCCCCACCGCCTGGCGGGCGGCGGCGGGCAACAGGCGGCGCACCGTCATGCCGCCGCCAAGATCGGTGAGGCGCGGTTGGAGCAGGGTCTGGATGGGCATGGCGGGTCCTCCGCTGGCGGTGTGGGTATGGAGCCTGATAAGTGAGCCTGGTCCTTGGTCTTACTTCCAGGCCGTCTCCACCTCAGTTTTGACCTCGGTCATCAGCTTGTGCACCGGGCAGCGGGAAGCCACGGACAGGAGCTGTTGGCGCTGGGCCTCGCTCAGGTCGCCGCCGAGGGCCAGCAGGGTGCGCAGGCGGTAGAGCCCCTCCTTTTCCTGGGAAGCGTCGCGTTCGACGGTGACCTCCACGTCCTCCAGGGGTATGCCCTTGCGTTTTGCATACCAGACCAGGGTCAGGGCCTTGCAGGCACCCAGGGCCGCATCATAGATATCGTGGGGGCTCGGCCCCGTATCCTCGCCGCCGTTGGCCGGCGGTTCATCGACGGCAAAGGCGTGGTCGCCGATATGGACGATGTGGCGCATGGCGCCGGAGAGGTCGCGCTTGACGGTGATGGCCATGGAATCTCCTTGCATCCTTGGAATGGGTGAATGGGTGCGTAGCCGGCCGGCAACGCCGGCCAGGCTGGCCTAGGGGAGAGTTCGGCGGCGGCGAATTAGTTCCGCGGCGACAGCTTGGGGAGCCGGCGGGAGAGCGGCCTCTAGCGCGGTCGGTGCAGAGGCACGATGCTTGCCCCTTCCTGGGGCGCCACCCATTGCCGGGTGAGCTGGGCCATCCAGCGGTTCAGAGGCTGGCTCAAATGGGGTGGCAGGCCGGCCCGCAGCAGCTGCTCGTTCCAGCCGATGAGCCAGGCCTGGCGCTGGGATTCGTCCAGGGCCAGGGGGCCGTGGCGGCCGGTGAGGCGGGCCCAGGCCAGGGCCGCCCGGGGCTGGCGGCCGGGGGTGAGCCCGCTCAGCACCAGTTCGGCCAGTTCCGCCGCCAGGTCGGAGAAAGCATCCACCTCGATATCCCAAACCTGGGCCAGGGCCCCGGCCTGGAGTTTTTCCGCGAGACGCAGGCAGAGCCAGCGCAGCCGGTCCTCGCCGACGCCGGCCACCCCCCCCGGCAGCGGCGGCGGCAGCATGACACCGGGAACAATACGGCTGGCCGTGGTCGAAGCAGACTGGGGCGGCTGCTCCTGGGGCAACGGCGGGGGGAAATTGTCGGAATTGTCGTGTGGCGTTTGCGACATGGCGCCTGCTCGCTATTGC
>DATEZY010000069.1:0-41377 GCA_035255085.1 Azospira sp. | reverse complement strand
CTCCCTCACCGCCCTGCCCAACCGGGTGCTGTTCCGGGACCGGCTCGAACACGGCATCGCCCGGGCCCGGCGCGAGGGCGCCATGCTGGCGGTGCTCTACCTGGACCTGGACAATTTCAAGCACATCAACGACACCCTGGGCCACCACGTGGGGGACGAACTGCTGCGCCAGATATCCGCCCGCCTGACGGAAAAATCCCGGGACGGCGACACCGTGGCCCGCCTGGGCGGCGACGAATTCGTGGTCATCCTGGAAAACGACGCTTCGCCCCAGACCGCCGCCCATGTGGCGCACAAGATCATCCAGCTCTTCGCGGCCCCCTTCAGCATCGGCGAGCGGGACATTTTCATCACCACCAGCGTCGGCATCAGCATCGTCCCCAGCGACGGGGCCGACCCCGACACCCTGCTCAAGCAGGCCGACCTGGCCATGTACAAGGCCAAGCAACAGGGCCGCAACACCTTCCAGTTCTACGAAGCCACCCTCAGCGCCCAGGCCCTGGAGCGCATGACCCTGGAGAACGCCCTGCGCGGCGCCTGCCAGCGCCGGGAATTCTTCCTCCATTTCCAGCCCCAGGTGAACCTGGCCGACGGCCGCCTGATGGGGGTGGAAACCCTGGTGCGCTGGCAGCATCCGGAACTGGGCCTGGTGCCCCCCGCCCGCTTCATCCCGGTGGCCGAGGAACTGGGCATCATTGGCGAAATCGGCGACTGGGTGCTGGCCGAAGCCTGCCAGCAGATGGCCCGGTGGCGCGAGGCTGGCTTTGACATGCCGCGCCTGGCGGTGAATCTCTCGGTGCAGCAGCTGGAGCGGGAGGACCTGGCCGGCCGGGTGAGCGAACTGCTCATGCGCTGGCAGATTCCGGCGGATCGACTGGAACTGGAAGTGACCGAATCCATGCTCATGGGCAAATCCGGCCGGGCCTCGGAAACCCTGGAAGGCCTGCGCCGCCTGGGGGTGTACCTGGCGGTGGACGACTTCGGCACTGGCTACTCGTCCCTCGGCTACCTCAAGCGCCTGCCGGTGCACCGCCTGAAGATCGATTACTCCTTCGTGCGCGACATCGGCCGGGACCGCAACAGCGAAAACCTGGTGCAGGCGGTGATTGCCCTGGGGAACAGCCTGGGGCTGGAGCTGGTGGCCGAAGGGGTGGAACAGGAAACCCAGGCCGAATTCCTGCGCCAGGCCGGCTGCCCCATCGCCCAGGGCTACCTCTACAGCCGGCCGGTGCCGGCGGCGGAGGTGCAGCAGCGCTGGGGAGCGATCAGCCCAGCCACGGCCTGACCCAGGCCAGCAGCAGCCCCGCCAGGCCGCAGGCGGCAATCACCGGGATCACCCCCACCTTGTAGCGGAACAGGGCCACCGCCGCCGCGAGGCCGATCAGGGCAGAGGCCCACTCGAAGGCGCCGGCCAGGCCCGCCGGCCAGAGCACGTGGTAGGCGAAAAACACCGCCAGGTTGAGGATCACCCCCACCACGGCTGCGGTGATGCCGGTCAGGGGGGCCGTGAATTTCAGGTCGCCGTGGGTCGATTCCACCAGGGGCCCGCCCAGCTGGATGAAAATGAACGAGGGCAGGAAGGTGAAATAGGTCACCACCAGGGCCGCCAGCGCCCCGGCCAGGAACAGGTCGTGGCCGCCGGCCAGGGCCTGGTTCCAGCCACCGACGAAGCCGACGAAGGTCACCACCATGATCAGGGGCCCGGGGGTGGTCTCCCCCAGGGCCAGGGCGTCGATCATCTGGGCCGGCGACAGCCACTGGTAATGCTCCACCGCCCCCTGGAAGACATAGGGCAACACCGCATAGGCGCCGCCAAAAGTGAGCAGGGCCGCCTTGGTGAAAAACCAGCCCATCTGGCTCAGGGCTCCATGCCAGCCGTAGTGCCAGGCCAGGGCGCCCATGGCGCCGGCCCACAGCAGCAGGCCCGTCGCCAGCACCCGCCCGAAGCGCCCCCAGGTGAAGCGGGCATGGCTCGGCGTGGGGGTCTGGTCGTCGATCAGGGCCGGGCCGAAGTGCTTGGCGGCGGCCCCATGCCCTCCCCCGACGCGGAAGCGCTCCGGCACCACCCGCCCGCCGATATAACCGATGCCCCCGGCCGTCAGGACAATGAGCGGAAAGGGTACCTGGAAGGCAAAAATGGCGATGAAGGCGGCCGCGGCAATGGCCCACAACAGGCCATTCTTCAAGGCCCGGGAGCCGATGCGCCAGGCGGCGAAAACGACGATGGCGGTCACCGCCGGCTTGATGCCGTAGAGCACCCCGGCCACTGCCGGTACCTGGCCGAAGGCCATGTACACCCAGGCCAGGCCGATCAGCAGGAACAGGGAAGGCAGGATGAACAGGCCGCCGGCCACGATGCCTCCCGCCGTGCGGTGCATCATCCAGCCGATGTAGGTGGCCAGCTGCTGGGCTTCCGGCCCGGGCAGCAACATGCAGTAGTTGAGGGCATGGAGAAAACGCTGCTCGGAAATCCAGCGCTTCTTCTCCACCAGGTCCGTATGCATGATGGCGATCTGCCCCGCCGGCCCGCCAAAGCTGATGCAGCCGAGCTTGAGCCAGTACCAGAAGGCTTCAGCCAGGGAGACGGGGGGCGGGGGTGCAGCAGATGACGGGGCGGCCGGTTCGGTCATGGCGGGAAGAAATCATGGCTATTCCGGGAAGATAACAATAAGCCATGAAGGTTCAATGTCGGGGCACGGGAATATACCCCCCTTGCCCTCCTCCTGCCTGACACCCGCCCGACACCAGGCTGCTCATCGGCCGTCGCCGCGCCTCCAGCCCCGGCCCCAACGTACGGGCCAGTCTTGGAATAACCGGCCCCTGGGGCCTCAGAATACGTGGGCTTCGATCGGCGCCGGGTGTCCGAGCAGGTAACCCTGGGCCTTGGTGGCCTTCAACTCGCGCAGGACCTGGAGTTCGGCCTCGGTTTCGACCCCTTCGGCCACGATCTTGCTGCCCGTCTCCTCGGCAAAGCGAATCAGGGCAGCGGCCATGGCGCGGCAGCCGGTATCGGTGTCGATTTTCCGGATCAGACTCACGTCGAGCTTGATCACGTCCGGCTGCAATTTGAGTATGTGGCGGAAGCTGGCGAATCCGGCGCCCGCATCGTCCACCGCCAGGCGCAAGCCCCGTTGCCGCAAGGGCTGGAGGACGTTGGCAATCGGCGAGTAGTCGGTGATGGAGATATGTTCGGTGAGTTCCAACACCAGGCGCTCGCAGGGATATCCCGCCAACACGGAAGCAAGGGAGCCCTTGAGCAGGGTATCCGGCGAGACATTGAGGGAGAGGTAGACATCGTCGGGAAAGTGGGCCAATTCCTGCAAGGCCTTCCTGATCACCGCCAGCTCCAGTTCTTCCTGCAGGCCCACCGGCCCGGCTTCATTGAACCAGTGGTCGGGGGGCCGTATTGGTTCGGCCGAGAAGCGCGTCAGTGCTTCGTAACCGACGACCTTGTGCTGGGCAATACGGACGATGGGCTGGTAGACCATGGTGAATAGTTCGGCATCCAGCACGGAGCGCAGGCGGCTGACGATCAGGTTGTGGGCCTCCTCCTCCTCCACCTGACGTTCCAGGAGCTTGCCGGTCACCTCGGCGAACAGCCGCATGGTCCGGACATCGCGCTCGTTCAGGGTGTTTTCGGGGAAAGTGCTGAAGCAGCAGAAGGTGCCGTAAACGTGGCCGTCACTGAAGCGAATCGGCACGCTCAGGTGGGCCCCCACCGGCAGCGCCTTCGTCACCGGCAAGGTCAGGGCCTCCGGGTTCTGGGTGGCATCCTGGATCAGTTCCGGCAGGCGCCCGTCCACCACGCGCTGGCAATAGCTGTCCTCCAGCGGGTCCGACGCGCCGACGCAGAGCACTACGGCGCCCTCTTGGGAATCAACGTAACGAAAGATGCGCCGTCCGTCCCTGAACTCCGCAATAAACGCCACTTCCATGCCAAGCAGGGTACGTACCGAGTGCAGCGTTTCCATCAGGACTTCATGGGAGGTGGGATGATTGTCTGTCATATCAATCCTTGAAAAGTCTATGGCGCGAAACGGGACCATGGAGGCATGAGGATCTGGGCCTGTCCTTGCCGCACTTCCCTACTCCTCCCCACGGCCATGGGCGACACACTTAGCACCCCCTTGCCTCTCCCACCGCCACTTCCCGACCAGACATCGCAAACGCATACCTTGAATCTGCCGATGGAATATTCAATTTAAATGATTAGACGGCGATATAGCGGATCGGTTTCCCGTACGGCGTGCCACCAACGCTTGCCGGCACGCCGTCGTATCCCGCTCTCCGGGATCCACAAAAGGAAGAATGGCGGCGAAGGGGTTGAGCATGGCCAGGCCCACGGCCCCTGCCGCCCGGGCGGCGATGGGCCCCACCGCCGGAGTGAGTTTGGGTGCGGCGAAGGAGCCGGTCAGATGGAAGGGAGAGCGCAGGGTCAGGGGCGACACGTTCTGGGGTTCGGCTGCAAGGCGCAAATTCAGCTGTTCCTGGGCCAGGTCGATGCTGCCGTCGATCCGCACCACCGTCACCGGCGTCGCCAGGGCGGCCATGCGGGGGGTGATCCGACCATGCCGGGCGTCCACATCGATGACCGCGCATTCCAGGGGTTGCAGGTCGTCCCCCGTCAGCAATAAGCCCAGGCCCTGGGCCACATCCAGCCCCAGGGCCTCCAGCGCCAGGTGGGACAGGCTGCCTTTGCTGACAAAGAAGGTCGCCCGGCCATCGAGGGAGCCAAGCAGTTCTGCCGTGGACAGGCCCTGGCCCACGAACTGGGTCCGCCCCTGCAGATTGCCGGTGAACCAGGGCAGCGGCGTAGCCCGGGACTGACGCCCCCTGTCGTCCACTCCGGCCTTGGCGGCCTTGATCCATTGATCCAGGCGGACCCCGCTCCAGGCGAGATCGGCTCGCCACTCGGGCCGGGGGAGCCGGGCATCGATGGACAGGCGGCCCCCCAGGTGCCCCCGGGCGGTGCTGGCATCGATGTCGGCCAGGGTCAGGCGGCCGCCGTCCAGGGTCAGGCTGGCCCGCAGCGGCGCAATGGGCTGGCGGAAGGCGGACCCCAGATCCACCTGGGCCAGATCAATGGCGATGTGCGCGTCCAGCCGCCTCAGGGACGGCAGGTCCAGGGGGCGGTGGGGCAGCGTGCGGCCACGGGGGGGGCGAATGAGGTCGCCATCCGTCGTGCGGGTACCGAAGGCCGGCGCCAGGTCAGCAAGGACAAAATTCCGGCCGGTGAGCTTCCCCTCCAGACGATGGGGTTGGGGCCGGGTATCGAAGGAAAAGCTCCCCGCCAAGTCACTCTTGCCGACCCGGGCCCGAGTCACGGTAATCTGCCAGATCGGGGAATCCTTGACGACGCTGGCCTGCAGGCTGAAGGGAGCAGTGGTCGGCAGGGTCGTGTCGAAAAGTCGCCCGAGGAGGCTGAGGGACTTGCCGCGAATGGCCAGGGCCCCGCGCCAAGCATCGACGCCGAGGGTGCCGGAAAAGACCAGGTGCAGCCCCCCGTAGTCGCCCCCCCCCTCGGCCGCGATGGGCGCTGCAGGCGTGCCAGACAGGGTCTGGGGAAGCCCGCCGAGCAAGGCAATGCTTGCCCGCAGGGGACGCTCCCTGAATCGCCCGGCAATGTCGACCTGGGTGATCGGAGCACCTTCCCGGGTCCCTGGCGCGAAGCGGGAAACCAGGTCGGCGGCCAGGATGGGGTCGCGCAGGACGACATGGCCTTGGCGGACCCCCAGGTACCCGATGGTGGGAGGCGGGCGCCGGGACTCCGAGGCGAAATGCCAGCTTGCCCGACCGTCCCCTAGGCGGATCAGCTGCACATCGAGGGCATCAGCCGTCAGGGCGGCAAGGCGCAGCGGCTGGGTCGGCTGGCGCAGCGCGAACAGGTCGGCATACGGCAGATTCAGGGTCAGCCCTTGCGCATCGACCAGATGGGGGACCGCATATTCCGGCGGAGCCGATACCCAGAGGCCGCCCAGGCGGAGCTTAATGGTGTCGCGGAAATGCAGCTGGAACGGCGGCGCGATGCGCACTTCCCGCCCCAGACGAGAGGCCAGGACCGCTTCCATCGGCCCCCGCAAGAAAGACCAACCGCTCACTTCCGCGCCCACCAGGGTCGCGATCAGGAACAAAGGCAAGCACCAGAACCACCACCGCTGCGGCTTCATGGATCAGCCCCCATGTCAGCAGTTAGCGGCCCCACACCAGAAGCAAACGAAACTATTCGCCACATGATTCTTCTCCACTCCGCCCTGGCTTGCGGGAGGCTGCAAGGCCAAGGCTACAGCGTCGTCACCAGGGGCAATATGCCGTGCCTGGGCGCTGTGTCTGCGAAACGAGAGGGATTGGCTCGAAAGAGTTACGTCAGGCAGGACTCATCTTTTATCCGTGCCTATTAATCCGACAGTGAGCTGGCGACTGGGTTCCGGGGACAAAACCAAGGCCCTGTCCTTGAGAAAGGTTCCCAATTAGTCCTTGATGTACGCCCCCTCTGTTCATAAGATGGGTTTGCCATCCGGACCAAGCCAGGCCCTCGACGTACGGAGAGGAGAACAGCATGAGCAACGCCATAAGCACCGAACAGGTGGCACCTGAGACGAAAGGGGTGACGGTACAGCTCCTGGCAACGATGGACCTGGGGCCCGAGATCGAGGGCATGGCCGGGCGCCAGCTGCGCATGCGCATGGTGACCATCGCGCCGGGAGGTGTCTTCGGCCCGATCCACGACCATAAGGACCGACCGGGCACCGTCTATATCCTGGAAGGAACCATCACCGACCATCGCAATGGCATCGCCACGGACTATGGACCAGGCGTGGGGTGGCCCGAGGACCGGAACACCACCCACTGGCTGGAGAACCGGGGAACAGTTCCGGCCGTGGAGATTTCGGTCGATATCGTCCGGCAAGGGTGATCCCGAATCCCGGCCCCCGCCTCCCGCAGACCGGTGATCGGCAACTTCAGCGGCGAAACGACAGCTTTCCCGTGGGGATCCGGGGAACAGCTGTTGCGCCCCACTCAAGAAAGGTTCGTATGCTCGGCGATGAACAACAGATTCGCGCCCTGGTCGCGACCTGGCAGTCCGCAACCAAGGCGGGGGACCTCGATACCGTACTCGGTCTCATGACCGATGATGTCGTCTTTCTCGTGCCTGGTCGTTCCCCCATGCATAAGGCAGAGTTCGAGGCGCTATCACGGGTCCCTGCTGGCAGCCCTCGCCCAAAGATCGAGGGCACGGCCGAGATCCAGGAGATACAAGTCTCGGGCGATCTGGCTTACGTGGTGAGCAGACTTTCCGTCTCTGTCACTCCTCTTGGCGCGAGTCAGGCAACAGAGCGCGCCGGGCACACGCTCACGGTATTCCGGCGCATCGGTGGCAAGTGGCTTCTGGCGCGCGATGCCAACCTTTTGTCGCCACTGCCGCAGCCGGGCGACTGAGACCCGCTCCGTTCGTCCATCGGCCCCGCTACAGCCTGATTCCCTGGCCTCCATGGGCCGGCAATGGGTCGCCTGTCGGCGCCAGTACTGGGATTCCACGAACTGCCGAGAAATACGGCTTTTCCCCCGGGAAATCCGGATAATGGCGGCCAATTCGTTTTGCGCACCATTTTTGGATTCCCCATGGAAATTAAGGTCAATTTTCTCGACAAGCTGCGTCTCGAGGCCAAGTTCGACGACTTCACGGTCATCGCCGACCAGCCCATCCGCTACAAGGGCGACGGCTCGGCCCCCGGCCCCTTCGACTACTTCCTGGCGTCGTCGGCCCTGTGCGCGGCCTACTTCGTCAAGCTGTACTGCGACACCCGCAACATCCCGACCGAGAACATCCGCCTCTCCCAGAACAACATCGTCGATCCGGAAAACCGCTACCAGCAGACCTTCAAGATCCAGGTCGAGCTGCCGGCGGACATCTCCGACAAGGACCGCCAGGGCATCCTGCGCTCCATCGACCGCTGCACGGTGAAGAAGGTGGTGCAGACCGGCCCCGAGTTCGTCATCGAGGAAGTGGACAACCTGGACGCCGATGCCCAGGCCCTGCTCACCGTCAATCCCGATGCCGGCAGCCAGACCTACATCCCGGGCAAGGACCTGCCCCTGGAGCAGACCATCGCCAACATGTCCGCCTTCCTGGCGGACCTGGGCATCAAGATCGAGATCGCCTCCTGGCGCAATCTGGTGCCCAATGTCTGGTCCCTGCACATCCGCGACGCCCACTCCTCCATGTGCTTCACCAACGGCAAGGGCGCCAGCAAGGAAAGCGCCCTGGCCTCGGCCCTGGGCGAGTACATCGAGCGGTTGAGCTGCAACCATTTCTACACCCACCAGTACTGGGGCGAAGAGATCGCCAACGCCCCCTTCGTGCATTACCCCGACGAGCGCTGGTTCAAGCCCGGCAAGAAGGATGCCCTGCCCAAGGAAATCCTCGACGACTACTGCCTGGAGATTTACAACCCGGACGGGGAACTGCGCGGCTCCCACCTGATCGACACCAACTCGGGCAATGCGGCGCGCGGCATCTGCTGCCTGCCCTTCGTGCGCCAGTCCGACGGCGAGGTGGTGTATTTCCCCACCAACCTGATCGACAACCTCTACCTCAGCAACGGCATGAGCGCCGGCAACACCCTGGCCGAAGCCCAGGTGCAGTGTCTGTCGGAGATTTTCGAGCGGGCAGTAAAAAAGGAAATCCTGGAAGGCGAAATCGCCCTGCCCGACGTGCCCCAGGAAGTGCTGGCCAAGTACCCTGGCATCGTGGCCGGCATCCAGGGGCTGGAAGAGCAGGGCTTCCCGGTACTGGTGAAGGATGCCTCCCTGGGCGGCCAGTTCCCGGTGATGTGCGTCACCCTGATGAACCCGCGCACCGGCGGCGTCTTCGCCTCCTTCGGCGCCCATCCCAGCCTGGAAGTGGCCCTGGAGCGCAGCCTCACCGAGCTGCTGCAGGGCCGCAGCTTCGAAGGTCTCAACGACCTGCCCCGGCCCACCTTCGAAAGCCAGGCGGTGACCGAGCCGAACAACTTCGTCGAGCACTTCATTGATTCCAGTGGCGTGGTTTCCTGGCGCTTCTTCAGTGCCAAGGCCGACTACGATTTCGTCGAGTGGGACTTCTCCGGCCAGGGAGAAAACTCCAACGTGGATGAAGCCGCCACCCTGTTCGGCATTCTGGGAGACCTGGGCAAGGAAGCCTACATGGCGGTGTATGACCAGCTTGGCGCCACCGCCTGCCGCATCCTGGTGCCGGGTTATTCGGAAATCTATCCGGTGGAAGACCTGATCTGGGACAACACCAACAAGGCCCTGCACTTCCGCGCCGACATCCTCAACCTGCACCGCCTCGACGATGCCGAACTGGTCGCGCTGCTGGAGCGTATCGAGGAGAACGAACTCGACGATTACACCGACATCATCACCCTGATCGGCGTCGAGTTTGACGAGAACACCGTCTGGGGACAGCTCACGGTGCTGGAACTGAAGCTGCTCATTCATCTGGCCCTGAAGCAGTTTGAAGAAGCCCACGACCTGGTCGGCGCCTTCCTGCAATACAACGAGAACACGCTGGACCGGGGCCTGTTCTACCAGGCCATGAATGTGGTGCTGGAAGTGCTGCTGGACGATGACCTGGAGCTGGCCGATTACGAGGCCAATTTCCGCCGCATGTTCGGCAACGAACGCATGGATGCGGTGCTGGGCTCGGTGGACGGCAGCGTCCGCTTCTACGGCCTGACTCCCACCAGCATCAAGCTGGAAGGCCTGGACCGGCACCAGCGCCTGATCGACAGCTACCAAAAACTGCACAAGGCGCGGGCCAAGGTGGCGGCTGCATCCCGCTAGGGGAAAGCGTCATGGCCCGGTCAAGCGCAAGCGTGACCGGGCCCTTCCCGAGCCTCCCGAGCCTACTGCCACACCCCAGCCGGCTGGCGGCCGATGAAGTCTTCCAGTTTTTCCCGCATTTCCAGGGCCGAATGGCGGCAGTAGATCAGGGGCACGTCGATCTTGGCCGCCTGGCGGCGCACGTGGCGCAGCAGTTCGTGGTTCACCCGCTCGCACACCACCACCACCAGACGGGTACGGGAGGGGATAACCTTGCGGGAGTCGCCAGCCTTACGCCCGGTCCAGTGTTCCGTCGGGGCATCCAGGAGGGCCGGGGCCAGCCGGGCCACTTCGTTCTCGATGGTGCGCACGTTGTCCGCGCCGACGATCAGTATTCCCATTTTTTCTCCCTTTCCGCAGTCGTTGCGCAATCCTTGCGCAGTCCTTGAATGGCCATCCCTGGACCAGGGCCTGGCCATGACGGAAAGATTGGACCGGCCAGCTTAGACGATCCAATACTTATTTTTAATTCATTTATTCCTGCATGGGAATATAAAACCAGGCTACTGCTCCCAGGGCAGGCCCCGCAGGCGCCAGCCATTGACCGTGCGCCGGCCCTGGCTGTCCTTTTCCCCCTCGAAGCCCTCCTGCACGTTGTAGCACTGGCGGTAGCCCGCCTCCCCCAGCAGGGTCGCCGCCTGGTGGGAACGCTGGCCGGAGCGGCAAAGCAGCAGCAGTACGGCGTCCGGCGCCACCTGGCGGCGAACCTCCGCCAGAAAATCCGGGTTCTCCTCCCAGCCCGGGTAACCCATGTAGGGCACCACCAGGGCACCGGGAACCCGCCCCACCAGTTCCAGTTCAGGCTCGGATCGCACATCCAGCAAGCGGGCATCGGCGCGCAGCTTGAGCAGCAGCCAGGCCTCCTCCGGCGTCAGGGCTCCGGCATAGGGCAGGCGGGCCACACTCCCCCGGGCACGGGCCCGGGCCAGGATCAGTTCCTCTTCCATGTTGCAGACTCCTCTTCGTGATGGAGGCAAGCCCCCTCTTCCCGCTCTGAAGGCGTCTGTTGGATGGACGCCGGCACCGCCCTTGGCCCAGCTCATCCAGGGCCAAGAGCATGGGTGGCAGGCCAATCTAACCTGAGCCATTTATGCAACATAGTTATTGTTTTTTATTTCCTTATTCCACAACCAAAGAAATCCACTGAAGACAAGGCTTCCCTGCGGGGACCACAAATGGCCAGGAGGCAGCTGAAAGGCATTTGAGGAGAAATCCCATCAATAACCATTGGTTATCAAATCATATGTTTTTATTCTTTTCCCACAGACACCACGGGTCCTAAAGTGAAAAAAGGTTGGCAGCGCCCTCCCGCCGCCCCATCACCACGACCTGGACATGACCGATACCCTACTCGCCGCTCCGCCCCGATCCAGCCTGGACCTGATCGGAGCCACCCCCCTGGTGGAAGTGACCCATTTCGACACCGGCCCCTGCCGCCTCTTCTTGAAGCTGGAAAGCCAGAACCCGGGGGGCTCCATCAAGGACCGGGTGGCCCGCTCCATGATCGACGCCGCCGAGAAGGAGGGCCTGATCAAGCCCGGCGCCACCCTGGTGGAAGCCACCGCCGGCAATACCGGGCTGGCCCTCACCCTGGTGGGCGCCCAGCGCGGCTACAAGGTGGTGCTGGTGGTGCCGGACAAGATGAGCCAGGAGAAGATCTTCGCCCTGAAGGCCCTGGGGGCCCGGGTGGTGATGACCCGCTCCGACGTCGGCGTGGGCCACCCCGAGTACTACCAGGACATGGCCCAGCGCCTGGCCAAGGACATCCCCGGCGCCTGGTATGTGAACCAGTTCGGCAACCCCAACAATCCCAAGGCCCACGAGACCGGCACCGGGCCGGAGCTGTGGGCCCAGCTGAAGGGGCGCATCGACGCGGTGGTCTGCGGCGTCGGCAGCGGCGGCACCCTCACCGGCCTGACCCGTTTCTTCCGCCAGAAATCCCCCCGGGTGAAGATGGTGCTGGCCGACCCCGCCGGCTCCGTGCTGGCCGACTACGTGGCCCACGGCTACATCAAGGAGGCTGGTTCCTGGCTGGTGGAAGGCATCGGCGAGGACTTCGTGCCGCCCATCTGCGACCTCACCGGGGTGCGGGAGGCCTATACGGTGCCCGACGCGGAAAGCTTCGCCGCCGCCCGGGAGTTGCTGCGCAAGGAAGGCATCATGGGCGGCTCCTCCACCGGCACCCTGCTGGCCGCGGCCCTGCGCTACTGCCGCACCCGCAGCAAGCCGGAACACGTGGTCACCTTCGTCTGCGACCACGGCAACCGCTACCTCTCCAAGATGTACAACGATTTCTGGATGGCGGACCAGGGCTTCCTGCCCAAGGAGGTGCGCGGCGACCTGCGGGACATCATCGGACGCCGCGCCGACGAGGGCGCCGTGGTCACCGTGGCGCCAACGGACACCGTGCTCATCGCCTACGGCCGCTTCAAGCTCTACGACGTATCCCAGCTGCCGGTGACCAACGACGAGGGCAGGATCGTCGGCATCATCGACGAGTCGGACCTGCTCCTGGCCATCACCAAGGACGAGACCAATTTCCGCCAGCCGGTGAAGAAATTCATGACCAGTCGCCTCACCACCCTGGCCCCCACGGCCCCCATCAGCGACCTGCTGCCCCTGTTCGAGCAGGGTCTGGTGCCCATCGTGGTGGACGGGGACCGTTTCCTTGGCCTGGTGACCCGCATCGACCTGCTCAACCACCTGCGGCGCAAGCTCAAGTAAGCCGCCGCCTTTGACCCTGACGATGCCGCCGGCCCGCCCGGCGGCATTCTTTCCCCAGGAATTGCCCCATGAGCCAACACGCTTTTGCCACCCGCGCCATCCACGCCGGCCAGGCGCCGGACCCCACCACCGGCGCCGTTTCCATCCCCATCTACGCCACTTCCACCTACGTCCAGCCGGCCCTCAACGAGCCCAAACAGTACGCTGGGGCCACCTTCGACTACGCCCGCAGCGCCAACCCGACCCGCCTGGCTTTCGAGCGCTGCATCGCCGACCTGGAAGGGAATGCCTTCACCACCGCCAAAGGCTTCGCCTTCGCCTCGGGCCTGGCCGCCAGCGCCACGGTGCTGGAGCTCCTGCCCGCCGGCAGCCATGTGGTGGCCTCCGACGACCTCTACGGCGGCTCGGTGCGCCTCTTCAACCGGGTGCGGGGCAACTCGGCCGACCTCAAGGTGACCTATGCCGATTTCTCCAAAGGGGAGAGCATCGAGGCCGCCATCACCCCGGAAACCCGCCTGCTGTGGGTGGAAACCCCGAGCAATCCGCTTTTGAAGCTGGTGGATCTGGACCTGGTGGCCGCCATCGGCAAGAACCGGGGCCTCCTCACCGTGGCCGACAACACCTTCGCCAGTCCCTGGATCCAGCGGCCCCTGGAACATGGTTTCGACATCGTGGTGCATTCGGCCACCAAATACTTGAACGGCCATTCCGACGTGATCGCCGGCGTGGCCGTCACCGCCAACCCGGAACTGGCGGAGCGCCTGGGCTTCCTGCAGAACGCCGCCGGCGCCGTGCTCGGGCCTTTCGATGCTTTCCTCGCCCTGCGGGGCCTGAAGACCCTGGCCCTGCGCATGGAGCGCCACTGCGCCAACGCCGAGGCCATCGCCCGCTGGCTGGAGCAGCATCCGGCCATCGAGAAGGTCCATTACCCCGGCCTGGAAAGCCATCCCCAGCACGCCCTGGCCCAGCGCCAGATGAAAGGTTTCGGCGGCATGGTCTCCGCCGTGGTGAAAGGCGGTTTGCCGGCGGCGAAGAAGCTCTTGGAGCACACCAAAATATTCGCCCTGGCCGAAAGCCTGGGCGGGGTGGAAAGCCTGATCGAGCTGCCGGCCCTGATGACCCACGCCTCGGTGCCCGCCGAGCAGCGCCGCGCCCTCGGTATCGACGACGGCCTGGTGCGCCTCTCCGTCGGCGTCGAAGACCTGGACGACCTGCTGGCCGACCTGGCCCAGGCCCTCAAATAAAAACAAAAGGAGAACAGCAAATGAGTGAAGAAGCCCTGGTATTGCGGCAAGACAGCGATGATGTCAATGGCATTGCCCGCCTCACCCTCAACCGCCCCGCCGCCCGCAATGCCCTTTCCCGGCCCATGATCGCCGCCCTGCAGGCCGAGTTCGACCGCATCGCCGCCGATCCGAGCATCGGTGTGGTGATCCTGGCCGGCAACGGCCCGGCCTTCTGCGCCGGCCACGACCTGAAGGAAATGCGCGGCGCCGATTACGGCGAAGGCTATGCCGAAGACCTGTTCGAGGCCTGCGCCCGGCTCATGCAGCGCATCGTCAGCCTGCCCCAGCCGGTGATCGCCCGGGTGCATGGCATCGCCACCGCCGCCGGGGCACAGCTGGTGGCCAGCGCCGACCTGGCCATCGCCGCGGACGACGCCCGCTTCGCCACGCCGGGTGTCAATATCGGCCTCTTCTGCTCCACGCCCATGGTGGCCCTCTCCCGCAACGTCTCCCACAAGCACGCCCTGCAGATGCTGCTTACCGGCGACCTGATCGACGCCCCCACGGCCCTGCGCTTCGGCCTGATCAACGAGGCGGTACCAGCCGCCGAACTGGAGACCGTCGTTGAGGCCCTGGCGCGGAAGATCGCCAGCAAGTCCCGCCATACCCTGGCCGTGGGCAAGGCTGCCTACTACCGCCAGGCCGAGCTGCCCCTGGACCAGGCCTACGCCTACGCCAAGGGGGTGATGGTGCGCAACCTCCAGGCCCGGGACGCCCAGGAAGGAATTTCCGCCTTCATCGACAAGCGCCCGCCGACCTGGTGCCACGGCTGAGACAGCCGCCGGGAAAGTACGCTCTGGCCCGGGGCATGGCGCCACCCATGCCCCGCACAAAGCACCATCTTCCTGCAACAAAACAAAGGCTTGAGAATAATCCACCACCTTGTCGGCATAGGCCTATACTGGGATCACACCGCCTCATTCGATGCGGCCCATTCAGGAGCACGATCATGAGCAAAGGCCAACACAGCAACAAGGAATCGAAGAAAAAACCGACGACCACGGCCAAGGAAAAACGGGCCGCCAAGCGCGACAAGAAACACGCCGGCGACAGCGTTCCGCTGATCTCCCCGCACCATTAAGCCGTCGGTAGCCCAAACATGAAGAAGGGACGCGATGCGTCCCTTTTGTTTTGGGGATACCCGTTTTCCCGTCCCTCGATCGGCTCATTGTGATTGGGGCCGGAGCGAACTACGTTGGTTTGGTACGGGGGCTTGTTCCAGAATGATTCGGTTTTTCTCACTCAATCCACATCAGGAGCTAGCGTTCATGAAGCGACTAAGCCAGTACCTTTCCGCTGCATTCCTGAGTCTCACCCTGATCTCCGTCGTTGGCTGCGCTTCCACCCCGAAGCAGGAGAGCACCGGTGAGTTCATTGACGACAGCGTCATCACCACCAAGGTCAAGGCAGCAATCTTTGACGATGCGACCTTGAAGACTCATGAGATCAGCGTCGAGACCGTCAAGGGCGTGGTGCAGCTAAGCGGCACCGTCAGTTCCGCCGCTGCCGTGAGCAAGGCAGCAGAAGTCGCGCGTAGCGTTCGCGGCGTCAAATCCGTCAAGAACGAACTGCGCGTCAAGTAAGCCGTACCACCCCGGGGCCACGGCTGGATGTCATGACCGGCCGTGGCCCCGGTTTTTTGGAGGATTTTCTGGCCATTTTTCCAGGCCTTCTTTTCAGGCCATTTTCCGAGGTGGCAAGCCGCCCCCGGCCGCCAGTGCAAGCAGGGAGGAAACCCAGCCGTCCAATGGCGTTGCCCACAAACGGCTCTACGCCTATGTCTGCAGGTCCGAACATGGGCAAAGGAGAAAAACATGAAAGCCAGTCTCTTGGCCGCAGTTCTAAGCAGCCTAGCCACTCTCTCCACCCCGGCCTTCGCCGCATCTGACCCGGGCGATCTGGGCGACGACAATCACGACTTCATCGTCGCCTCGTCCCCTGACTCCTTCGTTTGCCAGGGCGAATCCGGCCGCCATGTCTTGAGCAGCGTTCCCTGCGACCAACGGGAACAAAGGCACCAGGAGGGGGCCGCCAAGACATCCCCCGAATCCCACCATGACGCTGCCGAACCCCACCCGCCGGTCACCGTGACCGGCCCCAGTGCCAACGACAGCCTGTATTGATCAGCACCCCTAGCCCAGGCCCTAGTCCGGATGCGCCACGGGCTGGGCCTGTTCCGGCAAGTCCCCGTCCCTGAGCCAGGCCAGGGAAGCGGGCCACAGGCTGGTGCGGAAGCGCTCGTGGAACCAGGCGAAGTGGCCGATGGCGGCTACGCCGGCGGCTTCGGGCGACAGGTGCAGATGGTGGCGCCGGGCGGCCCGGTAGTAGCCCAGCAGGCGGCGGATGGCCGCCGGGGTGCCGAAGGGGTCGTCGGCAAGGCCCACGGCCAGCATCTCGCCGCGGAAGGCGTCGAAATGGGCCAGGGGATCGTTTCCGGCCCGGACATGGCGCCGATAGGACTTCTCCAGGGAAGCGGGGCGGAAGGCCCATTCGTAGGCAGCAGCGGCGGGCAGGTCTTCGTGCCAACCCAGGCGCCGGGCCGGAAAGTAGCCGAGCACGGCGGTCAGCAGCGGCATCAATACATGCCAACGCAACCACATGAGGGGCTTGCCCGGGCCGTAGTCGGGCCAGTAGGCGTACTGGCTGCCGACGGTGAAAGCCCGCTGCACCGCCGCCCCGGAGGGCGCCAGGCCCAGGAGCAGACCGCCGATGCTGTGGGCCACCAGATGCAACGGCAGATCCGGATAGGTGGCCTTGGCCCAGGCCAGGGCCGCTTCGCAGTCGTAGCGCCCCCAGTCCAGCTTGCTGATGTGCCGCCAGCGCCGCAGGCTGCCGCGCCGTGAAGCGCCGATGCCCCGGTAGTCGTAGGTCAGCACGGCAAAGCCGTTTTCCGCCAGATAGCGGGCGTAGCGATGGTAGTAGGCCGCTTTCACCGCCGTGGCTGGGTTGATCACCACCGCGCCCACGGGAGCACCGGCCGGCTGCCAGTGGTGGGCAGCCAGTGGGTAGCCATCGCCGGCGGTGAGACTCAAGGGACTAGCGGTGACGGTGGGGGGCGGCGGTGTGAAACGATCCATGGGAGCATTCATCGGTGAACTCGGTTGGAGCCTAGGACTGGGGAGAAGGCCTTTGGTTTCCCGGGCTCAGGCCAGGCTGCGCCCGCCCAGGCCCATCAGGCCGGACAACTCGTGGGGCACCAAGCTGGCCAGGAAACCCCGCACCGGCTGCAGGTAAATTTGGGCTGGGTCGCCCCGGCCACCGAGGGCGAAGCGGACATCCTGGCAGGCCGAGACGACCAGACAGCCGTTGCCGCTCACCACGTAGGATTCACCCGGGCAGAGAATCTGATCGCCCTGGCCATCCTCCGTCAGCCACAACTCGCCGCTGCGGCATTCCAGGGTCTGGCCCCGGGCGTCGGCCAGCATCAGCATTTCCCGCCGCTCCAGTTCCAGATGCAGCCATTGGTTTGCCTGGGCCGCTGCCTGGCCTTGCCGGATCGCTTGCATTTTTCTATTCTCCATTCATGCGTTTTTCAGATGACTGCGTAGAGCACAGCCAAACCATGCACAAAGTATGGAAAGCATCATAGGAATCTACAAACGGGAAATCTGCATTTCATTCATGCAATAAACGCATAGATACACAGCCCCGCCATGAACCTGCCCCTGCACCGCCTGCCGCCCCTGGATCCCCTCAAGGGTTTCGTCGCCGCCGCCCGCCACCTTTCCTTCACCAAGGCGGGGGAGGAGCTTTATCTCAGCCAGTCGGCCATCAGCCGCCAGGTCCAGACCCTGGAGGAACAACTGGGCATCGCCCTGTTCCAGCGCAGCACCCGGGCCCTGCACCTGACGCCGGAAGGGGAACGCCTGTTCCGCACCGCCAGCGAGCTGCTCACCCGCCTGGGCAGCGTGGTGGAAGACATCACCGCCAGCCAGCGCCGGCCCCGGGTCACCGTCTCCGCCTCCATCGGCGTCGCGGCCCTGTGGCTGGTGCCCCATCTGTCCACCTTCCAGGCCCGCCATCCGGACATCGGCATCCGGGTTTCCGCCGACAACCGGGCGGTGGATCTGGAGGCGGAAGAAGTGGACGTAGCCATCCGCTACAGCACCCCGGAAACGACTCCTTCCGGCAGCCTCAAGCTCTTCGACGAAGCCCTGGTGCCCGTGGTCAGCCCGGCCCTGGCCTCCGCCCTGCCCGACGGCCCCCGGCTCTCCGCCGCCAACCTGCCCAGCCTCACCCTGCTGGCCTTCGAGGATGGCCGGGACTACCCCTGGCTGCGCTGGGACAACTGGCTCGCCGAGCTGGAGCAAACCCCAGCCCAGGCCAAGGGCCTGCTCCAGTTCAACCACTACGACCAGTGCATCTACGCCGCCCTGGCCGGCCAGGGCATGGCCCTGGGCCGGGCGCCCCTGATCCGCGACCACCTGGCCGACGGCCGCCTGGTGCCCCTGGCTCCACCCCGCCCCACCCCAGGCCAGCGCGCCTATTACCTGCTGCGCAGCCATCACGCCCAGCGGCCGGAAGTGGGGGCCTTTGCCCTGTGGCTCATCCAGCTCGGCAGCATGGACAGCACGGTCGATACAGAAATGGGCGGTCAGGCGCCATTCAGCACCTGACCGCCCATGCCCAGGAAGTACGGCGGCTTACTTCAACGGCAGGTAGATATCCGTCAGTAGCTCGTTTTCCGGTGTATCCGGCAGCAGGTTGAGGTAGTGGAAAAACAGCGGGAAGTCCCGCAATTCCTCGCCGCTGCCTGGCAGCCAGTCCCGGTAGAGGGGGTAGATGCTCTCGCCGATGCGGGTGTGGGAACCCAGATGGCGCACCCGGGCGCAGCGGCCGCCGGGGATGGTCTTGGTGACCACACCCTGGGGGTTGGGCGGCACCTCGGCCGACACTTCGCCGGCGATGTCGAAGCGGAACTGGGACGGTTCGGTGGTATCCGGGTTGTCGTAGGCGATGCCGAAGGTGCGGCTGCTGTCCTTGGGCGACAGGCCGGTGGATTTGCGCCAGTCGATGAAGCTGGCCACCGAGTCGTTCACCTTCTCGGCGGGGCCCCGGTGCTCGAACACGGCGATACGGGTGGTGGGGAAATCGACGATTTCAACCTGCACGGTGATATTCCTTTCAGGGGTTCGGAAGCGATAGCGCTCGTGCCAGCTTTCCCAGTCCGGCTGCCGTCTGAATTGGGACGGCGACTGGCCGAAGGTATGGCGGAAGGCGCGGGAGAACGATTCCGGGTTTTCAAAGCCGGCTTCCAGGGCGATGTCGATGATCTTGCACTGGCGGTCGAAGGCGAGCTGGTAGGAAGCCCGCCGCAAGCGCAGCAGCAGGATGTACCGCGCCACGCTGGTGCCGATGGTTTCGGCAAATTGCCGGTGGAAGTGGAAGCGGGAGAAATGGGCGACCTGGCTCAACTGCTCCACCGTCAGCGGTTCCTGCAGGTGGGCCTCGATATGGGCCAGCACCCTGTCGAAACGTGCGGTGTAGTTGCTGAGTCTGTCGTTCATGTCTTCTCCCGGTTCGCAGCCCGCACTATGGGCCAGGGGGCGCCACAAATCCTCACTGTAATTGCTCAATGTATCCCAGGAGGCTGGCTTCCCGGCCGGCCGCCGGGTCACAATGCAGGCTGGATTTTCACCCCACCGCCGCCATGCACGACCTGCCGCCCCTGCACACCCTGCCCGCCTTCGAGGCCGCCGCCCGTCTGGGCAGCTTCCTGGCCGCCGCCGAGGCCCTGCACCTAACGCCCTCGGCGGTGAGCCACCGCATCCGCCTGTTGGAGGAACACCTGGGCCAGGCCCTGTTCGAGCGGCGGCACCGGGCCATCGCCCTTACCGCCGCCGGGCGCCGCTACCTGGCCGTGGTGCGGGACGCCCTGTTGCGCCTGGACGAAGCCAGCGCCGGGCTGCGCGCCCCGCACCAGGAACGGCTGCGCATCTCCGTCGCCCCGGCCCTGGGCAGCAAGTGGCTAGTCACCCGCATCGCCGAGTACCAGCAACAGCATCCGGCGATGGAATTCAGCCTGGGCACCGCCACCAGCCTGGCGCCCCTGCTGGCCGGCGAGGCCGATCTGGGGCTGCGTTACGGCGAAGAGGAATGGCCCGGGCTATTGGCCTGGAAGCTGTTCGAGGAACGGGTCTTCCCCGTCTGCAGCCCGGCCCTGGCCGGGGGCCTGAAAACCCCGGCGGACCTGGACCAGACCCGCCTGCTGCGCCACCCCCTGCTCTCCTGGCAACGCTGGTTTTCCGCCGCCGGGGTGAAGCACCCGGAGCCCACGGCCGGTCCCCGCTACGACGATGCCCTGCTGATGCTCGAAGCCGCCGTGGCCGGCCACGGTGTCGCCCTCATGGCCCACACCCTGGCGGCCCCCTACCTGGCCGAGGGTCGGCTGGTGCGGCCCTTTCCCCAGGACTGCCCGGACCGCAGCTTCTACATCGTCGCCCCGCCCGGCATCCAGGAGAAGCGCGGCGCCATGGATTTCATCCGCTGGCTGGTGCGCTCGGCCAAGGACTAAAGGGGTTAAGCCCCACCCCAGTGGCCAGCAGTACTACCTAATTACCCTGGTTGGCGAGAAAGCGCCGGAATTCCTCGGCCGGCAGGGGCCGGGCGAAGTAGTAGCCCTGGGCTTCGTCGCAGTTGAAGCGACGCAGGCAGGCCAGCACCTCCTCGGTCTCCACCCCTTCGGCCACGGTGACCAGGTTGAGGCTGTGGGCCATTTCGATAATGGCCCGGACGATGACCGCATCCTCGGGGTCCTGGGCCAGGTTGCGCACGAAGGACTGGTCGATCTTGAGCTTGTTCACCGCCAGGCGCTTGAGATAGGCGAGGCTCGAATAGCCGGTGCCGAAGTCGTCGATGGAGAGGCGCACCCCCAGGTCCCGCAGGTTGCGCAGGGTCTGCAGCACGGCTTCGGTCTGGTTCAGCAGGGTGCTCTCGGTCAGCTCCAGTTCCAGCAGGTGGGGCGGCAGGCCGCTCTCCTCCAGGGCATCGGTCACCGTCTGCTCCAGGTCGCCGCGCTTGAACTGGATGGCCGAAATATTCACGGCAATGCCCAGGGGCTGGCCATGGGACTGGCGCCATTGGACCGCCTGGCGGCAGGCTTCGCGCAGGACCCATTGGCCCAGGGGAACGATGAAGCCGCTGCTTTCCGCCACAGGGATGAACTGGGCCGGCGGAATCAGACCCCGGCTGCCATCCTGCCAGCGCACCAGGGCCTCGGCACCGATCACCTGGCCGCTTTCCAGGCTGATCTGGGGTTGCAGGTAGAGGACGAATTCCCCCTGCTCCAGGGCCCGCTGGAAATTGCTGCGCAGGCGCAGGGTTTCCTGGGCGTGCAGATTCATGGCCTCGTCGAACAGGCGGTAGGTATTCCGGCCCGCATCCTTGGCGTGGTACATGGCCGTATCGGCCTTCTGCATCAGGGTGGTGAAGTCCCCGCCGTCGTTTGGGAAGATGGCCACGCCGATGGAAACCGAGGTGGAGAGCTGGTAGCTATCCAGACCGAAGGGCTGCTCCAGGCCGTGCAGCAGCTTGTCGATCACGGGGAAGACGACGTCCAGGTGGGCGACGCCGGGCATGACGATAAGGAATTCATCGCCCCCCAGGCGGCTAACCGTATCCCCGTCCCGCAGCTGGTGGCGGATGCGCTCAGCCACCGCTTTGAGCAACTGGTCGCCGATGTCGTGGCCGAGGGAATCGTTGATGGTCTTGAAGGCATCGAGATCGAGGAAGAGCATGGCGACCCGGTCGCCGCTGCGACGCGAGAAAGCCACCGCCTGGTTGAAGCGGTCCTCCGCCAGGAGCCGGTTGGGCAGGCCGGTGAGGGGATCGTGGTGGGCCAGGAATTCGATCTGGGCGGCGTTTCGCTTGCGCTCTGTGATATCGGAGAACAGCAGGACGGCGCCCACCGGCCGGCCTTCCTTGACCAGAGGGTAGGCGTCGTATTGCACCGGGAACAGGCTGCCGTCGGCCCGGGTGAACACGTCCTCGCTGCTGTGGGCGCTGCTGCCCTGGCGCAGGGCCTGGCGAATGGCGCAGGCTTCGGGCGGCAGGGCCTCGCCGGTGGCGGCATGGGAATGGATGAGGGCCAGGAAATCCTGGGTCTGCCAATCCCCATCCGGCTCGTAGCCGAGCAAGGCCAGGGCGGCCGGGTTGGCAAAGGTGGGCTTGCCCGCCGGATCGATGCCGCAGATGCCTTCGCCGGCGGAATTGAGCAGCAACTGGAAGCGGTCTTCGCTGGCCTGCAACTGCCCTGCCGTGTGGTCCCCCCGGACCTCGGAGGCCTGCAGGCGCCGCAGCAGGAGCCCCAGGCCGGCGAGGAAGAACAGGCCAGCGGCGGCAGTGATGTACGCGGTCAGCTGCCAGCGCGCGAGGAAATCGTCGGCGGCAATGCCGGCGGCCACGTAGAAGGGGTAGTCGCCCACCCGCTTGAAGGCATAGACCCGTTCCTGCTGGTCGATGGCCGCCCGGTAACGGATCAGCCCCTGCCGCTCCCCCGCCTCGACGCGCAGGTGCATGGGATTGTTGGTGAGGCTCTGATTGACCGTCCCCGGCCGCTCCGGACGGCGCAGCACCAGGCGGCCGTCATCGGTGCGGCGGAAGGTGATGACGCCATTGGACCCGAGATTGACGGCATCGAACAGCTTCTGGAAGTAGCTGATTTCCAGGGGCGCCATGGCGATGCCGCGGAAAGCACCGCCGGCATCCGTGATCGGCATGGCGATGAACAGCAGGGGGCGGTTGGCCATGCGACCGACGGCGACCTCGGAAAAGAACAGGGGCTGTTTGGGGTTCTGGCGCAAGGTCTCGAAATAGCTGCGGCCCAGGGCCGTGGCATGGGGCGACTCGAGATCGGAAGCGTAGAGGACGTTGCCCGCGCTATCGATCAGGCGCAGGCCGGTGATTTCGGGAAAGTGCTGGGCCCGCAGGGCCAGCTGGTGATGCAGGGCGGGGCCGAAGCGCCCCACCGCCTTGGCATCCAGGGCATCCAGGGGCACCTCCGCCACCAGCTCCCCCAGATCGGCTTCGACCCGGCGCAGGGTGGCTTCCAGACGGGCTTCGAGCATGCCGACGACGTTTTGTGCATCGGTTTCCGCCTGGCGTTGCAACTCGTAGTAGGCCGTCCCCAGGAGGAAGGCCGCCAGGGCCACGGTACCGGCAACCACCAGGGCAAAGAAGGCGAGATGAATCGAGTGCCGGCGACGGAGCATGAAGAGACGAGGAAAAGGTTTTATGACGTGAGGAATGGCGGGCATGAAAACAAACCGCCTATGCATTCTTGCATATACGGCAGCCGGCCGGTAGCCGGTACCCCCCCTACGCAGCACTTTGGCATCTCGGCCCGGGAGGCTTCCGCCCAGCCCTCCCCTTTTGCATTTTCAGCGACCCCGCCCCTGGGGTAGCATCCTCAGCTCCTCTCGTCCCTTCCCTTTCCGCCATGGCCCGCATCGACATTACCCTGCCAGAGAAATTCCTCTTTGCCACCGAACTCCCCCTCTACATCGGCCACATCAATTACGGCGGCCATCTGGACAACGCCCTGCTGCTGACCTTGGTGTCCGAGGCCCGGGTGCGCTTCTTCAAGTCCCTGGGCTACACCGAGCTGGACGTGGAAGGGGTGGGCATCGTGGTGGTGGACGCGGCCCTGCAGTACAAATCCGAGGCCTTCCATGGCGAGACCATGGTGCTGGAAATGACGCCCGCCGACCTCAACAAATACGGCTGCGACCTGATGTGGCGCATGAGCGACCGGGCCTCGGGCCGGGAAGTAGCCCGGGGCAAGACCGGCATCGTCTTCTTCGACTACGGCCCGCGCAAGGTGACCCGGGTACCGGTAGCCTTCCTGGCCAAGATCGGCGCTGCCTGAGCCTGGGACTGGCCGCCCTTGCCACCGTCCTTGCCAGCGCTCTTACCATCACTGCCACCTGCACTTCCGACAACGACACCTGCCAGTCTGCCCACCAGCGCCCGCCCCCTGATGCCAACTGACGCATGAACCAAATTCATCTCACAGCCATTCGTTTCGTTTGAGCGGCGTTAGCCGCCGCGCCATTCTTCTCCTATCGCTTGCCCCGGCCAGCTCCCTGCCCTACCGGACAGGGAGCGATAGCCGCCCCCGCCGTTCCACCCACGTCCGGATGTTCGCGCCGCCCCTCACTCCCGGGCCGGCCCCAACGATCCTGCCTCAGGCATGGATCACCCTTGTGCCGCCTCACCCCGGCACCCTGTGATCTGGAAAAACGAAATGTCCATGGAAAACCGCGACGGCTTTATCTGGCTCGATGGCCAATGGCACCCCTGGCGCGACGCGAAAGTGCACGTGCTGACCCACACCCTGCATTACGGCTACGGCTGTTTCGAAGGCATCCGGGCCTACGCCACGGCCGACGGCCCGGCCATTTTCCGCCTGGAGGAGCACCTCCGGCGCCTGGCCGACTCGGCCCATATCCTGGCGATCGACCTGCCTTACGACCAGGAAACCCTGGCCCAGGTGTGCCGCGAAGCGGTGGCCCGCAACAGCCTGTCGAGTGCCTACATCCGCCCCCTGGTGTTCCTCGGCCCGGAGAAGGCCGGGGTGGACCCGGCCGGGGCGAAAACCCATGTGATGGTGGCCGCCTGGGCCTGGGGCGCCTACCTGGGCGGCAATGCCCTGGAACAGGGTATCAAGGTGCGGGTTTCCTCCTACGCCCGGCACCACCCCAATGTGCAGATGTGCCGGGCCAAGGCCATTTCCACCTACAGCAATTCCATCCTGGCGGTGCGGGAAGCCCGCCGCGACGGCTATGACGAGGCCCTGCTGCTGGATACGGAAGGCTACGTGGCCGAGGGCTCGGGGGAAAACGTTTTCCTGGTGCGGGACGGGCAACTGTGGGAGCCGGAAACTACCTCGGCCCTGGACGGTATCACCCGCCGCACCGTCCACGCCCTGGCCCGGGAAGCGGGCCTGACAGTCACCCCCAAGCGCATCACCCGGGACGAGGTCTATTGCGCCGACGAGGTGTTTCTCACCGGTACCGCCGCCGAAATCACCCCGGTGGTGGAGGTGGATCGGCGCGCCATCGGCAACGGCACCCCGGGCCCGGTCACTCGCCTCATGCAGCAACGTTATTTCGCCTGCGTAAGGGGAGAAGAGACACGGCACCGGCACTGGCTGACTGCCATCCAGGCCTAGACCTTGTCTCCCCTCGCCAGGGCACCGGCCAGGCCCACCTTCCCCTCTGGCCGGTTCGCCAGACATTCGTAAGGCATATGACGTACGTAACAAAGGGAAACTAAATCACTCAAGAAATTATGCTTATCGGCTTATGTCGATGTGCTTATAATGCCTGCTTCTTTTTTCAAACCAATGGCTTGCGCCAACTCCCCGGGGCCATCTCCATCGAGCCATGGCCCCCGTGAGCTCCCTGGCCGATGATCAACTTGCTCCGCCTTCTCCTGCTACTGCTCTCTCCTGTCCTGGCCTGGGGCATGGAGCCGGCATCCCATGGAGTTCTCGATCTGCGGCAATGGGATGGGCAGGAAGCGGTCAGCCTCGAAGGCGAATGGGCAGTCACCTGGCAGCGCCCGCCGGGAGATGCAATAACGCCGGCGTCGTTCATCTCCGTGCCCGGCCTCTGGAATGCTTCCTATGACTCGGGCCGGGGCATGGCTACCTATGCCCTGCAGATCAAGCTCCCTCCCGCAGCGCCCTCCTTGAGCCTGCGCATCCCCCATATCCTTTCGGCCAACCGGGTGCTGATCAACGGCCAGTTGCTGGCCGAAACCGGCTGGCCGGCCCCCGACGCCGCCGAGGAAGAGCCCCGCTACCTAACCCGGATTGTCCCCGTGCCGGAGGGCCAGGCGGTGCTGGAGCTGCGCATCCAGGTTTCCAACCACTTTCATTTCGAAGGAGGCCTGGGGAACACCCTTTATCTGGCTCCAGCCGGCCTGATGGAACGGAACTGGCAGCTGCGGCAATTGCTCTTTGCCGGCGTCATCAGCTCCCTGCTGCTGATGGCCTTGTACATCGCCGTTTTCTCCCGCCACTCCAGTGCCAGCAGCCGAACCTACCTCACCTTGCTGCTGCTGGACATGGCCCTGCGCCTGCTGTGCACCAGCGAAATCCTCAAGACCATCGTCCCGGACATCAACGAAGAACTAGCCCTGCGCCTGGAATACCTGCCCATCTACATCTCCTGGCCCGCCTATTTCTTCCTGCTCCATTCCTTCTTTCCCAGCTGCCTGCAGCGCTGGGTCGGTGCCCTGCTCACCACCATGGGCGCCGTCGGCCTGGCGGCCGTCCTGGTCCTGCCGGTGGAGCAATTCACCAGCTACCGCGACCTCACCAGCCTGGCCGTGGTAGCCAGCTCCGTGTATTTCTCGATCTGCGTTCTACGTGCCGCCTACCAGCGCCAACCCGGCGCCCTGCTGCTCGGCCTGGGGATGATCGCCGCCCTGATGGCGACGGTGCACGACGCCCTGATGTACTCCCACCTGTTCAGCGGCACGGACCTGGCCCCCATCGGCATCCTCTTTTTCCTTTTCAGCCACTTCGTCGAACTGGGCCGCCGGGTCGGCCAGTCCCTGGAGGATGTGCGCCACCTCTCCGCCGAGTTGGTCAGCGTCAACGCTGGCCTGGAAGCAGAAGTCAACCAGCGCACCCAGGAAATCCAGCTGGCCATGGGCAAGTTGAACAGCGCCAAGGTCAAGGCCGAGGTCGAGGCCCAGACCAAGAGCCTGTTTCTGGCCAACATCAGCCACGAGGTGCGCACCCCGATCAACGTCATCCTCGGCATGGTGCGGCTGCTGCGCCAGCAACCTAGAGAGCCCGACCGGGCCCGCTACATGCGGGTAATGGAGCAGACCGGCCGCAATCTGGTGCACCTGCTGGACAATATCCTCGATCTCTCCCGCCTCGAGGCGGGCAAGGCTGAACTAAGCCCCCAGGCCACCAGCCTGGAGGATTTTTTCCAGGAACTGGCCGAAATCGCCCGTTTTCAGTGTGACGACAAGGGACTGACTTTCACCTGCAATTTCACCGGGCTGGAGCAGCCTGTCCTGGCCGATACCCTGCGGCTCAACCAGATCCTGAGCAACCTCCTGGGCAACAGTATCAAATTCACCCAGCTTGGCCAGGTGAATCTGCTCGCCCGGGGCAGCAAGACGGATAAAGGCCTGCGCCTCCTGTGCGAGGTCAGCGACACCGGCCCCGGCATTTCCCCGGAGGCCCGGGAACACATTTTCGAGGACTTCGGCCGGGACCCCCGCACCGCCCATCTGAAGGGAACCGGCCTGGGGCTGGCCATCGTGCGGCGCCTGGCCTTGCTGATGCATGGCGACCTCTCGGTACACGAAGCCCCCGGGGGCGGCGCCTGCTTCCGCCTGGAAGTGGAACTGGAACTCTCCCAGGCTCCGCCCCAGGCCCTAGCGCCCCCCCGCCACGCCCTCCCCAGCGTGCGCCACCTGAAACTGCTGTTGGTGGAAGACACGCCGGAAAACTGCCTGCTCATCCAGGAATATCTGGCCCCCGGGCAGCACGAAATCACTGTCGCTCCCTGCGGCGGCGACGCCCTGTACCACCTGGAACGGGTCGCCTTCGATATCGTCCTGCTGGACATGCGTCTCGGCGACATGCCCGGGGAAGCGGTGGCAGAGGCCATTCGCCTTCACCCGGAGAGCCGGATCAGTTTTCTCCCCATCATCGCCATCACCGCCAACGTTTCCCCGGAAGACCGGCAACGCTATGCGGCCGTCGGCGTCGATGAGGTGCTGTCCAAGCCCCTGGACCTGGATGCCCTGCTCGACGCCCTGGCCCGCCACGCCCCCGCAGCACCGAGTGGGGAGGCCATGGCGGAGAAGGCGGAGGCTGAATCTGAAACCGGGACCAGGCTGGCGGCCCGCTCCATAGAGAATGCCCGCCCCGTCTTCATCCGCGCCTGCCAGGAATGCCTGGCCCTGCTCGAGCAAGGCCGGCAGCAAGCCGCACCGCAACAGGTCCTGCTCGCCACTACCCATCGCCTGCGGGGCAGCGCCGCCACCTTCGGCGAATCCCACCTGGAACACCTGGCCAGCACCCTAGAACAGCACATCCACGCTGGACTCGCCATCGACCATGCCCTGACGGCCCTGCAATCAGCCCTGGAGCAAATTCTCGCCCAAGCCCCCGCCGAACCGAGCCTGCCATGAACACATCCACGAACACACCCATCACCGTCCTGATCGTTGAAGATGCCCCGGAGGAACGGGCCCTGCTCACCCACTACCTGGGCGCCCAGGCCATGGACGTGCGCCAGGCCGCCAGTCTGAGCGAGATGGAGGCCGCCCTGCAGGCCCAGGTGCCGGATATTGTGCTGCTGGACATCAACCTGCCCGACGGCAACGGCCTGGAGGCCGCCCATCGGCTCAAGCTTGGCAGCCAGACCGGGCTGATCTTCATCACCGTCCGCAACGAGCGGGAGGACCGCATCCAGGGCCTGGACCAGGCCGGCGGCGACGACTACGTGACCAAGCCCCTGGACCTGGAAGAACTGGCCGCCCGCATCCGTAGTGTCCTGCGGCGCAAGAACAAGCCCATCGAGCCCCTGAATTTCAGCGGCTGGAGCCTGGATCCGGTACGCCGCGAACTGTTCTGCCCCGACGGCTGCCTCCTGCCCCTGACGGCGGGGGAATTCAACATCCTCTGGGCCCTGGCCGCCCGCCCCGGCGAGGTCCTGAACCGGGACTTCCTGCTGGACGTCATCAGCAACCGGGACCCGAGCCAGGTGGCCGCCCATACGGTGGATACCATGGTCGCCCGCCTCCGCGCCAAGATGCGCTCCCGCAGCGCCAACGGCGGGGAATTGATCCGCACCCTGCGCGGCCGGGGCTACAGCCTGGCGCTGGGCTGAGCCCCTGGGGCATACTGCAGCTTTACCGGCTCCCTTCCCGGGACCGCTCCCCTGCCCTCTGGCTGCCGCAGACCGCCCCGTACCTCATCCCATGCCCCGCATCCACGCCAACCACATCGACCTGGAATACCAGTCCCTCGGACCGGAAACGGCCCACGCCATCCTGCTCATCATGGGCCTGGGGGTACCCCTCACCCGCTGGCCCGATGAACTGTGCAGCACGCTGGTGAGCCGGGGCTACCGGGTGATCCGCTTCGACAACCGGGACTGCGGCCTCTCCAGCCACTGCGACACGGCTCCCGTGCCCGACATCGGCGCCGCCCTGCGCAGCGGCCAGCCCCTCCAGCTGCCCTACACCCTGGAAGACATGGCGGCAGACAGCATCGGCCTGCTCGACGCCCTGCACATCGACCAGGCCCATATCGTCGGCGCCTCCCTGGGGGGCGCCATCGCCCAGGTCATCGCCGCCCGCTACCCTGCACGTACCCGCTCCCTGACCTGCATCATGTCCAGCAGCGGCCATCCGGGTCTGCCCCCGCCTACCCCAGCAGCCGCCATCGCCCTGTTCGCTCCCCTGCCCGCCAGCCGCGACCGGGAGAGCATCGTTGCCGATGCCCTGGGCCGCTACCGGGCCATTGCCAGCCCGGCCTACCCCACCGACCCGGCCCGCCTGGCAGCCATGTTCGCTGCGGAATACGAGCGCAGCTTCGACCCCCGGGGCGTGGCCCGGCAACTGGCCGCCCTGATTGCCCATGGCGACCGTCGCCCCCTGCTCGCCCGCATCCAGGCGCCCACGGTGGTCGTCCACGGTGCCGCCGACCCGCTCATTCCCCCTGCCTGCGGCCAGGACGTGGCGGAACACATTCCGGGCGCCGAACTGCGCCTTATCCCGGGCATGGGCCATGACTTCCCTCTGGCACTGGTGCCGCTCCTGGCCGACGCCATCACCAGCGCCGCCGCCCGTGCCTGAGAGCTCCTCCCCCATGCCGCCACTGGCCCCCAGCCAGTCCCGGCCGGCCAAGCCCTGGTACCTCTACCTCATCGAATGCCGGGACGGCAGCCTGTACACCGGCATCACCACCAACGTGGCCGCCCGCTACCAGGCCCATTGCACCGGCAAGGGCGCCCGCTACACCCGTTCCCACCCCCCGGCCCGACTCCTGGGCTGGGAGCCCCATCCCGACCGCTCTGCCGCCGCCAAGGCGGAATACCGGGTGAAGCAACTCAGCGCGGCGGAGAAGCGCCTCCTGGCCGCTGGGCTACAAAAGCTGGCGGAAAACTGCGGCTAGGCCAGGCAAGGGCTACCCCGCAACCAGGCATGGCAAGGGGGCTTTTGCGACTTCTTTACGGAAGGGAAACGGCAGGGGGAAAGCAGAAAAACAAGCCGCCTGCTTGGCTTGCCTGCCTATTGTTTTTGAAACCAATAGAGGCTTAATTCACGGGCATCAGCCAGGAATTTCGTCGACAACGCAGGGGATTTTTGAGGTTTCTTAAATATCGCCAGGGAAGCGACAGTATTTCCAAGCAGAAACAGCTCTTTCTAGCCTAGAAAACATGGCAATACAAAAAGAAAAAGCCCTTGATCAACAAGGGCTTTTTCTTCGAATTCTGGCGGAGAGGGGGGGATTCGAACCCCCGATAGGCTATTAACCTATACACGCTTTCCAGGCGTGCGACTTAAACCACTCATCCACCTCTCCAGAAGCCGCGCATTCTACAGGAGACATTTTGATTCACCAAGCACTATTTTCGACCTCAGGCAAAACAGGCGAGGCCGTTGGCCGTACAAATGCCGCGTTTAAGGGCTGCCAGCAGGATCCAGAGGGTAAACAGGACAAAAAAGGCGAGCCGGGAAAGCTGCCGCTCGGGGATGAAACTTGGGGTAATACGGCGCAGGATGGCAATAGCTGGCCGGGTAACGAGACGGAACAGCTGATAGATGGGATTGTCCTCTCGCCGGCTGCCGGCGAGGAAAGCCACGGCCCCCTGCCCGAGCAGGGCCAGGCCGGCCACCTCCACCAGCACGCGCATCACGCTGAGCAGAAACAGGATTGCTGCCGCCATTGCTCACTCCTCCCCTTCACACTTCCAACGAGGGGGCGATTCTAAGGCACGCCCCTGCCATCCGGTTTGCCCCCCTGCCCCATGCAGCCCCACCCGACCGGTGGCTAGACATCAGTCCCGGTCGCTATCGCTCTCATGCACGTTGTATTGCCGATCCAGCCGGTTCATGGTGCGGGCGTAGTACCAGATGATCAGGAGATAAACGAACAGGGAACCCTGGGCTCCCATGTAGAAGCCCAGGGGAAAACCCAGAATGGAGAGACTATTGAGTTCCCGGGCGAAGAAGCTGGCAACGAAGCTGACCCCAAACCACAGGGCAAGCAGCAGCGCCGTGAGCCGCTGATTCTTGCGCCAATACTCCTGATGCCGGGGTGACAGGGCCATGGTGTTTTTTCCGGAGAGAGTCAGCGCATCAGCGCAGGCGCGGGTAATGCACCTGCTCGACGAAGTCCTGGACTTCCTTGGCGGGCGGCTTGGTGAGCAGGCTGACGACGATGATGGTGAGGAAGCCGGCGGGTACGCCCCACACCCCGGCGGAGGTGGATTGGATGCCGAACCAGGGCTCCATGCCGATGCCGCGCAGGCCGAGCCAGGCGACGGAATCGAACTGCACCCGGATCATGTAGTAGGTGGTGATGGCCAGGCCCACCACCATGCCGGAGACGGCGCCGGCCTTGTTCGCCCGCTTCCAGAAGATGCCCATGACCAGGGCCGGGAAGAAGGCGGCGGCGGCCAGGGAAAAGGCCCAGGCCACCATGTAGAGGATGGTGGCGGGCCGCTGGGAGGCGGCCGTGGCGGCCAGGGCGGCCACCACCAGGAGGAAGGACTTGGACATCACCAGACGCCATTGAGTGGAAGCCTGGGGTCGGATGATCTTGTAGTAGATGTCGTGGGACAGGGAGCTGGTGATGGTCAGCAGCAGCCCGTCGGCGGTGGACAAGGCAGCGGCCAGGCCGCCGGCGGCCACCAGGCCGGACACCACGTAGGGCAGGCCGGCAATCTCCGGGGTGGCGAGCACAATCACGTCCGGGTTGAGGGAAAGCTCCGCCAGCTGCAGCAGCCCGTCGCCGTTGATGTCCTCGATGCTCATCAGCCCCACCTTGCCCCAGGCCATCACCCAGGAGGGCAGATGGGCCAGGGAACTGTTGATCACGGTGGAATAGACCTCGTACTTGGCGAACACGGCATAGGCCGGAGCGGTGATGTAGAGCAGCAGGATGAACAACAGGGACCAGGTGACCGACTCCCGGGCCTCCTTCACCGTGGGCGTGGTGTAGTAGCGGATCAGGATGTGGGGCAAGGCAGCGGTGCCCACCATCAGGCAGAACATGAGGGTGATGAAATTGAGGCGGGCGGCCCTGGCCTCCTCCTCGGTACCGGGGAAGGCCTCGGCATGGCGGATGGGCGGGGCCGCCTTGTCGGCAGCCTGACGCATCTGGGCCTCCCATTTGTCCCGGGCGCCTTCTGGCGTCTGAGGCAGTTCCCGCCGCGCCCGCTCCAGGGCCACCACCTCCCGCATGGGGGCATTGCTGGCCTTGAGTTCATTGATCTGGGTGGTCAGGTGCTCCCGTTCCTCGATGAGGGACTGGGGCAGGCGCCTGATTTTCTCGCCATAGGCTTCAGCCCGCTGCCGGTAGAGGCTGCGGGCCTGCTTCTCGGCGGGAGTATCGAACAGCTTTTCCTCCAGCTTGCTTACCTCCTGCAGCACCTCGCCATAGACCACCTGAGGCACCGGGATGCCGGTCACCTTGTAGGACAGCATGGCCACCGGGGCGATGTAGGCGACGATGATCACCACGTACTGGGCCACCTGGGTCCAGGTGACGGCCCGCATGCCGCCCAGGAAGGAACAGACCAGGATGCCCGCCAGGCCGACGAAGACGCCGATCTCGAACTGCAGGCCGACGAAGCGGCTGGTAATGAGACCGACGCCGTAGATCTGGGCCACCACATAGACGAAGGAGGCGATGATGGCCGCCGTCGCCCCCACCAGCCGGGCCAGGGTGCCGCCGTAACGCATGGCGAGGAAATCGGGAATGGTGAATTGGCCGAACTTGCGCAGGTAAGGCGCGAGGAACAGGGCCACCAGGACGTAACCGCCGGTCCAGCCCATGATGTAGGCCAGCCCCTGGTAGCCGGTGAGATAGAGGGTGCCGGCCATGCCGATGAAGGAGGCGGCGCTCATCCAGTCGGCGCCGGTGGCCATGCCGTTGAACACGGCCGGCACCCGCCGGCCGGCGACGTAATACTCGGAGACATCGGCGGTGCGGCTGAGGATGCCGATGCTGGCGTAGATCAGGATGGTGGCCAGGAGAAAGGCGTAGCCGATCCAGTGGGGCGACACCCCCCAATGCTCCAGCGCCGCCAGGACCCCGACAAATCCCAGGAAGCCCAGGGTATAGGCAATGTAGTAGCGCTTGAGCCGAGCGATGAAGCTGCGGGGATCGGCCACGCTGGGCGCTCCTCAGCCGGCCCGGCGCAGCCAGCGCCGCATGTGTTCGATTTCCATGAGCCGGGCCGGGGACTCGGCATTGCGCTTGGCCCCTTCCGCCATGGCCGCCTGGAGCAGCTTGGCAGTGGCATAGCAATCGGAAACCGCGTTATGGCGCTGGATGTTCTCGATGCCGAACAGGTCGAGCCAGTTATCCAGGGCCACCTGGGAATCGATGCGGTTCTGGAACAGCTCGGGCAGCACCCAGGCCAGGTCCAGCCACTTCTGCTCGAACTTGTAGCCCAGGTATTTCTGCATGGCCCGGGCGATCATGGTGTGGTCGAACAAGGCATGGTAGGCCACCAGGGGCTGCTTGCCGACGTAGGCGAGGAAGGCAAGCAGGGCATCCACCGGCTCCATGCCTTCCCGCTGGGCCGAACCGCCGATGCCGTGGAGCAGGATATTGGCGGTATCGCTGACCTGATCCTGGCGCAGGATCACCTCGAAGGCATCATTGAAGTCGATCAAGCCATCCACCACGGCCACGGCGCCGATGGAAATGAGCCGGTCCTTGGCCATGTGCAGGCCGCTGGACTCCACATCCACCACCACGTAGCGGGTGCGGTAGTGGGAGATGCTCAGGTCTGGCTCCGGCAGCTGGATCCAGCGGTCCAGGGCAGCCTGGTGCTCCGGCGTCAGCACCGGGGCCGCTTCCTTGCTGCCGAACAGGCGGGCCAGCCAGCTCATACCTGGTAGTCCAGCTTGAGCCGGGTCTGCAGCTTGCGGGCCTGGCGGAAGGATTCCTTGAGAATGCGGCGGTCCAGCTCGTTGAACTGCTCCGGGTTGATGCGGTTATCGCCCGCATGGCCGTTCTCGTTTTCCAGATGCTGGTGGCGCAGGCGCAGCAGCTGGATGAAGTTGAAGGAGTCGATCATGGCCCCCATTTCCTCCGCATTGATGCCCTGCTTCTTGCCGGCAAAGCGCAGGCGCTGCACGGTGTTGGTGTTGTACACCCCGGTGGCCATGGCGTAGATGCGGGCCACGTCCACGAACAGGCGGGCGCCGTATTTCTTCAGGTCAATGGTGCCGGGATGGTGGGGATCCAGGTCGGTGACGAAGTCTCGGATCTTGCCCAGGGGCGGCGCCACGTCCAGGGCATTCTTGGCCATCATGTGCAGGAAGGCCGGGTTGTTGCTGGTCAGGCTGAACAGCCAGCTGCGCAGCCGTTCCCCCAGGTTGGCATTGCCGTAAAGGACGCGGAAGTCGAAGAAGATGGTGGCGTTGAGCAGGGCGCTGGGATCGGGACGGCGGATCCAGTTGGTGAATTTTTCCTGCCACTCCTCCAGGGTCAGGCACAGCTCCGCATTGCTGGCCATGATGTTGCCTTCGCACAGGGGGAAGCCGCACTGGTCCAGATCGGCATTCACGTCCCGAGCAAAATCCAGCAGGCGCAGCTGCAGCTGCTCCTTGTCCATCAGGTCGGGGCAGATGTAGATGATGCCGTTATCCTGGTCGGTGCTGAAGGTCTGTTCCTCCCGCCCTTCCGAGCCGAAGGACAGCCAGGCCCAATCCACCCCGTAGAGGTCGTGCTTGTCCAGGTTCAACTCCAACACCCGGCGGGTGATGGTGTCGTTGAGGGCGGAGATGAACTGGGTCACCTGCTCCGCACCGACGCCCTGGGCCAGCATGTTCACCGCCAGCTGGCGTACGTCGTTGCTGGTCTGGCGCAGAGTCTCCAGGTTCGGCGCGCTTTCCACCGACTGGCGGATCTGGCGCAGGCCCACCCGCTGCAGGGTGAACAGGTCCCGCTCGGAAATCACCCCGCGCAACTGGCCGGAGCCATTGACCACCAGCACGTGGCGGATGCCATGCATGGCCATGGCCATGGCCGCATCGTAGGCATAGGCGTTGTCAGGCAGGGTATGGGGCCGCTTCGACATCACCTGGGCGATGGGCGCATCCAGGGAGACCTCGGGCAGCACCACCCGGTGCAGCAGGTCGCTCTGGGTAAAGATGCCGACGGGCTTCTGTTCCTCGTCCACGATGATCATGGAACCCAGGCGCTGCTGGCCCATGGCCTCAAGCACCTGGCGCAGGGGGATATCGGCGGTGACCGCCAGGGGCTCCCGATTCACCAGGGAAGCCAGGGGGGTATTGAGGGACTGCTGCTCCGCCGCCCGCTGGGCGAACTGCACCTGCAACTGCTGGCGCGACTGGTTGAGCAGGCTGGCGATGTACTGGGTGCAGAAAAGGTTGAAGACGGAACTCTGGCGCATCACCTCAAAGTAGTCCTCGGCGTCGAGCTGATAGCAGAAGACGTCGTCCAGGGCGATGTAGGTGTTGGTGGACGGGCGCTGGGCGGTCACCGCGCCAATGGGGAAGCACTCCCCCGGCCCCTGGGTCAGGGTGGTGTATTCGGTGACATTTACCTCGCCCGCCTGGCGGGCCACCACCTTGCCCCGCTGCAGGATGTAGAAAATCCGCGGCGGCCCCATTTCCGGGGTGAGGATGGCGGTGTCCTTGGGATAGTAGGCGAGCTTCAGGCGCTCGGCCATGAAGCGCAGGGCTTCGGCTTCCATGCGGTCGAAGGGCGAATGGCGCCGCAGGAAATCCAGGGTCGACGAAACCAGCATGTTGGTTGCGTTTGTAGACATTATTGATGTTCTCTCCCTGCGCAACTACTGAAATGAAGAGGCCGGCGCGAACAATTTCGCGCCGGCCCGAAAGCGGTCTTTATGATGCCGCCTGGCTTGCAGAGTGTCGATCCGGGCGCTGGATTAGGTCGCCGTCACGACAGGGGGATGTCTCCTCCACACCTCTCTGCATCTTGTTTTGTTGCGCCACCGGTTTTTGGTTACCCCGCCGGTGGCGCAGTCCGTCATTAACCGGCAGCCTGCTTCAGCTGATCCAGGATGGCCGGGTTTTCCAGGGTGGAAACGTCCTGGGTGACTTCTTCGCCCTTGGCCAGGGAACGCAGCAGACGACGCATGATCTTGCCGGAGCGGGTCTTGGGCAGGTTCTCGCCGAAGCGGATGTCCTTGGGCTTGGCGATGGGACCGATTTCCTTGCCGACCCAGTCCTGCAGTTCCTTGATGACGCGCTTGGCATCGTCGCCGTTGGGACGGGCACCCTTCAGCACCACGAAGGCGCAGATGGCTTCGCCGGTCAGGTCGTCGGGACGGCCCACCACGGCGGCTTCGGCCACCAGGGGGTTGGCCACCAGGGCGGATTCGATTTCCATGGTGCCCATGCGGTGACCGGAAACGTTCAGCACGTCATCGATACGGCCGGTGATAGTGAAGTTGCCGGTCTTGGCGTTACGCACGGCACCGTCGCCGGCCAGGTACAGGGTGCCACCCAGATCTTCAGGATAGTAGGACTTCTTGAAGCGCTCGGAATCGTTCCAGATGTTGCGGATCATGGAGGGCCAGGGCTTCTTCACCACCAGGAAACCACCCTTGCCCCACTCCAGCTCGTGGCCGGTCTCATCGACGATGGCGGCCTGGATGCCGGGGAACGGCAGGGTGCAGGAACCCGGAACCAGCGGGGTTGCGCCCGGCAGGGGGGTGATCATGTGGCCGCCGGTTTCGGTCTGCCAGAAGGTATCGACGATGGGGCAACGGCCGCCGCCGATTTCGTTGTAGTACCACATCCAAGCTTCGGGGTTGATCGGCTCGCCGACGGAACCCAGGATGCGCAGGGAGGTGAGGTCGTACTTCTTCGGCAGATCGGCACCAGCCTTGATCAGGGAACGGATGGCGGTGGGCGCGGTGTAGAAGATGGAGACCTTGTGGTCTTCGATCATCTTCCAGAAACGGCCGGCGTCCGGGAAGGTGGGCACGCCTTCGAAGACGATCTCGGTGGCGCCGCAGGCCAGGGGGCCGTAGGTAATGTAGGTGTGACCGGTGACCCAGCCGATGTCGGCGGTGCACCAGAAGATATCGTGGGGCTTGATATCGAAGGTCCACTTCATGGTCAGGGCAGCGTGCAGCAGGTAGCCGCCGGAGGAGTGCTGGACGCCCTTGGGCTTGCCGGTGGAACCGGAGGTGTAGAGCAGGAACAGGGGATGCTCGGCCTCGACCCACTCAGGTTCGCAGACGTCGGACTGGCCGGCTTCCACGTCGCTCCACCACTTGTCGCGGCCAGCGGTCATGGCGCAGGCGCCGCCGGTGCGCTTGGCGACGATCACGGTCTTCACCGGGGAGTTGGCACCGACCAGGGTCAGGGCTTCATCGACAGCCGGCTTCAGGGGGATGTTCTTGCCACCGCGGGTCTGTTCGTCGGCGGTGATGACGGCCACGGCGCCGGCGTCCAGGATGCGCTCTTCCAGGGACTTGGCGGAGAAGCCGCCGAAGACCACGGAGTGGATGGCGCCGATACGGGCACAGGCCTGCATGGCGACGATGCCCTCGATGGACATCGGCAGGTAAATGATGACCCGGTCACCCTTCTTGATGCCTTGGGCGCGCAGGGCGTTGGCGAAACGGCTGACGCGGCCGAGCAGTTCCTTGTAGGTGACCTTGGTGACGGCGCCGCCGTCAGCTTCGAAAATGATGGCGACCTTGTCGCCCAGGCCGGCTTCGACGTTCTTGTCCAGGCAGTTGTAGGAGACGTTCAGCTTGCCGTCGGCGAACCACTTGTAGAAGGGAGCCTGGGATTCGTCCAGAACGGTGGTGAAGGGCTGCTTCCAGACCACGTGCTCCTTGGCCAGGCGGCCCCAGTAACCGGCGTAGTCGGTTTCCGCTTCCTTGCACAGGGCCTCATAGGCGGCCATACCGGAGATGGTGGCTTGCTTGACCATTTCCTCGGAGGGGGGGAACACGCGGTTTTCAACGAGAACGGATTCGATCTGGGACATACTCATCTCCTCTGCATTGTCTGCATTTGCTGAAGGGTGCGTCGAGAGCCATAAGCCTGAGCTCTGAGGCAGGGCGGGAGTCGCTTGCTTCTTGGGTGATTTTTGCGCCCCCCTGGTTTTCCGCGTTCCAACCGGTAAAACCGTGTCGTAAGCCGCGTGAATGGGGGCGATTAGACGCTTTGTTTCTTACAGTGCCCTTACACCTTTTTCGCTGCACTGCAGCATAAAAGAGCACCAAAATCAGCCACCTAGCCATGGTAAAATCCGCGCTCCCAACGGTTCCCCCAACCTTGCAACGCACAAAGATGAATCAAAAAGCCCAAACCAGGATGGAAAGCCTGATCTTCGCCAGCCGCTGGCTCCAGGCTCCCTTGTACCTTGGCCTCATCGTCGCTCAGGGTATCTACGTGGTGCAGTTCATGATGGAACTGTCCCATCTGGTGGCCGACATCGCCCACCTGGACGAAGCCAAGACCATGCTCATCGTCCTCGGCCTGATCGACGTGGTGATGATCGCCAACCTGCTGATTATGGTCATCATCGGCGGCTACGAGACCTTCGTCTCCAAGCTCGATATCGAGGGCCACCCGGACCAGCCCGAGTGGCTGTCCCACGTCAATGCCGGCGTGCTCAAGGTCAAGCTGGCCACGGCCCTGATCGGCATCTCCTCCATTCACCTGCTGAAGAGTTTCATCAATGCCGCCCAACTGGATGACCGGGTCATCGGCTGGCAGGTAGGCATCCACCTCGTTTTCGTTGTATCCGCGTTCATGATGGCCCAGACCGATAAAGTCATGAACCAGACCCTCAACCTCCAACCCAAGCACTGAGGACCCCCGCATGAGCTCCATTCGCCAGGAAGACCTGATCCAGTCCATCGCCGACGCTTTCCAGTACATCAGCTACTACCACCCCCTGGATTACATCAAGGCCCTGGGCGAAGCCTACGAGCGCGAGGAATCCCCCGCCGCCAAGGATGCCATCGCCCAGATCCTGACCAACTCCCGCATGGCCGCCGAAGGCCACCGCCCCATCTGCCAGGATACCGGTATCGGCATGGTCTTCCTCAAGGTCGGCATGAACGTCCGCTGGGACGACGCCACCATGAGCCTGCAGGAAATGGTCAACGAAGGCGTGCGCCGTGCCTACGCCAACCCGGACAACCCCCTGCGCGCCTCCGTACTGGCCGACCCGGCCGGTGCCCGCAAGAACACCAAGGACAACACCCCGGCCGTGGTGCACTTTGAGATTGTCCCCGGCGACCACGTGGAAGTGATCTGCGCCGCCAAGGGCGGCGGCTCCGAAGCCAAGTCCAAGTTCGCCATGCTCAACCCCTCCGACGACCTGGTGGACTGGGTTCTGCACAAGATCCCGGAAATGGGCGCCGGCTGGTGTCCTCCCGGCATCATCGGCATCGGCATCGGCGGCACCCCGGAGAAGGCCATGCTGCTGGCCAAGGAATCCATCATGGCCCCGGTGGACATCCATGAACTGAAGGACAAGGCTGCCTCCGGCGCCAAGCTGACCCGCGCCGAAGAACTGCGCCTGGAACTGTACGAGAAGGTGAACGCCCTGGGCGTCGGCGCCCAAGGCCTGGGCGGCCTCACCACCGTGCTGGACGTGAAGGTGCTGGATTACCCCTGCCACGCCGCCAACCTGCCCGTGGCCCTGGTGCCCAACTGCGCCGCCACCCGCCACTGCCACTTCCACCTGGATGGTTCCGGCCCCGCCAAGATCGAGCCGCCCAAGCTGGAAGACTGGCCTGCCGTGACCTGGACCCCGGACCTGAAGGCCGCCACCCAGGTCAATCTGGACACCCTGACCAAGGAAGAAGTGGCTTCCTGGAAGCCGGGCCAGAAGCTGCTCCTCAACGGCAAGATGCTGACCGGCCGCGATGCCGCCCACAAGCGCATCCAGGACATGCTGGCCAAGGGCGAGAAGCTGCCGGTGGACTTCACCAACCGGGTCATCTACTACGTCGGCCCCGTGGATCCCGTGCGTGATGAAGTGGTCGGACCCGCCGGCCCCACCACCGCCACCCGCATGGACAAGTTCACCCGCATGATGCTGGAAAAGACCGGCCTCATCTCCATGATCGGCAAGTCCGAGCGCGGCCCCGTCGCCATCGAGGCCATCAAGGACAACAAGTCGGCCTACCTGATGGCCGTGGGCGGCGCCGCCTACCTGGTGGCCAAGGCCATCAAGTCCGCCAAGGTGGTGGGCTTCGAGGACCTGGGCATGGAAGCCATCTACGAGTTCGACGTGCAGAACATGCCCGTCACCGTGGCCGTGGATTCCACCGGCACCAGCGTGCACAACACCGGCCCGAAGGAATGGCAGGCCAAGATCGGCAAGATCCCGGTCGCCGTCGCCTAATAGCAATTCGTCGATAGAAGACAAGGCCACCGTTCGCCCACCATGGGACGCCGCATCCGCGTCATCCTGTTGCTCCTGGTGCTGGCGACGGTGGCCTTGTCCGCCTGGAAGGCCAAGGCTAACGCCACGGCCTGGAAGGGCACCCTGCTCGTCACCGTTTACCCCATCGCTGCCGACGACAGCGCCGTTACCCGCCGTTATCTGCAGCAACTCACCCCGGACAGCGTCCAGCCCATCGCCGACTTTCTCAATGCGGAAGCCCGGCGCTATGGTCTATCCGCCCTGCGGCCCGTGGATGTCTCACTAGGGCCCGAAATCTCTGCCCCACCGCCGCCCCGCCCCCTGGCCGGCAACGGCCTCGACGCCCTGCTGTGGAGTCTCAAGCTGCGCTACTGGGCCTGGTCCCGGACCCCGGAAAGCCACCCCAAGCCTCACGTCCGGCTTTATCTCCTGTACCACGACCCGGCCATTGCCCCCCGGGTGCCCCATTCCAGCGGACTGGAAAAGGGCCTGCTCGGCGTCGTCCATCTCTTTGCCAGCCCACAGCAGGCGGGCCAGAACAACTTCGTCACCGCCCACGAACTGCTGCACACCCTGGGCGCCAGCGATAAATACGACCCGGCCACCATCCTGCCCCGCCATCCGGACGGCTACGCCAACCCCTCCCAGACGCCGCTCCTGCCCCAGGACACGGCCGAACTGATGGCCGGGCGCATCCCCATCAGCCCGACCCAGGCCGAAATCCCCGATTCCCTGCAGCAGGCCCTGATCGGCCCGGCCAGCGCCCGGGAAATCGGCTGGCTGAAATAGGGCTGGGCACATCCCACTTTTCAGGACACACCATGAACATCGAAAACATTCAACGTTACGGCACCACCGCCCGCTATTCCGACGTGGTCGCCCACGGCAA
>DATEZY010000068.1:0-23523 GCA_035255085.1 Azospira sp. | reverse complement strand
CAGAAAGCCATGCTCCGGGGCGCCCGCCAGGGCGGCCTGGCCGGGCTGTTCCTGGGCCTGGTGCTGGCCGGCGGGGTGCTGGGCATCTACGGGCCGGAGCGGGGCATCAAGGCCGTCGCGTTCGGCCTGATTTTCGGCCTGGCTACCACCGGTCTGCTGCTGGGCATGTTGCGTAACCGCTGAACCATAATAACGAGACCACGAGAGAATCCCCATGAGCTTCGCCGAGAACCTGAAGAAACTCCCCGGCATTTCCCATCTGGCGGCCATCAACCTGCTGGATGCCGAGGGCAACACCGTGGCCGCCATCGAGAACAAGCCGGGCAGTGCCGGCTCCGTGGCGGTGTACAACCACCTGGCCCAGACCTACGGCGCCATTACCCCCCAGGCCGCCCAGAAGGGTCTGGAAATCTACGCCGAGCACAGCGAAGATGCTCGCCTCAATCCGGGCAAGCACCCCAATATCGACCGTCTGATCGAGCTGGTCGCCGAGGGCAAGACCCTGCGGGCCAAGCACATCTTCAACGTCTAACCAGTCGCCATACCACTGCCATTTCGGGAGATCGCCCCATGAAGCTGATGACTCGCCTTGTTGCCTCTGCCGCACTGCTTTCCCTGGCCGGGCTGGCCGGAGCCCATGACCACGGCACTCCTGCCGAAGAAATGATCGTGAACCGCCAGGCCGGCTACACCTTCATGGCCTGGAACATGGGCAAGATCAAGGCCCAGGTGGTGGAAGGCAGCGCGCCCTTCAACAAGGATCAGGTGGCTGCCGCCGCCAATGCCATTGCCGGTATTGCCAACTCCGGCATGGGGGCGCTCTACGCCCCGGGCACCGAGAAGGGCTCTGCCAAGGTGAAGACCCACGTCAAGCCGGAATTCTTCCTGCAGCCCGACAAGGTGAAGGAAGTGGCCGTGGCTTTCGCCAAGGAAGCCAACGAATTGGCCAAGGTGGCTGCCAGTGGTGACCAGGCCGCCATCAAGGCCCAGTTCGGCAAGACCGGAGAGGCCTGCAAGTCCTGCCACGACAAGTTCCGCATGAAGGATTGAGGCGCATCGTCGCAGAATTGCTTGCCGCCCCATGCAAAAGGCCGCCCTCGGGCGGCCTTTTTTATGCAGCTTACCAGCTGGGCGTTGGGGCCACGGGCGGGGGCGGCAGCCAGCCGCCGCTGGCGCCATAGACGGCAGCCGTTGCCAGGAGCAGGGCGATGACCAGGGCCAGCATGCTGCCGCCGCTGGCGCTGGGAGCGTCCTGCTCGACTTCCTTCCAGCCGGTCAGCATCGGCTTGACCAGGTTGTCCTTTTTCACCCGGGTATGAAACACCACGGCGCCGACATGGAGGACCACCAGGCCGATGAGCAGGTCCGACAGTAGTTCATGGACTTCGGTGAGCTGGCTGGAGAGGGAAGAGCCCGCCAGGGAATAGAGGTAGCCCCGGAAGGCGATGTCGTCGTTGGCGAACAGGCCGGTGCCCGCCTGGGCGGCCACCAAGAGGAGCAGGGCCAGGACCGACAGGGCGCCCAGGGGGTTGTGGCCCACGCCCTGCCAGCGGCCTTGCAGGTAGGCCTGAACCTGGGCCGGGCGGGGGAAGAACTGGGCAAAGCGGGCGTAGGTGGAGCCGGCCAGGCCCCACACCAGGCGGAAGACCACCAGGCCGATGGCAGCGAGGCCCAGGCGGCCATGCCAATCCATGGCGTTGCCGCCGATCTGGCCGGAAATGAGGGCGCCGGCCACGGTGGCGGCGAGCAGCCAGTGGAAGAGGCGGGTGGGCAGGTCCCACAGCTTGATTTTGCGCGTGGTCACGAACGGGGTTCTCCGTGAGGGAAAGTTCAGACAGAGCCAAAGAAAACGGGCCGTCCGCTGTATCGGACGACCCGCCGGATTGTAGTGCTTTGCCGGGGTCAGGCGCTTATCAAGTTGTAACTGATATCGGCCCTTTCCCGGTCTGCGTCAGACGCAGGCGCCGTCGTCGGCGACGTTGGGGTCCTTGGCCTTCACCGGCTTGATGAACTGCTCCCGGGAAACGCCCAGCCACATCACCAGGGGCGAAGCGACCAGCACCGAGGAGTAGATGCCGAAGCAGATACCGATGGTGAGCGCCATGGCGAAGTAGTGCAGGGTCTCACCACCGAACACCAGCATGGACAGCACCATCAGCTGGGTACAGCCGTGGGTGATGATGGTGCGGGAGATGGTGCCGGTGATGGCGTGGTCCAGCACCTGGGGCGTGGTCATGCCGCGCACCTTGCGGAAGGTTTCCCGCACCCGGTCGAACACCACCACCGATTCGTTCACCGAGTAGCCGAGCACGGCCAGCACCGCCGCCAGCACCGAGAGGGAGAACTCCCACTGGAAGAAGGCGAAGAAGCCGAGAATGATGACCACGTCGTGCAGGTTGGCGATGATGGCGGAAACCGAGAAGCGCCACTCGAAGCGGAAGGCCAGGTAGATGACGATGCCGACGATCACCACCAGCAGGGCCATGGCGCCGTTCTCAGCCAGCTCCTTGCCCACCTGGGGGCCGACGAACTCGACCCGGCGCAGGCTGGCGGTGGCGTCCTCGGCAGTCAGGGCGCCCATCACCGACTCGCCCAGCTTGGCCGTGTTCTGGTCAGACTTGAGGGGCAGGCGGATGAGCACGTCCTGGGAGGAGCCGAAGTTCTGCACCGAGTAATCAGTGAAGCCCGACTTGCCCAGGGCGCCCCGGATCTTTTCCAAATCGCTCGCCTGCTGGTAATGGACCTCGATCAGGGTGCCGCCGGTGAATTCCACCGACAGGTGCAGGCCCCGGGTGGCCAGGAAGAAAACCGCCAGCAGGAAGGTGAGCAACGAAATGACGTTGAACACCAGCGCGTGGCGCATGAAGGGAATGTCTTTGCGAATGCGGAAAAATTCCATGATCTCGCTTCCTTATTCGGCTTTGCCGGCAGCGGCGCTGGCGGTGCTGTTGCCAGGCTTCCACACCTGGCCGATAGCCACTTTTTCCAGCTTGCGGCGGCTGCCGTAGATGAGGTTCACCAGGGCCCGGGAGACCACCACGGAACTGAACATGGAGGTCAGGATGCCCAGGCAGTGCACCACGGCAAAGCCGCGCACCGGGCCGGAGCCGAAGGCCAGCAGGGCGACACCGGCGATCAGGGTGGTGATGTTGGAGTCCAGGATGGTGCCGAAGGCCCGCTCGTAGCCGGCGGCGATGGCCGACTGGGGGCTGGAGCCGTTGCGCAGCTCTTCCCGGACGCGCTCGTTGATCAGCACGTTGGCGTCGATGGCCATACCCAGGGCCAGGGCGATAGCCGCGATGCCGGGCAGGGTCAGGGTCGCCTGGAGCAGGGAGAGCAGGGCCACCAGGAACAGCAGGTTGCAGGCCAGGGCGGTCACCGAGATGAAGCCGAACATCAGGTAGTAGGCCACCATGAAGGCCGCGATGGCGGCGAAGCCCCACAGGGTCGAGTGGAAGCCCTTCTTGATGTTGTCGGCGCCAAGGGACGGGCCGATGGTGCGCTCTTCGACGATGTCCATGGGGGCTGCCAGGGAGCCGGCACGCAGCAGCAGGGCGGTGTCATTGGCTTCCTGGGTGCTCATGCGGCCGGAAATCTGCACCCGGCCGCCGCCGATTTCGCTGCGGATCACCGGGGCGGTGACCACTTCACCCTTGCCCTTTTCGATCAGCAGGATGGCCATGCGCTTGCCCACGCTTTCCCGGGTGATGTCCTTGAAAATGCGGGCGCCAGCGGAATCCAGGGTGAGGTGCACCGCCGGTTCGTGGGTCTGGCCGTCGAAGCCGGGCTGGGCGTCGGTGAGCCGGTCGCCGGTCAGTACCACCTGCTTTTTCACCAGCAGGGGCGAACCGCCGCGCTCGTTGTAGAGCTCGGTGCCGAAGGGTACTTGGCCGGCCATGGCCGCTTCCAGGCTGCCCGGGGTGTCATCCACCATGCGGATTTCCAGAGTCGCGGTGCGGCCCAGGATATCCTTGGCCTTGGCCGTGTCCTGCACGCCGGGCAGCTGCACGACGATGCGGTCGGCGCCCTGCTGCTGGATCACCGGCTCGGCCACGCCCAGTTCGTTGATCCGGTTGTGCAGGGTGGTGATGTTCTGCTTAATGGCGAATTCCTGGATGCGCTTGTTGGCTTCCGGCTTCAGGCTGGCGGCGAGCTTGAGGTCTTCACCGCTGCCGGTTTCGGTGAGCAGCAGGTCCGGCTGGCTATCCTCGATGGCGATGCGGCCCTTGCTGCGGGTGTCGGCATCGCGGAATTTCACCACCACGTTGTTGCCTTCGCGGCTGATGCCGGCGTGGCGCACGTTCTTGTCCCGCATCAGGGTGCGCAGGTCGGCGGAGAGGGAGTCCAGGCGCTTGGTGATGGCACCGGCCATGTCCACCTGCAGCAAGAAGTGCACGCCGCCGCGCAGGTCTAGACCCAGGTACATGGGCAGGGCGCCCATCTTGGTCAGCCACTGGGGCGAGCTGGAGAGCAGGTTGAGGGCTACCACGTACTGGGCGTCCGTCGGATCCGGGTTGAAGGTCTTTTCCAGCAGGTCCTTGACCTGGAGCTGGGTGTCTTCGTTGGCCAGGCGCACCTTGACGCCATTGGGATCGAGGAAGATGCCATCGGCGGCGATGCCGGCGGTCTTGAGGCTGGTTTCCACCCGTTCCATCAGGCGGGCATCAGCCTTCAGGGTCGCCCGGGTCGGGGAAACCTGGACGGCCGGCGCTTCGCCGAAGAAGTTGGGCAGGGTATAGAGAAAGCCGATCACCAGCGCCACGGCGACGGTGATGTATTTCCAGAGAGGATAACGATTCATGGAGCGGTTCCTACGGGACCGGAAAAGCGAAGGGCCGGACAGGCCGGCCCCGGGGATTTACAGGGACTTCAGCGTGCCCTTGGGCAGCAGTACCTGGACGGCGGGTTTTTGCACCACCACTTCCACGCCATTGGCGATTTCGATGTGCAGGTAGTTCTCGCCCACCTTCGCCACGCGGCCGACGATGCCGCCCTGGGTCACCACTTCATCACCCTTCTGCAGGGCTTCCAGCAGGGACTTGTGTTCCTTGGCCCGCTTCATCTGGGGACGAACCATGAGGAAGTACATGATGACCAGAATGGCGATCATGGGCAGGAACTGCATCAGGCCCCCGGTAGGGTCGGCGGCCTGGCCGGCGGTTTGGGCGTAAGCGGCGCTAATCAGCACAGTTGAACTCCTTTTTTTCGCTGCAAAAATGAACCGGGAATTGTACCACCGGAGTTGTTACTCACCCGTTATGCGGTGGTGCCCCGGGCGCGGTCCTGGTGGAATTGCTGCAGATGGGGCTGCAGGCGCCCTTCTTCAATAGCGGCGCGCAATTCCGCCATCAATACCTGGTAGTAATGCAGGTTGTGGATGGTGTTGAGCATGGAGCCGAGGATTTCCCCAGCGCGGAACAGGTGGTGCAGGTAGGCCCGGCTGAAATTGCGGCAGGTATAGCAATCGCAGGAAGGGTCCAGGGGGCCGGTGTCCTGGCGGTGGATAGCGTTCTTGATCTTCAGGTCGCCATAGCGGGTGAACAGGTGGCCGTTGCGGGCGTTGCGGGTGGGCATGACGCAGTCGAACATGTCGATGCCCTGACTTACCGCATGCACCAGGTCTTCCGGGGTGCCCACGCCCATCAGGTAGCGGGGCTTGTGGGTGGGCAGCTTGGGGGCGGTATGGGCCAGGATGCGGGCCATGTCTTCCTTGGGCTCACCGACGGAAAGGCCGCCGATGGCCATGCCGTCGAAACCCATGGCGTCCAGGCCGGCCAGGGATTCGTCGCGCAGGGTCTCGTACATGCCGCCCTGGACGATGCCGAACAGGGCGTTGTTATTGCCCAGGCGACGATGCTCGTCGATGGAGCGCTGGGCCCAGCGCAGCGACAGGCGCATGGACTTGGCCGCCTCGTCCACGGTGGCCGGGTAGGGCGTGCACTCGTCGAAGATCATGACGATGTCCGAGTTGAGCGTGTGCTGGATGCGCATGGACTCTTCCGGCGTCAGGAACAGCTTGGCGCCGTCGATGGGGGAGGAGAACTTCACCCCCTCCTCGGTGATCTTGCGCAGGGCGCCCAGGGAGAAGACCTGGAAGCCACCGGAATCGGTGAGGATCGGCTTGTTCCAGCCCATGAAGTCGTGCAGGCCGCCGTGGGCCTTGATCACCTCCAGGCCGGGGCGCAGCCACAGGTGGAAGGTGTTGCCGAGGCAGATCTGGGCACCGATGTCGTGCAGGGACTGGGGCGTCATGGCCTTGACCGTGCCGTAGGTGCCCACCGGCATGAACACCGGGGTCTGCACCACGCCGTGGGCCAGGGTCAGGGTGCCGCGGCGGGCGGCGCCGTCGGTCTTGAGAAGTTCAAACTGCATGGTCGTTTCTTTCTAAAAGCATGGCGTCGCCATAGCTGAAAAAGCGGTACTGCTCGGCCACGGCATGGGCGTAGGCGGCGCGGATGGGCTCCAGGCCCGCGAAGGCGGAGACCAGCATGAGCAGGGTGGAACGAGGCAGGTGGAAATTGGTGATGAGCCGATCCACCACCTGGAAGCGGTAGCCCGGGGTGATGAAAATGTCGGTCTCGCCGCTGCCGGCCCGCACCAGGCCGTCGCCGCTGGCGGCGGATTCCAGGGTGCGCAGGGAGGTCGTGCCGACGGCCACCACCTTGCCGCCCCGCTCCCGGGTTGCCCGGATGGCGGCGACGGTTTCCTCCGGCACGTGGTAACGCTCGGTGTGCATCTTGTGATCGGCCACCCGATCCACCCGTACTGGCTGGTAGGTGCCGGCGCCCACGTGCAGGGTGACGGCGGCCTGGCGGATGCCCAGGTCGGCCAGCTTGGTCAGCATGGCCTCGTCGAAGTGCAGGCCGGCGGTGGGTGCCGCCACTGCCCCCGGGTTCTTGGCGTAGACGGTTTGGTAGCGGGATTCGTCCTCGGCCTCGGCGCCGTGCTCGATATAGGGGGGCAGGGGCAGGCGGCCATGGCGCTCGGCCAGGTCCCACAGGTTGCCTTCGCCTTCCACTTCCAGGGCGAAGAACTCCTGGTGGCGACCGGTGCACACCAGGGTGAAGGCTTCCTCCAGGATGATCCGGGTGCCCGGCTTGGGCGACTTGCTGGCCCGCACCTGGGCCAGGGCGTGGCGCTCGTCCACGATGCGCTCCAACAGCACCTCCACCTGGCCGCCGGATTCCTTCTGGCCGAAGAAGCGGGCCTTGATTACCCGGGTGTCGTTGAACACCAGCAGGTCGCCCGGGGTGAGCAGGCCGGGCAGGTCGGTGAAGCGCAGATCGGCGAGACGGCCGTGGTCCACGTGCAACAGGCGGCTGGCGGTGCGCTCGGCCGCGGGGTGCTGGGCGATCAGTTCGGCGGGAAGGTCAAAATCGAAGGCGTCGACGGTGAGTGACATGAATACGGGCTTGCTTGTGGCGGCAGGGGGTTTAGGGGATAATGCGCCCCTCGCAAGCTTGCCGGCATAGTACATACACTACACGCGGCAATGCATCCCCAGCCGGGATGGCGGAATCGGTAGACGCAGCGGATTCAAAATCCGCCGCTGGTAACAGTGTGAGGGTTCGAGTCCCTCTCCCGGCACCATCAATAAAATCAATAAGTTGTGCAAAAGCAATGGCGGCGGGAAGCCGGCATTCTAGGTTTTTTGCGCCACTTTTGCAGCACTTTCAGGTTTTCGCCTCCCTATATTCCGGAAATCTTGCCCCTGTAGTCGGTAGGTTCGATTCCATCCTGGGCGTTTGTTCCCGTTCCGCATTCCGCAGTTCCCGTTCCCCTTTCCCCTTTCCCCTTTCCCCTTTCCCCTTTCTCCGTTTCCTGTTCCGTTGTCTCTTGCCCGGCCGCGCCCAAAGAGAAGGGGCAAGCCAATGGCCTGCCCCGGGAGGGAAGCGCGGCCCGGGGCGGTAGGCCCCAGGCCTGGGATGGGCTTAAGCCCCGGCCTGATCCAGGGTCGGGTAGTCCACGTAGCCTTCGGCGCCGCCGCCATAGAGCTTGTCGGCCCGCAGTTCGTTGAAGGGGGCGTTGTCCTTCAGGCGGCGCACCAGGTCCGGGTTGCTGATGAAGGGGCGGCCGAAGGCCACCAGGTCGGTGCTGCCGTTGGCCACCGCGGCCAGGGCGTCTTCCCGGCTATAGCCGTTGTTCACGATCCAGTGGCCGGGGAAGGCGCGGCGCAGGGCGGCATAGTCGAAGGCCGGGGCGCCGGCAGGTTGGCGGTTGCCGCCAGTTTCGCCTTCGATCAGGTGCAGGTAGGCCAGGTCCAGGGGGGCGAGCTGCTGCACCACGTAGCCGTAGAGTGCCTGGGGATTGCTGTCCAGGGGCGCCGAGCCGCCGAAGGTGGTCATGGGGCTGAGGCGTACCCCGGTGCGGCCAGGGCCGGTGGTCTCGGCCACTGCCTTGACCACTTCCAGCACTAGGCGGGCCCGGTTCTCGATGCTGCCGCCGTAGGGGCCGCTGCGGTCATTGACGCTGTCCCGCAGGAACTGTTCCAGCAGGTAGGTGTTGGCGGCATGCACCTCCACCCCGTCGAAGCCCGCTTCCATGGCGCAGCGGGCGGCATGGCGGTAGTCGGCGATGAGGCCGGGGATTTCGTCGTCGGCCAGGGCCCGGGGCGGCGTCGTATCGACGAAGCCTTCCGCGGTGAAGGTCTTGGCGCCGGCCGGGGCGCGGCTGGTGGAAGAGACCGGGGCTGCGCCGCCGGGCAGCAGGGAGCTGTGGGAGATGCGGCCCACGTGCCAGAGCTGGATGACGATCTTGCCGCCGGCGGCATGGACCGCGTCGGTCACCTGGCGCCAGGCGGCGACCTGCTCCGGCGTGTAGATCCCCGGGGTGTCCAGGTAGCCCTGGGCCATGGCGCTGATGGGGCTGGCCTCGGCGATGATCAGGCCGGCCGAGGCACGCTGCCGGTAATAGTCCGCCATCATGGCGGTGGGGACGCCGCCGGTGGCCCGGTTGCGGGTCAGGGGGGCCATGGCGATACGGTTGGCCAGGGAGATGGCGCCGATCTGGATCGGGTCGAAGAGAGTAGGCATGGTCGGTTTCCTTGGTCAGAGCTTCACAGGCAGGCTTGGAGGATGTTGCGGCAGATGGCCGGGGTCACGTCCTGGCGCTCGCCCAGGGCGGTCATGCCGTGGGCTTCGAGCTGGGCCACGATCCGGGCTGGGGCGTCGGCGCCGATCTGGTAGTCGCTGAAGCGGGTCTTCACCCCCAGGGATGCGAAGAAGGCACGGGTCTTGGCGATGGCCGCGTCGATCCGCTCGTCCTCGCTGCCGGCGGTGATGTGCCACACCCGCTCGGCGTACTGCAACAGTTTCTCCCGCTTGGCCTGGCGGCGCTCGTTGAGCAGGGCCGGCAGCACGATGGCCAGGGTCTGGGCGTGGTCCAGGCCGTAGAGGGCGGTGATTTCGTGGCCCAGCATGTGGGTGGCCCAGTCCTGGGGTACGCCGGCGCCGATCAGGCCGTTCAGGGCCTGGGTGGCGGCCCACATCAGGTTGGCGCGGACGTCGTAGTCCTGGGGCGTGGCCAGGGCCTGGGGGCCCACTTCGATCAAGGTCTGCAGCAGGCCTTCGGCGTAGCGGTCCTGCACCGGGGCGTTGGCCGGGTAGGTGAGGTACTGCTCGACCACGTGCACGAAGGCATCCACCGCGCCGTTGGCGATCTGGCGGGGAGGCAGGGTGTAGGTCTTGGTGGGGTCGAGCACCGAGAAGCGGGGATAGACGTGGCGGCTGGAGAAGGGCAGCTTAGCCTGGAGCGACTTGCGGCTGACCACGGAGAAGCAGTTCATTTCCGAGCCGGTGGCCGGCAGGGTGAGGACGCAGCCCATGGGCAGGGCCTCGGTGACTTTGCTGCCGTAGGTTTCCAGAATGTGCCAGGGATCGGCTTCGGGGTAATTGACCGCAGCGGCGACGAACTTGGTGCCGTCGATCACCGAGCCGCCGCCCACGGCCAGGAGGAAGTCGAGCTTTTCACGGCGGATCAGGGCCACCGCCTCCATCAGGGTTTCGTAGGCCGGGTTGGGCTCGATGCCGCCGAAGCGTTGCACCGTGCGCTGGCCCAGGGCCGCCTCGACTTCCGCCAGGGTGCCGTTGCGTTCGGCGCTGCCGCCGCCGTAGAGCACCAACACCCGGGCGTCGGCCGGCACCAGCTGGTCGAGCTGGGCAATGCTGCCCTGGCCGAAAACGATGTGGGTCGGGTTGTAGTATTCGAAATTCTTCAGCATGGAAGCTCCTTTCGGGAAATCCTGGGTGTTTCGATGATTACGGAATGATTAGACCGGTCGTCTAACGACAGGGCGCAGGCCGGCGAGGTAAAAGCGTAGGGCCATATTGGTTATGAGTTTGTTGGGGTGGCGGCAGGGGAGAGCAGCCCCAGGGTGGCCTCCATGGCTTGCTCCAGGGGGCGGTTGTTGCGGTGCAGCTTGGCCAGCACGCTGGCGCCCACCCACAGCTGGTAGAGCAGGCGGGCGGTTGCCTCGGGGCCCCGGGCGTCCGGCAGGGAGCCATCGGCAACCCCGGCGGCGATGCCGTCAGCGATACGGCCAATGACGCTCTCGGTACCATCCCGCAGGGTCAGGCGCATGGCCTCCGACAGGTCGGCCACTTCGGCGCTGAGCTTCACCACCAGGCATTTCTGGTCGGCGCAGGCCTCGCACTGGGTGTCCAGCCATTCCTGCCAGTAGCGCAGGAGCCGTTCCCGGGCGCTCAGGCCCGGGGCCGCGAACAGGGCGTCGATCCGCTCCAGGTAGGCGGCGAAGTAATCCTCCAGCAAGGCCTGGCCGAACTGCTCCTTGGACTTGAAGTAATGGTAGAACGAGCCCTTGGGGACTTCTGCTGCCTGCAGAATTTCGCTCAGGCCGGCGCAGGAAAAACCCTTCACCGCAATGATGCGGTTGCCGGTGTCCAGGAGGTGCTGGCGTGTGTCGTCGTAGTGCTGCTTCATGGCGATGAATACTAGGGTAGATTAGACCGGTCGTCTATAGTTTTCTTTCCCCCTTCTTTTACCCCGCTTCTTTACGCCATTTTCCATTTGGATCAGGGTCATAGCACTTGGCTATCGCCATGGTAGGCAAAATCAATTTCCGTTTCCGCTGCGGCTTCCTATGCTCCAGATGACAGGGCCAAGGCGCCTTGTCACCTTGCTTTCGTCAGAGGAGTCGAATCATGGAACTCAAAGGATCTAGGACGGAGAAGAACCTGAAGGACGCTTTCGCCGGGGAGTCCCAGGCGAACCGGCGTTATCTTTATTTTGCCAACAAGGCCGACGTGGAAGGGCAGCAGGATATCGCCGCCCTGTTCCGCTCCACCGCAGAGGGTGAGACGGGCCATGCCCATGGCCATCTCGAATATCTGGAGAAGTGCGGCGACCCCGCTACCGGCCTGCCGTTCGGCCCCACCGCCGCCAACCTGAAGGCCGCCGTGGCCGGCGAAACCCACGAATACACCGATATGTATCCGGGCATGGCCAAGGAAGCGCGGGCCGAAGGCTTCGAGGAGATCGCCGACTGGTTCGAGACCCTGGCCAAGGCGGAACGCTCCCATGCCAACCGCTATGAAAAAGCCCTGAAGGAGCTTGGCTGAGGCCACTCAGGTAATTCAGGCGAGTGCAGCCGGCCAGCAGGGTCGGCAAGTAACGGCGACAAGTTGGGGCTGCAACTAAGGACCGGCCGCCGCCAGACGGCCGGGGGGCGGCATGGGAATAAGGAGGCGCCATGGCCACGAATTTCCGCGAAGGCAATCTCGAAGCCCCGACCCGGCACCCGGTGGACTGGCAAAACCCCGAGTTCTACAGTGAGGCCGAGCTACTCAAGGAGATGGAGCGGGTCTTCGGCATCTGCCACGGCTGCCGGCGCTGCGTCAGCCTGTGCCAGAGTTTCCCGACCCTGTTCGACCTGGTGGATGCGGCCCAGAACATGGAGGTGGACGGGGTCGCCAAGGAGGATTACTGGCAGGTCGTCGATCACTGCTACCTGTGCGACCTGTGCTTCATGACCAAATGCCCCTATGTGCCGCCCCACGAGTGGAACGTGGATTACCCCCACCTCATGCTGCGGGCCAAAGCGATCAGGCATCGGCAGGGCAAAACCTCGTTGCGGGACCGGGTGCTGACCAGCACCGATGCGGTGGGGCGGCTGGCAGCCATTCCCGTGGTGGCGCCGGCGGTCAATGCCGCGAACCGGCTGGCTCCGGCGCGCCAGGCCTTGCAGGCGGTAGCCGGCATTCATGCCGAGGCCTGGTTGCCCGAATTCACCAGCCGGCCTCTGCGCCACCGCCTGCCGATCCTGCCCGACGACACGCCGGGCGAGCCTGCCGGCCCTACCCGGGGCAAGGTGGCGCTGTTTGCCACCTGTTTCATGAACCGCAACGAACCCGGTCCCGGCGAGGATCTGCTGGCGGTGTTCGCCCATAACGGCATTCCTGTCACCCTGGCCGAAAGGGAGCGCTGCTGCGGCATGCCGAAGATGGAGTTGGGCGATCTGGAGGCGGTCCAGGCAGCCCGGGATGCCAATATCCCGGTGCTGGCCCGGCTCGTGGATGCGGGCTGGGATCTCACTGCCCTGGTCCCTTCCTGCGTGCTGATGTTCAAGCAGGAGCTGCCCCTGATGTTCCCCGGCGATGCCGAGGTGGAGAAGGTGCGGGCCGCCTTCTACGACCCCTTCGAATACCTGATGCTGCGCCACAAGGCGGGCAAGTTGCGAACCGATTTCCAGCACCCCCTGGGCAAGGTGGCCTACCACGCCGCCTGCCACCAGCGGGTGCAGAAGATCGGCCCCAAGACCAGGGAGCTGCTGTCCCTGGTGCCGGGCACCGAGGTGGCCCTGATCGAGCGCTGCTCCGGCCACGACGGCACCTATGCAGTGAAAAAAGAGTTCCATCGCTACGCCATGAAAATCGTCAAGCCGGTGGTAAATCAGCTGAACCAGGCCCAGCCCGACCACTACGGCAGCGACTGCGCCATGGCTGGCCACCACATCGCTCACGCCCGGGCCGATGGGTCGGTGGCCGAGCACCCGATCACCCTGCTGAGGCAAGCCTACGGTATTTGAGCCCAGGAAAGGACAGCGCGATGCTCACCCCCGCCGATCTTTACAGCCTTGAACACTATGCCCGCATCCGGCCCGAATTCCGGGGCCGGGTAATGGCGCACAAGGCCCGGCGCCGCCTGGCCCTGGGCGACCATGCCGCCCTCTATTTCGAGGATGCCCTGACCATGCACTACCAGGTCCAAGAAATGCTGCGCCTGGAGCGCATCTTCGAGCCCGAGGGGATCCAGGCGGAACTCGATGTCTACAACCCCCTGATCCCCGATGGCAGCAACTGGAAAGCCACCTTCATGCTTGAATACTCCGAGGTGGAGGAGCGCCGGCAGGCCCTGGCCCGCCTGATCGGCATCGAACGCCAGGTCTGGCTGCGGGTAGCCGGCTGCGATCCGGTGCGTCCGCTGGCCAACGAGGACCTGGAGCGCCAGACCGAAGACAAGACCTCGGCCGTGCATTTCCTGCGCTTCGAGCTGAGTCCGGCGATGGTCGCCCGCCTCAAAGCCGGTGCCAGCCTGTCGGCCGGTATCGACCATCCCGCCTATGGCGTCGAGGTCACCGTGCCGGACACCGTGCGCGCTGCTCTCATGGCTGATCTGGCCGACCTGGCTTAAGCCCCTCCTGTCCCGAGGGGCAGGCACCACGCCCCTGCCGGCCTTTCCCTCCCTCTTGGCTTCGGTCTAGACTGATAGGACCCGATTCCACTCGAAGGAAGGAGACTGTCATGAAAGCTCTGCGTCATTGTCTACTCGCCCTGCTGCTGGCCTGCGCCGCAGCTCCCGGGCTGGTGCTGGCGGCTTGCCAGAATTGCGGTGTCGTCACTTCGGTCAAGAGCGTGGCGGAAGAGGGCAAGGGTACCGGCATGGGGGCCGTGGCCGGCGGCGTGGTCGGCGGCCTGGTGGGCAATCAGATCGGCAGTGGTACCGGCAACACCCTGGCCACCATTGCCGGCGCTGCCGGCGGCGCCTATGCGGGCCACCAGGTGGAAAAAAAGGTGCGCAGCAAAAACGTGTATAAGGTCGAGGTAAAAATGCACGACGGCCAGATGCGCGAGTTCTCCTACGACAACAAGCCGGCCTTGGTCGCCGGCGACAAGGTCAAGGTGGAGAACGGCACACTGGTGCGTACCTCGAAATAGCGCCGGCTGACTTTCACCTGATTCGACAACCAAGTTACTTCCCCTGGAACCCATGGACCGTTCGCCTTCCACCCTCCTCGCCAGCGCTCCCGCTGCTGCCCTGAGCGCCCCTTCTCCCTGGCAAGTGTGGTGGTTGGCGCTACGGCCCAAGACCCTGACGGTGGCCGCCGCGCCGGTGCTGGCGGCCTGTGCCCTGGTGTGGGGCGAGCAGGGGCGGCTGCGCTGGCTGTCCGCCCTGGTGGCCCTGCTGGCGGCCTTGCTGATCCAGATTGGCACCAACCTGCTCAATGACGTGGGGGATTTCGAGCGTGGCACCGATACCCCGGACCGCCTCGGTCCGCCCCGGGCCACGGCCATGGGCTGGCTCACCGCGCGGCAGGTGAAGCGGGCCGGATTCCTGGCCCTGGGCGGCGCCTTAGTTCTGGGTATCTATCTGGTCGCGGTGGGCGGCTGGCCCATCGTCTGGCTCGGCATCGCCTCCCTGATCTGTGGCTGGGCCTATACCGGCGGGCCGAAACCCATTGCCTACGGGCCTTTCGGCGAGGTCTTCGTGTGGCTGTTCTTCGGCCTGGGGGCGGTGCTCGGCACCTATTACCTGCAGACCGATGGCCTCAGCGGCGCTGCCTGGCTCATGGCCCACATGCTGGGGCTCCTGGCGGCGGCGGTGATCGTGGTGAATAACACCCGGGACCGGGAGGGGGATGCCCGGGCCGGCAAGCTGACCCTGGCGGTGCGCCTGGGCATGCGGGGCTGTCGAGTGGAATATGGCCTGCTGCTGCTGGCGCCTTTTGCCCTGCTCTGGCCCCTGAGTGGAGCCTTGCAGCACGGCTGGCGGGGGGGCTTGCCCCTGCTGCTGCTGCCCTGGGCCCTGGGGTTGATCGTCCGCTTTGTGCGCCAGACGCCGGGTCCGGGCTACAACCTGCTGCTGGCCGATACGGCCCGCTTCCAGCTGATTTTTTCCCTGCTGCTCGCCGGGGCCTGCCTCTAAGAACGAGAGACCAGGGCCGACCCCGGGATTCCTCTGCTATCTGGCCGGTTTGAACCAGGCCAGTTTTTCCTGCAAGCCGACGACGCTGCCGACGAAGATCAGGGCCGGGGTGGTGATGCCTTCCGCCTTGACCTTTTCCTCCAGGGTGGCCAGGTCCGCCGTCACCACGCGCTGGTGGCGGGTGGTGCCTTGCTGCACGACGGCGGCCGGGGTGGTGGAGGGTAGGCCGTGGGCGATCATCTGCCGGGCGATCTCGCCTGCGCCATTGACCCCCATGTAGAACACCACGGTTTGCCGCGGCCGGGCCAGGGCCGGCCAGTCCAGATTGACCGTGCCATCCTTGAGGTGGCCGGTGGCAAACACCAGGATCTGGGCATGGTCCCGGTGGGTGAGGGGAAAACCGGCGTAGGCGGCGCAGCCGGCGGCAGCCGTGACGCCAGGTACCACCTCGAAGGGCACGCCGTGCTCCACCAGAATTTCCAGCTCCTCGCCGCCGCGACCGAAGATGAAGGGGTCGCCGCCCTTGAGGCGCACCACCTTGCGGTATTTCTGAGCCAGGCGTACCAGCAGGTGGTTGATTTCATCCTGAGGCAGGGTGTGCTTGGAGGCTTCCTTGCCGGCGTAGATGATTTCCGCCTGGGGGTTGGCCAGGTTGAGGATGCCCTCGCCGATCAGGTGGTCATAGACCAGGACGTCGGCTTCGCTGATCAGCCGGGCCGCACGCACGGTGAGGAGATCCGGATCGCCGGGGCCGCCGCCCACGAGATAGACGGTGCCGATGCTGGCGCTGTGTTTGTCGTCGTGCATATATTTGTTGTGATGATCCTGAGGGGCGAAGCATAGCTGGCTGCCCCCGCTTTCTTCAACCGCTGTGTGTGCTGCTGACGCCAAGGAGGGCTTGAGAACGCAGTCTAGAGAATAACCTTACGAGTTGAAGTTGATTCGCCTCAAAGATTTCACATCTCCCGAAGATCAATCTTGCGAACGTCGCCTGAGGGCCTGGACGGGCTGGTGGCGCTTTTCATAACGCAAATAGCGGGAGAGGAAATATGAGCAAGAGAATTGCAGCTTCTTTTATGCTGACAGTGCTGTCATTCGCAGTGAGCTCGGCCTTCGCGGCCGATGGCGCAGAAGCCAAGCACGGGGTGAGCGATGCCGAGATGAAGTATCAGGGCGCCGCGTCTTCCCCCCTGGTCAACGTTGAGATGTATCAGGACATCAACCCCAAGGCCCCGCCCATGACCAAGGCGGAATTCGACAAGGCCCGCCAGATTTATTTCGAGCGCTGTGCCGGCTGCCACGGTGTGCTGCGCAAGGGCGCCACCGGCAAGCCCCTGACCACGGACAAGACCCTGGCCGTGGGTACCGAATACCTGAAGACCTTCATCAAGTACGGCTCCCCCGCCGGTATGCCGAACTGGGGTACCTCCGGCGTGCTGTCCGATGACGAAGTGGATCTGATGGCCCGCTATGTCCAGCAAACGCCTCCCCAGCCGCCGGAATTCGGTATGCCGGAAATGAAGGCCTCCTGGAAGGTGGTGGTGCCGCCGGAGCAGCGCCCCACCAAGAAGATGAACAACTACAACCTGGCCAACATCTTCTCCACCACCCTGCGTGATGCCGGTGAAATCGCCCTGATCGACGGCGACAGCAAGCAGATCATCAACGTCATCAAGACCGGCTACGCGGTGCATATCTCCCGCATGTCCGCCTCCGGCCGCTACCTGTTCGTGATCGGCCGCGACGCCAAGATCAACCTCATCGACCTGTGGATGGAAAAGCCCGACACCGTGGCGGAAATCCGCGTCGGCCTGGAAGCCCGTTCCGTAGAAACCTCCAAGTACAAGGGTTACGAGGACAAGTACGCCATCGCCGGCTCCTACTGGCCGCCCCAGTTCGTGATCATGAATGGCGATACCCTGGAGCCCCTGAAGATCGTCGGCACCCGGGGCATGACCGTGGATACCCAGGAATTCCACCCGGAACCCCGCGTGGCTTCCATCCTGGCCTCCCACTTCCAGCCCGAGTTCGTGGTGAATGTGAAGGAAACCGGCAAGACCCTGCTGGTGAACTACAAGGACATCGACAACCTCAACATCACCGAAATCCCGACGGCCCGCTTCCTGCACGACGGCGGCCTGGATTCCACCCACCGTTACTTCATGGTGGCGGCGAACCAGTCCAACAAGATCGCCGTGGTGGACACCAAGACCGGCAAGAAGGCCGCCATTGTCGATGTGGGCAAGATTCCCCACCCCGGCCGTGGCGCCAACTTCATCCATCCCAAATACGGTCCCGTCTGGGCCACCGGTGACCTGGGCGACGACGGCATCAGCCTGATCGGCACCGATCCGGAGAAGCACAAGCAGTACGCCTGGAAGGTGGTGGAAACCCTGAAGGGCCAGGGCGGTGGTTCCCTGTTCATCAAGACCCATCCCAAGTCCCACAACCTGTGGGTGGATACGGCCCTGAACCCGGATGCCAAGATCAGCCAGTCGGCAGCGGTGTTCGACATCGACCACCTGGACAAGGGCTTCACCGCCTTGCCCATCGCCGAATGGGCGGGCCTGGGCGAGGGTGCCAAGCGGGTGTTGCAGCCTGAGTACAACAAGGCAGGCGACGAGGTGTGGTTCTCGGTGTGGTCCGCCAAGAACCAGCAATCGGCCATCGTGGTGGTGGATGACAAGACCCGCAAGCTCAAGGCGGTGATCAAGGATCCGCGCCTGGTGACGCCGACCGGCAAGTTCAACGTCTATAACACCCAGCACGACGTCTATTGATCGACCTAGCGGGCGGCGGCCAGACTCCGGCCCGCCGCCGCCCGGGCTTCTCCTCCGGCCGGAGCCAGGATTCCCGAGAACGTGATTTTCATGCCGTCCGCCCTTCTGTCCACACCCCGGCCAAGCCCTGGGATGCTGTCTTTGTCAGCGCATCTTCCAACACTCCTCCTCGGGCTGCTGCTGAGCGTTGCCAGCGTTGCGACGGCCCAGGCTGAATTGGTGCCAAACTCAGCCCCCAATCCGGCCCGGGCCAAGGAACTGGTGCATATGGTGCGCCAGGATTGCGGCTCCTGCCACGGACTCACCCTCAAGGGCGGCCTCGGTCCGGCCCTCACCGCTAGCGCCCTGGTGGATCGCCCCGGCGACAGCATGGTGGCCACCATTCTTCATGGCCGCCCCGGCACGCCCATGCCTCCCTTCCTCGGCATCGTCAGCGAAGCCGAGGCGGCGTGGATCGTGCAGCAATTAAAAGCCGGCTTCCCCGGCGAATAGTGAAAAGCTAGAGAAAAACAACAGAGAGAACGACATGCGCGCCACTGCTTGCCCCGCCATCCCCTCCCGCAATTTCCTGCGTCACCTGGTTCCTTCCCTGGCCTTGGCCCTGCTCGCCGGCTGTGCCGCCCAACCGCCGGTGCGCGGCACCGGTGACCTGGGGGTGGTGATCGAACGGGCCAGCGGCCAGGTCCAGGTGGTCAATACCAGCACCAAGCAGTCCCTGGCCCGGGTCTCCGGCCTGGGGGATCTTTCCCACGCCTCCGTGGTGTTCAGCCGCGACCAGCGTTACGCCTACGTCTTTGGCCGCGACGGCGGCCTGACCAAAGTGGATATCCTGACCGGCAGCATCGCCAAGCGCGTGGTCCAGGCCGGCAACTCCATCGGCGGTGCCATTTCCCAGGATGGCAAGCTGGTGGTGTCCCAGAACTACGAGCCCGGCGGCATCAAGGCCTTCGACGCCGATACCCTGGAACTGGTGGCCGACGTGCCCGCCACCGGGTCCGACGGCAAGCGTTCCAAGGTGGTGGGCCTGGCCGACCTGCCGGGCAACCGCTTCGCCTATGCCCTGTTCGAGGCCGGGGAAATTCGCGTCACAGACTTCTCCGATGCCAAGCATCCCCGCACCGCGGTCTATCCCGCTGGCAAGCAGCCCTACGACGGCCTGGTTACCCCCGATGGCCGCTACTACATCGCCGGCCTGTTCGGTGAAGATGGCCTGGCCCTGCTCGACCTGTGGCAGCCGGAAAAGGGGGTGAAGAAAATCCTCTCGGGCTACGGCAAGGGCGAGCAGGCCCTGCCGGTGTACAAGATGCCCCACCTGCGTGGCTGGTCCATCGCCGGCGGCAAGGCCTACCTGCCGGCCATCGGCCATCACGAGGTACTGGTGGTCGATACCGCCACCTGGAAGGAGGCGGGACGCATCCCGGTGAAGAGCCAGCCGGTGTTCGTCATGGCCCGGCCCGATGGGCGGGAGGTGTGGGTGAATTTCGCCTTCCCGGATAACGGCTGGGTCCAGGTCATCGACACCTTCACCGGCAAGGTCACGGATACCCTGCAGCCGGGCAAGGCCATCCTGCACCTGGAATTCACCCCCCGGGGCGAGGCGGTGTGGATATCGGCCCGGGACGACAACCGGGTGACGGTGTTCGATACCGCCAGCCACAAGCCCCTGGCCACCCTGCCAGCGGAGAGCCCGAGCGGCATCTTCTTCACCAACCGGGCCGGACGGACGGGGTTCTGAGTCCCATGAACAACGCCACCCACGGGGCCTCCTTCCCCCTGCTCAACGACTATCAGCGGGACTTCCCCCTGGTGTCCGAGCCTTTTGCCCGTATCGGTGCGGCCCAGGGCCTGGCTGAAGCCGAGGTCCTGGCCCAGTACCGCCGCCTGCAGGCCGAGGGCCTGGTCAGCCGCATCGGCCCGGTGTTCGCTCCGCGCCGCATCGGCGTATCCACCCTGGCTGCCCTGGCTGCTCCCCCGGAACGCCTGGAATGGGTGGCGGAGCGGGTCAGCACCCATCCCGAGGTGAATCACAACTATGGCCGGGAACACCGCTACAACCTGTGGTTCGTCGCCACCGCCCCCGATGCCCAGCGTCTGCAGGCTGTGCTCGGCGCCATCGAGAGCGAGAGCGGCTGCCCGGTGATCGCCCTGCCCCTGGAGGAGGAATTCCACATCGACCTGGGTTTCGACCTGGGAGCGGCGGGGCGCCAGCGCGCCGCCGTGCCCGGCAAGGGCGGCGGCCTGGTCGAACTGTCGGCCGCGGAGCGCACGCTGATGGCCGTTCTCCAGGGGGGGCTGCCCCTGGAACAGCGTCCCTTCCGGACCTTGGCCGAGCGCGCCGGCATGACCGAGGAAGCCCTGCTGGCCACCCTCCAGGGCTGGCTGGAGCGGGGCATCCTGAAGCGCTTTGGCGTGGTGGTGCGGCACCACGAGTTGGGCTTCACCGCCAACGCCATGTGCGTCTGGGACGTGCCCGATGCCCGGGCCAGCGAACTGGGCGCCCGGCTGGCGGCAGAGAGCGATGTCACCCTGTGCTACCGTCGCCGCCGTTCCCTGCCGGACTGGCCCTACAACCTGTTCTGCATGATCCACGGCAAGGCCCGGGAAGAGGTGCTGGCTCGGCGCCAGGAACTGGCCGACCGCCTGGGGCTCGATGCCTGGCCCCACGACCTGCTTTTTTCCACCCGCCGCTTCAAGCAGCAGGGTGCCTGCTATGCGCGGCACGACGAATTGCGGCAGGTGGGCCATGGCTGAGCGCGAGCCCCTGGTATCGCGCCGTGCCCAGGCCCCCACGGCGGAACCCGATGCCGTGGATCGGGCCATCATCAACGCCCTCCAGGGGGATTTTCCCCTGAGCGCCGCCCCCTATGCCGAGGCTGCTGCCGCCCTGGGCCTGTCCGAGGGCGAACTGCTGCAACGCCTGGAGACCATGCTTGAGGCGCGCATCCTCACCCGCTTCGGCCCCATGTTCCAGATCGAGCGCATGGGCGGTGCCTTCTGCCTGGCTGCCATGGAAATTCCTCCCGAAGATTTCGAGCGGGTGGCGGCCATCGTCAATGGCTTTCCCCAGGTGGCCCACAACTATGAGCGGGAGCACCGCTTCAACATGTGGTTCGTCCTGGCCACGGAAACCCCCGCCGGCATCGGCGAGGCCGTGGCCGCCATCGAAGCGGCCAGCGGCTACCCGGTTTATCCCTTCCCCAAGGAAAAAGAGTATTTCGTTGAAATGAAGCTTCAGGCCTGAGACCCAATATGGAAGCCACTAAGCCCATGGATGACCTGGATCGCCGCCTGGTGCTTGCCACCCAGGCCGGCCTGCCGCTTGAGCCCCGTCCCTATTGGGTGCTGGCCCAGCAACTGGGAGTCGAGGAGGCCGAAGTCCAGTCCCGTCTCACAGCCCTGCTGGAAAACGGCGTCATCCGCCGCATCGGCGCTGTACCCAACCACTACGCCATCGGCTACACCGCCAACGGCATGAGCGTGTGGCACATCGACCCAGGGGTGATCGACGCCGTCGGTGAGCGGGTCGGAGGGCTGGACTTCGTCACCCACTGCTACCGCCGCCCGGCCCATCCGCCGGCCTGGCCCTACAACCTGTTCGCCATGGTCCACGGCAAGAACCGGGACGAGGTCAGGACCCAGGTGGCCGAGATCGCCACCCTGCTGCAACGGGAATTCCCCGGGGCCCTGGGCGAACACGATGTGCTTTTCTCCACTCGTATCCTGAAGAAGACCGGGCTGCGCATCGGCGCCTGAGGCCGCCGAGAGACTGCTGGAATCAGGGAGTGGATGCAGGGCGGCCGCTATAAAACGACCGCCCCGTGGGACCTGCTAGGTAGGATTGTTGGCCTGGGCGCACTGGTCGCCGTATTCAGGATTCTTGAAGCGGCAGGACATGAACAACTTGTTCTGCTCGTCCTTCTTGCCGTTCTTGCGGTACAGGCCGATCAACTGGGGCATGAGGTTGGGCGGTTCATTGAAGCGCTTGTAGGCGGTTTCCATGACCTCCAGGGCCTTGGCCGGCTGGCCGGTGGATTCGAGATAACGGGCCCGGTCAGCGTAGGGCGGCAGGGCAGGCTCCTTGGCCCGGGTGCTGCGCTCGAACATCTCCCCCGCCTTTTTGCTTTCACCCGCTGCATCGAGGGCCAGGGCATAGCGGTAGAGGGGCAGGGCATGGTCTGCGGTGGGGCCGCTCACTGCCGTCTTGCCCTTGACCAGGGCCTCTTTGACCTGGCGTTGCCTGATCAGGTCTTCCACTTCGAAGGTGGCCTTGTAATTGGCCAGGATGGTTTTGGTCTGGCCCTTGCCCACCACCTTCTGCCAGCTTTCCTTGCGGGCCTTGACGGGGAGCGCATCCGGGTAATATTTCTCCCGATAGGCGGCGATGTCCTTGATGCGATCATCCGTGTCCGGATGGTCGACCTTCAGGCCGTCAAGCAGCTGCTTCAACCCCGTCTGCAGCACCGCATTCGGGTCGTTCTTTTGCTGTTGAGAGAGCTGCTGCAGGTCGCTCTTGCGCGATGCCTCGACGCTACTATCCCAGGCCTTGATCTTGTCCAGGAAGGAGCTCATCCCCACATCCAGGGAGTAGCCCATCTTCACCGCCAGGTCGGTGGAGAAGCGGTCGCACTCGGTTTCCTGGTTGCGGTTCCAGGCCGGCACGATGACTTGTTCGGTGATCATGATGAGCAGCTGGACCTTTCCCAGGTTCTTCTGCGCTCCCGCCGTGAGGCCCTGGGCCTGGCCTTTGGTGTCCAGTTGGTTCTGAATGGCGGCAACGATGGCTCCCGCATCGTGCAGGCGGCGGCCCACTTTGCCAGCGATATCGGAGTCATGGTGTTTGAAGGCTGCGTGGCAAAATTCGTGGCCCAGGAGGGCCATGACCTGGTCTTCATTTTCCAGGTTCTGGATCCAGCCCATGCTGATGAACATGTTGCCATCGGGCGTGGTGTTGGCTTTGAGCCCCGGGTTGGCCGTGATGTGGACGCTGCCGGGCATGCCGGTGATACCCACCGCGCCCCGAATGGCTTCCAGGCGGTCGTTCAGGTAGGCCTCCAGTTCCGGGGCCGGAACCAGGCCCATGCCCTGGACCCGATTGGCATCCACGTCCTTATCCACCCCGATGGCCTCGGAAGAGGGCTGATAGGGGCCAGAACTGAGGGAGGCGATCACGGGTTGGCTGCCGCCCCGGGGTCCGACGATATCCAGGCGGGGCCCGCCGGTGGTGACGCAGCCGCTCAGGGTAGCCAGGGCAGCAATGGTGGCAGCCAGGGTGAGGTGTTTATTTGCCACAGGCCTTCTCCGCACCACGGATGCCAGCCACGGCGTTGGTACTGGCGCTGGCCACGCACTTTGCATCCACATTCTGGGGGAGGTCGGTGGCAACCATGCCTTTGCGTACCCAGCCGCGTTTGCCATCCACTTCCACTTCAAGCAGGCCCCGATCGTTGTCGATACGTTTGATGGCCAGGGGCAGGGCGGTCTGGCCCTGGAGCAACTCGCCGATTTTCTGTGGAGCATCGCCATCGCTATAGACCGGTACCCGTTCCACCCGGAGGGCGCTGATCTGATGGGCCAGGGCCGGAGC
>DATEZY010000067.1:0-5667 GCA_035255085.1 Azospira sp. | reverse complement strand
ATCCGGGCTATAATTGCGGCCGTTCAAATTTTTCCCCCGACAAACAAAGGATTACCAAATGTCTCAACAAGAGGACTCCTCCAGCAAATCCATCATGTACTGGTCCATCGCCGCCGCCGTGCTGCTGATGGTGCTGCTCGTTCCCCTGTCCAAGATGGGCAAGGGCACTGCCGGCGGTTCCAGCAACGACGATGCCGATGCCCGCATCGCGCCGGTGGCCCACGTGGAAATGCAAGCTGCCGCCGCGGCCAGCGATGGCAAGCCGAAGGATGCGCAGACCATCTACGGTAGCGTTTGCGTTGCCTGCCATGGCTCCGGTGCCGCTGGTGCCCCGAAGGCCGGCGACAAGGCTGCCTGGGCGCCCCGTATCGCCCAGGGCAAGGAAGCCCTGTACAAGAGCGCCCTCAACGGCAAGAACGCCATGCCCCCCCGCGGCGGCATGTCCAGCCTGTCCGACGCCGAAGTGAAGGCCACCGTGGACTTCCTGGTCAGCAAGGCCAAGTAAGTCCGCCGCGCCGGCAGTGCCGGCCGCAGCAAAGAAAAAGGGCGCCGCAAGGCGCCCTTTTTTCATTCAGGAGTGGCTTACTTCTTGGCGGCGTCAGCCTTGGCCGGTTCCACCTTCTTCTCGACGCCGGGCTTGGCTTCTTCCTTCTTCACTTCCGTCTTGGCATCGGCCTTCACTTCGCCTTTTTCGGCCTTTTCAGCCTTCTTTTCCACATTCTTCTCAGCGCCGTGGCGCTTGCCGTGTTCCTGCTTCATTTCCACGTGCTTGGCTTCGCCCTTCTCTTCGGCGGCAGGAGTCTCGGCCTTGACCGCCGGGGTTGCCTTGGAAGCGGGGGCGGCGGCGGTCGCCGGGGTGGCGGGAGTGGCCGGAGTAGCGGGTGCCTGGGCGAAAGCGGTACCGAAGGCGGCGGCAAGAGCGATGGCGATGATGTGCTTGGTCATTTTGTATCTCCTGAACGTTGATTTTGACTACCCGGCCATTTGTTGTTGGCCTTGGAGCGAATAACGCCAGGGGTGACCGAAAGGTTTGCAGGAGAAAGGTAACGCTGCGTGACGCCGTGTGACAGGAGCATTTCCTGTCGGCGGGCTCAGCTGCCGCTGCTCAGCATCTGCCGCAGGTTGGCGAGGCGCGCCTTGCCGGTGGCCTTGTCCGGTTCGGCCTGGGACTTGCCGCCGGTGATGCGCAGGTCATCGCCCATTTCGGCGATGAAACGGGAGGGCTCGCAGGGAATCATCTCCTTGCCCTGCTTGCGCTTCTCGCAATAGGAGATGTGCAGGCTCTGGCGCGCCCGGGTGATGCCCACGTACATCAGGCGCCGTTCCTCCTCCACGGTGTCGCTGTCCACCGAGTTGGTATGGGGCAGGATGCCCTCCTCCACCCCGACCAGGAACACGTGCTTGTATTCCAGGCCCTTGGAGGCATGCAGGGTGGACAGCTGCACCGCGTCCACGCCCTCGCCGTCGTTCTGCTTCTCCAGCATGTTGATCAGGGCGATGGTCTGGGTCAGCTCCACCAGGGTCTTTTCATCGCTCTCGCCCTTGGTGGACAGCCACTGGGTGAATTCCTTGACGTTGTTCCACTTGCTCTCGGCGGCCCGGGCTTCCTCGTGGTCGTAGAGCCAGCTCTCGTAGCCGATGGCGCTCACCAGGTCGTTCAGCACCTGGCCCGCCGGCTCCCGGTTGGCGCGCCATTCCATGCGGTTCATGAAATTGCAGAATTCCTGCAGGGGCTCCAGCTGCCGGGCCGAGACCCGGTGGGCGAAGCCTTCCTCGAAGGCGGCGGCGAAGAGGGAAATGTGGCGCTGGCCGGCGTACTGGCCCAGGGCCTCCAGGGTGGTGGAGCCGATGCCGCGCTTGGGCGTGGTGGCGGCGCGGATGAAGGCCGGGTCGTCGTCCTGGTTCACCAGGAGGCGCAGGTAGGAGGTCAGGTCCTTGATTTCCGCCTTGTCGAAGAAGCTGGTGCCGCCGGAAAGCAGGTAGGGCACCTTGTGGTTGCGCAGGTGCTGCTCGAAGGCCCGGGCCTGGTGGTTGGAGCGGTAGAGGATGGCGTAGTCGCGGAAGCTGGTGCGGCTCTCGAACTTGTGGGCGAGGAGCTTCAGCACCACCTGCTCGGCCTCGTGCTCGTTGTCCCGGCAGACATTGACGCGGATCGGGTCGCCGTGGCCCAGGTCGGACCACAGCTTCTTCTCGAACAGCTTTTCGTTGTGGCTGATGACGGCGTTGGCGGCGGTGAGGATGCGTACCGTGGAGCGGTAGTTCTGCTCCAGCTTGATCAGCTTCAGATTCGGATAGTCCCGGGGCAGGCCGCGCAGGTTCTCGATATCGGCGCCGCGCCAGCCGTAGATCGCCTGGTCGTCGTCGCCCACGGCGGTAAACATGGAACGGACGCCGGTGAGCAGCTTGAGCAGTTTGTACTGGCAGGCGTTGGTGTCCTGGTACTCATCCACCAGCAGGTAGCGCAGGCGGTTCTGCCACTTTTCCCGGATTTCCGGGTGTTCCTCGAACAGCTTCACCGGCAGCAGGATCAGGTCGTCGAAATCCACCGCCTGGTAGGCCATTAGGGTGGCGGCGTAGTCCCGGTAGGCCCGGGCGGCCAGGGCCTCGGTCTCGTTCTCCGCCTCCTGCTCCGCCTGCTCCGGGGACTTCATGGCGTTTTTCCAGCTCGAGACGATCCACTGCAGGCGGCGGATGGTGGCCTTGTCCACGCTGCCTGCCAGGTCGGAAAAGATGCCGTAGCAGTCGGTGGAGTCGAAAATGGAAAACTTGGGCTTGTAGCCCAGGGCCGTGGCCTCTTCCCGCAGGATGCGCACCCCCAGGGAGTGGAAGGTGGAAATGGTGAGGCCGGCGGCGGATACCCCTTCCATCAGCTGCCCCACCCGCTCCTGCATTTCCCGCGCTGCCTTGTTGGTGAAGGTGATGGCGGCGATGTTGTGGGGCTTGAAGCCGCATTCCTTGATCAGGTAGGCGATTTTCTGGGTGATCACCCGGGTCTTGCCCGAGCCGGCGCCGGCCAGCACCAGCAGGGGGCCGTCCAGGTAGCGTATGGCTTCGCGCTGGGGCGGATTGAGGCTGGGGGAAGCGGGCTTGGCGGACACGGCGGGATACTCGAAGGCTTGCGGCGGGCTGAAAAACGAAGCGCCCCGGCGAACCGGGGCGCACTGATGCGGAAGTCGGATTCTACTATTTGAGGAGGCTGCCGAACACCGTTCCGAGCAGCTTGCTGCCGGTGCCGACCGGATCCTTGCGGATCGCCTTCTCCTCCTCGGCGATCATCAGGAACAGGCCGTCCAGGGCCTTTCGGGTGACGTAGTCGTCCAGGTTGGCGTCCTTCTGGTCGATCAGGTTGAGCTTGGCGGCCTTGCCGGCAAACTGGTTGTACTTGTCGGCCAGCTGCACCTTGGCCGTGGCCTGTTTGACGATAGGCAGGAATTTCTCGGTCAGGGGGGCGGAGGTGGTGCGCTTGAAGTACTGGGTGGCCGCGTCGTCGCCGCCGGTGAGCACGCCCTGGGCATCCTTGACGCTCATCTGCTTCACCGCATTGACCAGCAGCGGCTTGGCTTCCACTACGGCGGCCTCGGCCGCCCGGTTCATGGTTTCCACCAGCTCGTCGGCCTGCCTGCCCATGCCAAATTTCTTCATCATGTTGGCGGCGTCTTCCAGGGCGCCGGGCAGGGGAATCTTCACCTTGGCGTTGCCGAGAAAGCCATCCTTCTTGCCCAGCTGGCCGACGGCTGCCTCGGAGCCGCGGACGAGGGCTTCCTTCAGGCCGGAAACGGCGTCGGTATTGGAAACGGCGGCACCCGCCGAGCTATGCATGATGCTGATGACAAGACCGACCAAAATACCGACAATTGAGCGCATTTCCTGACTCCTTGAGCCTATGTCCCGGGTCCACAAGCTTATCCTGCTGCTCGCCGCGCTAGCAATGGGCCTGGGGCTGCTGTCCTTTGTCGCCAAGCGCCAGGTGGCGCCGGAGCTGAGCCTCAAGAGCCTCGCCGGCGACAGCGTGCAGCTCTCTGCCCTGCGCGGCAAGGTCGTGCTGGTCGCCTTCTGGGCCACTTCCTGCCTGGACTGCGAGGAGACCTTGCCCTGGCTCGCCACCCTGCAGCGTCGGCACCAGAGCCAGGGGCTGGAAGCCCTGGCCGTGGCCATGCGTTACGACCAGCCACAGCAGGTGGCGAGCTACGCCTTCCGCCACAGCCTGCCCTTCCCCGTCGCCCTGGATGAGGACGGGGAGACGGCGCGGCGCTTCGGCAATGTGCAGACCCTGCCCACCCTCTTCGTCCTCGACCGCCGCGGCCAGATTGTCCAGCGCCTCCTTGGCAATCCGGACCACGGCCGCCTCCAGTCCCTGCTGGACAAGCTCCTGGCCGAAAAGCCCTGAGCTCCGCCCTTCCCCCATGTCTGTCGCTACGCCCAACCGGCTTGCCCGATACGTTCGTTTCCTCCGCCTGAGCCGGCTGTCGCCAGGAGTCTCCCGGCTCCTGGCCCGCTTTGCCGACCATCCCGGGTTTCCGTTGCTGGTGGCCGCCGTAGCCCTGGTGTGCACCCTCACCTTCAGTTTTCCCTTCACCGCCGTGCTGGTGCCGGCTGTCTGGCTGGCGCCCCGGCGCTGGCTCTGGCTGGTGGGCCTGAGTGCCCTGGGTAGCGGCATCGGCGCGGCGCTCTTGTCGGAGGTGTTTCATCACCTGGGCTGGCAGCAGGTGGCTGCCCGCTGGCCGGACCTGGTGGCAGGGGAAGCGGTGGCCACCCTGGCGGCCTGGGTGGAGCGCTGGGGGCATCTTACTCTGGGGCTGGTGGCGGCTTCGCCCCTGCCCCAGGCGCCGGCCATCCTGCTCTGCGCCGTGCGGGATCCGGCGCCCCTGGCAGTGTTTGTCGCCATCGCTGCCGGCAAGGGAGTGAAGTACCTGGCCGTGGCCCTGCTTGCCCGCCGCCTACCCGAGCTGCTGGGGCGGCCGGGTGAGGATAGGGATTAGCTGGGGATCAGGACTGTTCCAGGTCGCGCAGCTTGCGGTACAGGGTGCGCTCGCTGATGCCCAGGGCCGGGGCCAGGCGCCGCACGTCGCTACCCTGGGTGGCGGTGAGCCAGGCCAGGTAGCGGCGTTCCAGTTGGGCCAGGGGCAGGGGAGCGGTGAGGGTGAAGGCGTCCGCGGCTGGGGCCGCGATGGGGTCGCCCTCGTTGGTTACGGTGCTTACGTCGGTCACATCGGTTACCTCGGTCAGCTTGGCGGCGCTGATTTCGTCGCCATCGGTCATCAGGGCTGCCCGTTCGATCAGATTGCGCAGTTCCCGGATATTGCCTTCATAGGGATGGCGGCTTAGCCAGGCCAGGGCGTCGGCGCTGAAGCGGCGCCCCGGGCGGCTATCCACCCGCTCCAGCAGGGATTCGGCCAGGAGGGGGATGTCCTCCCGACGCTCGGCCAGGGGCGGCGTATGGATGGGAAAGGTGTTGATCCGGTAATAGAGGTCGCGGCGGAAGCTCTCGTTGCGCACCATGGCAGCCAGGTCCCGGTGGGTGGCGGCCACCAGGCGGAAATCCGCCCCCAGGGTATCCAGGCCGCCGACCCGGCGGTAGGTGCTCGATTCCAGCAGGCGCAGCAGCTTTACCTGGAGGGTCAGGGGCAGTTCGCCGATTTCGTCCAGGAACAGGGTGCCGCCGCTGGC
>DATEZY010000066.1:0-6148 GCA_035255085.1 Azospira sp. | reverse complement strand
ACCCAGGGCATCGTCGATATTGCCCAGGTGGAAGCCGCCCTGTCCCGGGGCGCCATCCTCTGGGACGTGCGTTCCGCCGACGACTACAAGCGGGGCCACCTGCCGGGCGCCATCAATTTCGGCGACGCTGGCAAGGTGCTGCGCGACGACCAGAAGGAAGACTTCCTGGCTACCCCGGTAATTGAAAAGCTGTTCGCCGATGCGGGCCTGGACCCGAGCCGGGAAATCGTCGTCTATGGCGCCCGGGGCAACCCCTACGCCTATTTCGGCCGCTATGCGGTGCGCTATTTCGGCGGCCGCCAGGTCAGCGTCTTCCACGATGGTTTCGAGGGCTGGCAGGAAGCCGGGAAGCCAGTCTCGACCGATCCGGTGCAACTCTCCCCGGTGCCCCTCAAGCTGATCCCCACCCCGGCCCTGGCGGTGTCCACCGACCAGGTGGTGCAGCAGTTCAACCGCCCGGGCGTACAGGTGCTGGATGTGCGCACGCGCAAGGAATTTGCCGGCGACGACATCCGCGCCATTCGCGGCGGCCATATCCCGGGGGCCATCAACATCCCCTTCGAGCAGAACTGGCAGGATCCGGAAGCGCCACAAAAGCTGGCGAAGAAGGAAAGCACCAACACCGGCGGCCTGGCCCTGAAGGAACGCCCGGCCCTGGAAAAGCTGTACCAGAACCTGGACCGCAACAAGGAGACCATCGTCTATTGCCAGTCCGGCGTGAGGGCCTCGGAAACCGCGGCGGTGCTGGAAACCCTGGGTTTCTCCAAGGTCAAGGTCTATGACTCGTCCTGGCTCGGCTGGGCGGCCAAGCTCTCGGCCCCGGTGGACAACGAAACCTTCCTCAACGTCGGCGCCCTCACCGGCCAACTCAACGGCCAGATCGCCACCCTGAAGCGCCGGGTGGATGAACTGGAAAAGCAACTGGCGAAGAAATAGGCCGCAGCCCTCCCCTGGCGAACCGGCCGGGCTCCTGCCGGTTCTCCGACCCGAGTCTCCAGCCCGGCTCGCCAGGGGCCTCCCGCCCCGCAATCAGCGGCGCAGCACCTTAGCGCCTTAGCGCTTCAGCGACACCGTCCCCACCGCCCCCAGGATCAGCAAGGCCGCCACGCCTTCATGCCAGCCCGGCTGCTCGCCGAGGAACAACATGCCCCCCAGCACCCCCACCAGGGGCGTCACCAGGGACGACAGGGACGACACCCCCACCGGCACCATCAGGACGATGCGGTTCCACGCCCAGTAGCAGAACATGAAGGCCACCACCACGTTGTAGGCCAGGCCGAAGGCCGGCCAGAAGCTGGGCACCTTCAATGCCGCCGTTTCCAGGGGGATGGCGGCGAGCACCATGGGCAGTCCGCCCAGCACCATCATCCAGCCGGTCAGGGAGGTGGTCGGCATGCCCACCGGCAGGCGCTTCAGCAGCACCACCCCGAGGGCCCAGGACCAGGCGGCGCCGATCATGCACAGAGCCCCCACCGGTGCCTGGAAGAAAATGGACAGGCTGCCGCCCATGAGGAAAAACACCCCGGCCAGGCCCAGCCCCAGGCTGAACAGGCGCCGCCGGGTCAGCTTCTCTCCCAGCAGCCAGGCCGAAAGCAGCACGCCCCACAGCGGCATGGTGTAGCCGAGCAGGGCCGCCCGGCCCGAGGGCAGGAGGCTGACGCCGTAGATGGCGAGCACGTTCCAGCCGATGATATTGGTCAGAGTCACCGCCAGGAGCCGCCCCAGGCGCCCCTCCGGAATGACCAGGGAATGGCCCGAGGAACGGGCGATGGCGAGTACCCCCAGGCCACCGAGGAACAGGCAGGAGCCGCGAAAATACAGGGGCGGCACCTCCCGCAGGACGACTTTCATGACCGGCCAGTTGAGGCCCCAGCCCAGGGCCAGGGCCGCCAGAAGCAGCAAGGCGGCGCGCGGCAGGCGTTCGTGGGGCGAGACGACAGGGGATGGGGACACGGGAACCTTCGGGGCAAAAAACCGGGGCGCCAGTTTACTCCTTCCCCGCCTGCGCCAACGCCACGGGCGCCGCCGGAGAGGCCCAGCCAGTGTATAATTTTGGGCTTTTCCCACGCAGATCAGAAACATGGAAGCCGAACAGCTCAACGCCATTGCCAATAAACTCGCCGACCTGGAAACCCGGTCGGCGGAACTTCGGAGGTATCTTTGACTACGACACCAAGGAAGTCCGTCTAGTCGAAGTCAGCCGCGAGCTGGAAAGCCCCTCGGTCTGGGATGACGCCAAGCGCGCCCAGGATCTGGGGCGGGAAAAGAAAGCCCTGGAAGGGGTGGTGCTGACCCTGCAGGAAGTCGCCCAGGGCCTCACCGACGCCAAGGACCTGTTCGACATGGCCCGGGAAGAAGGCGATGACGACACGGTACTGGCCGTGTCCGCCGACAGCGCCGGCATGGAGCAACGCATCGCCCAGCTGGAATTCCGGCGCATGTTCAACAACCCCCAGGACCCCAGCCCCTGCTTCCTGGAAATCCAGGCCGGCGCCGGTGGTACCGAGGCCCAGGACTGGGCCTCCATGCTGCTGCGCATGTACCTGCGCTACTGCGAGCGCAAGGGCTTCGACGTGCAGGTGCTGGAAGAATCCGAAGGCGACGTGGCCGGCCTCAAGAGCGCCACGCTACGCATCGCCGGCGACTACGCCTACGGCATGCTGCGCACCGAGACCGGCATCCACCGCCTGGTGCGCAAGAGCCCCTTCGACTCCAACGCCCGCCGCCACACCTCCTTCACTTCCGTGTTCGTCTTCCCGGAAGTGGATGACTCGATCGAGATCAACATCAACCCGGCGGACGTGCGGACCGATACCTACCGCGCTTCCGGCGCCGGCGGTCAGCACATCAACAAGACCGACTCCGCCGTGCGTCTGACCCACGTGCCCACGGGCATCGTGGTGCAGTGCCAGAACGACCGTTCCCAGCACCGCAACCGGGACGAAGCCTGGCAGATGCTGCGGGCCCGCATCTACGAACACGAGCTGCGCAAGCAGCAGGCCGAGCAGCAGAAGCTGGAAGACGCCAAGTCCGACATCGGCTGGGGCCACCAGATCCGCTCCTACGTCCTTGACCAGTCCCGCATCAAGGATCTGCGCACCAACTACGAAGTGGGCAATACCCAGGCCGTGCTTGACGGTGACCTCGACGGTTTCATCGAGGCCAGCCTGAAGCAAGGCGTGTAAGCGAACAAAATATCAGGCAGACGACCATGACCAACGACTCCAACGCTCCCATCGAACAACCCCAGGACGAGAACCAGCTCATCGCCGAGCGCCGGGCCAAGCTGGCCAAGTGGCGCGAATCCGGCGCCGCCTACCCCAACGACTTCCGCCGCGAGAACACCGCCGGCAAGCTCGATGAACTGTACGGCGAGAAGACTCCGGAAGCCCTGCTGGAGACCCCGGTGGAAGTGAAAGTGGCCGGCCGCATCATGCTGCGCCGGGTCATGGGCAAGGCTGCCTTCGTCACCATCCAGGACGTTTCCGGCCGCATCCAGCTCTACGTCAAGGTGGACCTGGTGGGCGCCGAGGTGTACGACGGCTTCAAGCATTGGGACATCGGCGACATCGTCGGTGCCGTGGGTACCCTGTTCAAGACCAAGACCGGCGAACTGACCGTCCAGGTCTCCGAAATCCGCCTGCTGTCCAAGGCCCTGCGCCCCCTGCCGGAAAAATTCCACGGCCTGACCGACGTGGAACAGCGCTACCGCCAGCGCTATCTGGACCTGATCATGAACGAAGCCTCCCGCTTCACCTTCGTGGCCCGCAGTCGCATGATCCAGTCCATCCGCAACTACATGGTGAGCCACGGCTTCCTGGAAGTGGAAACGCCGATGATGCACCCCATCCCCGGCGGCGCCTCGGCCAAGCCCTTCATCACCCACCACAACGCCCTGGACATGGAACTGTACCTGCGCATCGCGCCAGAGCTGTACCTGAAGCGCCTGGTGGTGGGCGGCTTCGAGAAGGTATTCGAAGTGAACCGGAACTTCCGTAACGAGGGCATCAGCCCCCGGCACAATCCGGAATTCACCATGATGGAGTTCTACGAGGCCTACACCGACTACAAGCTGCTCATGGACTTCACCGAAGGCCTGCTGCGCCACGCCGCCCGGGACGCCCTGGGTACCGAGGTGTTCCAGTACCAGGGCCGGGAGCTGGACCTGTCCAAGCCCTTCGCCCGCCTGACCATGGTCCAGGCCGTGCGCGCCCAGTGCCCGGGCTTCTCCGAAGCCGAGCTGAACGACGCCGAGTGGCTGAAGAAGAAGCTGGCCGAAATGAAGGTCGAAGTGAACCCCGGCTTCGGCCTGGGCGCCCTGCAGCTCCTGATGTTCGAGGAAGTGGCCGAGGCCAACCTGTGGGAACCCACCTTCATCATCGACTACCCGGTGGAAGTCTCCCCCCTGGCCCGGGCCTCCGACGCCAATCCGGAAATCACCGAGCGCTTCGAGCTGTTCATCGTCGGCCGGGAAATCGCCAACGGCTTCTCCGAGCTCAACGACCCCGAAGACCAGGCCAACCGTTTCCTGCAACAGGCCAAGGCCAAGGAAGCCGGTGACGAGGAAGCCATGTTCTACGACGCCGACTACGTCAAGGCCCTGGAATACGGCCTGCCCCCCACCGGCGGCTGCGGTATCGGCATCGACCGTCTGGTGATGCTGCTCACCGACAGCGCCAACATCCGCGACGTCATCCTGTTCCCCCAGATGCGCCGGGACTAAGGCGGTAGCGGGGCCCTGCCCCGCCCGCCACACGCACCAAAGACAAGGGGCGGCAGAGAAATCTGCCGCCCCTTTCTTTTCTGGCGCCCCCCAATTCGTGGGGGATGGTCGGTCGCGCTAGTCGGGATACAACTATATGCACATTCCGGCAGCCACCCCATCAGATTCCTGGCTAACTGAAAGGAGCGGCCTTGACCGAAATGCTAGGCACTAGTTGTCAATAACCTGGTGTCGGTTTTTACGTGCAAATTCTTTTGCATATAGATCGTTTGCAAACCTGATGGAAACAAAATCTTCAGTTTGCTTTGAGATGCGTACGGGCAGAGTGCGATATGAATTAAGAATCAAGATAAAAATGGTGGAACAGAAAACGAATAAGCTCATCATGCCAAGAGGAAGTTCTGATTTGCTTTGATGCTGTGTTACGAGTCGAAAAAGGAAAGTTCCAACTATCAGCAGCGAAATCGGGCCGAGTAGATAGAAAAAGCCTCGCAGCATCTTTATACCTGAGGTATTACGAGTAAAAAAATTGGCCATCCCTAAGCCACTTGCGTGGTTTTTGCATACAGGGAATGAAAGGTCGAGAAGCTCACTTTTGATGCGTACGGCGCCAGTAAGCGTGGGGGAGACGGAAGTGACGCGGCCACTAGTGGCGCTTGCAAACGCCAGAGTTTCATTCGAACAGCATTTGCTGCAAGATTCTGGCCACTGGATGTTTTCTGTCGATGAAATGGTTACGGTTTTTGCCATGACGATTTTTCCTCTGCGTGCGACAAGAATTGGTGGCGCCTAACGTTAAACGAATGGCATATATACAAGATAAACCGGCGGTGAGCCATATAAGCTGAAAAAGGTGACACCTCGAATTGCCTCAACGAAGTAGGAGATTCTGGGCCTAAAGCAGTTCCGGGCCGGAACCCTCGCCCCCCCGGGCCAGGGCCTGCTCCAGGGCGGCGCGGGTGGCGGCGAAGACTTCGGGCAGGCGCTGCGCGGCCTCCCGGGCCCGATCACTGTCCCAGGCCCCTTCCCGGGCGGCGGCTTCCAGCACCCGGGCCAGGTCGGCCAGTTGCCCGGCGCCCACATTGGCTGCCGCCGACTTGAGGCTGTGGGCGGCGGCGGCCACAGTATCGGGAGTCCCCTGAACCAGGGCATCGACCTCCGTCGTCGCGCTGGCGAGGAAAGTGGCGATGAAGCGCCCCAGAAACTCCGTCCGGGGCAGGTTCTGGCGCTCGACGATGCCTTCTAGCACGCTCTCGGCCAGCAGCGGCGCCGCGCCTGGCAGGGCCCCGGTGGCTGCAGCGGCCGGGGTTGCCGGAACAGCCCCAACGCCCCCTTCCTCCGGCGCTCCCAGCCAGTCCTGGAGCAGCTTGACCAGGTCGGACTCATTGAAGGGCTTGGGCAGGAAGCCGTTCATGCCGGCCGCCA
>DATEZY010000065.1:0-3349 GCA_035255085.1 Azospira sp. | reverse complement strand
ATGGCCGGGGGCGGCACCGCTCCCTGGGCGTGGCGGGCGAAGGTGACGTGGGGGCGGAAATCCCGGGTTTCGGTGGGCAGATCGAGGCGATGCAAGACCTCTCCCAGGTCGGCGTGCAGCTGTGCCAGGGCCGGGGGAATGGCCTGGGGGGTCAGGACGGCGATGCCGTGGGGCCACAACTGGGGCTGGTCCAGATCCAGTGCGAAGGGCTGGCAGGGCACCCGCAGGGCCTGGCGCAGCTCGGGCAGGCGCTTGGCGGGAACGTTGCCGATGAAGTGCAGGGTCAGGTGCAGATTGCCCGGCGCCACCAGGCGGGGGGTGGGATTCCACAGCCACTCCCCGCCGTGGTGGGCCAGGGCCGCCCGCTGGCGCGGCGCCGGCCAGAGGGCCAGAAACAGGCGGACGCTATCGGCGGGGGGGCGAGGCCTGGAGTTCATCGCAACGCTCGTTGGTGCCTGGGCGGGGCGGCCAATCCGGGGGCGGGCTGGTTCAGGTCGTCGGCAGCCACACTCAGCCAGGGAAAAAGTCGCGGATGTCGCCCAGCTGGCTGGCCTTGGTGACTTCGAAATACAGTTGCCAGAAGTCCTTGAGGTCCAGGTGCACAATCTTGCTGTCGGAAGGAGGGATCTCGGTGTTGCAGAAGAAGGGCGAGGCGCCCAGGTTCATGGCCAGGCGGCAGGAAATCGGCCGGTGCTCGTAGATCGAACAGCCGCCGTCCTTGAGGAAGGGGCAGGGGGTCCGGGCAAAGCGCCGTGCGTTCTCCTGGGATTCGTAGGGCTTGAGATTCCGTGTCGCCTTCAGGCCGGTGTCCTTCTCGATCCTATCCACCTCCAGCCCGCTCAGCATGACGGCCTGGTGGCAGCAGTAGGCGCAGCCACTACCCTTGCAAGCCGCCACCTCCTGGGTCGCGTTACCGATGCGGTCAGCCAGCTGGATCAGCTTCTCCAGTTTGGATCTTGCGCTGGCATTGGCGCGCAGGATTGGCTGCCCTTCCTTGGCAATCCGGCTGAGCCAGGGGTGGTTGGTCTGGATGAACTGCACCGCCCGGGCCAGGGCGAGCTTGTCTTCCTCATGCTTTTGTTCGTAGAGGGTGATGGTGGTCATTGTTGGGCTCCAGAGAGTGGGCCATTGTCTCCCATAGCGTGGCCAGGTCAAGGCTGGGCGGCGGTGGCCCCGCCTCTGGCCTGAGCCAGGGCGCCGAAGTCCCGGGCGCAAGCGAGAAAGCCGGTGAGGCACGGATTGTCATTGCTGCCGGCCCAGACGACGCCCTGCTCGACCAGGCGCGGTGCGGATACCGGGCGGAAGACGGCGCCCGGCAACTGCATCTTGCTCATGGACTGGGGCACCAGGGATACCCCCAGGCCTTCTGCCACCAGATTGACGATGGTCTGCTGCAGATGGGTTTCCAGGCGAATGTGGGGCTCGAAGCCGTGGTCCCGGCAACAGCCGATCACCAGTTCGTGCAGTGCCGGCGCCGTGGCGGCGGGCAAGGTGATGAACGGCTCGGCAGCGAGTTCGCCTACCGCGATCTCCGGCTTCCGGGCCAGCCGATGCCCCTGGGGCAGCACGGCACACAGCGGCTCGGCGTACACCGGTAGGTATTCAAGTCCCGGGGGGCGCTGCCAGGGAAAGGCGATGCCGATGTCAGCGTTGCCGGAAATCAGGGTGTCGTTCAGCTCCCGGGGCAGTACCTCGTTGAGCTGGATGTCGGCCTGGGGATAGGCGTCGCTATAGGCCCTGATCAGGGGCGGCAGCAGGCTCCAGGCTGCAAAACTGGTGAAGCTGACCCGCAGCACCCCCAGCTCGCCCCGGGCCGTGGCCTGGGTGCTGCGCACCGCCGTGTTGAGGGAGTCGACGATGCGCAGGGCCTGCTCGTGAAAATGCCGCCCCGCCGCCGTCAGTTCCACTTGCCGGGTGCTGCGCTTGAACAGGGCGACGCCGAGTTCCTCTTCGAGGGCCGCAATCTGCCGGCTCAAGGGCGGCTGGGAGATGTGCAGCCGGGCAGCGGCCTGGCCAAAGTGGAGGGTGTCGGCCAGGGCGACGAAATAGCGCAGCTGCCGGAAGTTGATGGTCATGGGTTGATCGTCATGGGGTGCTGATGATTGATGCGGTTTTGGTATTTATTATGTGTCTATATAGCATTGGACGGTATCAAGCGGGAATCCTAAGCTGCTCCTATCTTCACTGCCGACCCGCCCATGTCTTCCATCATCAATGTCGTCCTGCCCATTTTTGGATTGATCCTCGCCGGTTATGTCTGCCGCCGCTTTCAGTGCCTGGGCGAGGCGGCAGCGTCGGAACTCAATCGCTTCGTCGTCTGGCTGGCCCTACCCGCCTTGCTGTTCAAGGTGACGGCGACGGCCACCTGGACCCAGATCTGGCAGCCGGGCTTTGTCGCCTCGGTCTGCGCCGGTTGTTTCCTGGTCTTTGGGGTGACCGTGGTCTGCCGCCTGCGGCGCTTGCGCCACTTACGCCGCCTGGCCGATGCGAGCATCGACGGGCTGAGCGCCGCCTATGCCAACACCGGCTTCCTCGGCATCCCCCTGTGCGTGCTGGTGCTGGGCGACGGGGGCTTTCTGCCTGCCATCGTCGCCACCCTGATCGTCGCCTGCGCCCTGTTTGCCCTCGGCATCGTGCTGGTGGAAATCAGCCTGCAGCAGGAAAAACATCCCCTTCGCGCCCTGGCCAAGGTGAGCAGGTCCCTGGCCACCAATCCCCTGCTCGTCGCCCCGGTGCTGGGCGCCTCCTGGTCCTCTGCCGGGGCGCCGCTGCCGCCGGCCATGGGCCAGTTCCTGTCCCTGCTGGGCACGGCGGCGACGCCCTGCGCCCTGGTCTCCCTGGGGGCGTTCCTGGCGCAAAAGCAGGAGGGCCGGCGCGATGGAACCCTCGGGCTGGTGCTCGCCAAGCTGCTGCTGCAACCCCTGATTACCGCCTTCTTCGCCTTCCGCGTCTTCGAACTGCCGGCACTGTGGGCCAATTCGGCCTTGCTCCTCAGCGCCCTGCCCACCGGCACCGGGCCTTTCATGCTGGCGAATTTCTATGGTCGGGAAGCCGCCCTGGTGGCCCGGGTGATCCTGCTGACAACGCTCGGGTCATTGGTCACCGTGTCCGCCTGCCTTTATCTGCTGGCACTGTAGCACCATGGATCGGCGCGGGGCCTGCGCTGCCTCCAGGGCCTCAGTGCAAGGCCAGGAGCTGTTCAAACTCTGCCCCGGGCACCGGCCGGCCGAACAGGTAGCCCTGGAAGGTATGGCAGCCATGGTGCCCGAGAAAGCGGTGCTGGGCTTCCGTCTCCACGCCCTCGGCGATCACTTCCATGCCCAGGTGATTGCCCACTTCGATGAGGGAT
>DATEZY010000064.1:0-22943 GCA_035255085.1 Azospira sp. | reverse complement strand
CGCAAATACTGGCCAGACCTAGCCGATGCTGCCCTGCAGCCGGCCTACAGCGGCATCCGCCCCAAGATCGGAATCCCCAACGCCCCTGCAGCCGACTTTCTCATCCAGGGACCGGAAACCCACGGGATGGCAGGCTTGATCAATCTTTTCGGCATCGAATCACCGGGGCTGACTGCGGCGTTGGCGATTGGGGAGACAATCAGCAAAGGATGCTCGCGATATGTGAGGCCAACGTTTTCAGTGACTTAGCCAATTTTCCGTTAGCGTCCGCAAAAAGGGGCGCACGATTGACGCAAAACATCCACTTGGTATAATCCAATTGCATTTTTTACGATTTTTAACTGATTATGTAGGGAGATGATTGGATGAAAAAGCTCGTCTTGCTGTCACTTCTGTCTGCTTTATCCATTCCGGCAATGGCGGACAGCCAGATCCCGGCAACCGCTGTCTTCGGCAATTCCGCGCAAACCGTAGAGCCTCTGACCACTGCTGAACTCCAGTCTGTCAAGGGCACCGGCTATGCCGCCACGCTGTCCACCTATGGCGACGTCTATTCGCGCTATGCGCAGAGCTACGCGTCTTACGGCCGCCAATACACGGGTACCACGGCTGCTTACTACTATTCTGCCGCAAGCGTATATAGCGGTCTCGGATCTAATTATTACGGTCTGGCCAGCATGTACTCCCTCTCCGGCTATTAAGCACTTATGCAGCTTTTAAATATGGGGGGAATTCCCCCCATTTTTTTTGCGCTTATTTTCCTATTCACCAGCGAAGCCTTCGCCGAACCGCCCCAAGCACCAACTACCTGGCGACAAGCCAAATTCAAGAAAACCGTCAAGCAATCGGAAGATTTTAGTTGTGGCGCCGCATCAATTTCAACATTATTAACCTATGATTTGGAATCCCCAACGTCTGAGGCTCTAATTTTAAAAACAATAAAGGAAAGCATCTCAGAACGGGAATGGGAAAAATCAAAGGACTTCGGATTTTCTCTCTACGACTTGAAAATCACCGCTGAAAAACTCGGATTTCTGTCCGAAGGTTTTAAAATTGACTTCAACACACTTACTCGCAGCCAGTACTCCTTGATTGTCCATTTAAAAAAAGGGGAATACCAACATTTTGTTGTATTCAGAGGATACATGAATGGACAAATCTATTTATCAGATCCTAACAATGGCGATGTAAGACTAGCCCCTGATTTATTTCTAGACGAATGGACGGGCTATGCCCTTGCGGTGCTAGACAAAAAAAACAAGAAAAACCTGCCCGCTGAACAACAGAACGACTTCAACAATTCAAAAATACAAGCAATCAGAAATGCCATTACATTTGAACACCCATACTGGCAAGGGCTTCGTTAAGACACTGGTTCTAGCATGCCTAATTGGAACTCCCATCACCACGCTCGCCCTCGGGAAAGTTACCATCAATGATGGCCAGGTAGTCAATGGAACACCGATTGAACTCAGCGCACACCATTTAACTTTCCGATCTGGCGAAGATTTAATAACAATACCGCTAGACAAGATCGAGTCATATTCAGATAAAGCCAGCTACCGTCTCGAATCAAAAAATGGCGACATTCTGATTGGACAAATATCATTTAATAATGGGGTATTTTCAATAAAATCCTCACTTGGCACCATACAGACAGCCCAGCGCACGCCCCTGAAGCTGACAGAAGCCAACAGTGAGGCGCTCTTATTGCGCCACGTACGTGGCCGCGGTAATGAAGGTAGCCCACAAAAATCACAGGATAGTGGGCCAGACGCCCTGTCGGCGCAGCCTCTTCCACCACGCAAACAGAAGGAAGAAGAGGATTTCGTCGCGGATTACAGCGCGATACGCAATCAAGCAGTCCTTTTATCCCCGCAAAAAAAGAGCATCGACCTCTCCGGTTCAATTATAAGAAACACCCACCAATTTCAATCGGATACCGCTACAGCAGTAATGGCCCAGCTATCGTACGGTTTATCGAACCAACTAGAAGCCAATCTTTCAGTACCCTATTTCTTTACCTATAGGGAAAGCCAAGTTGGCGATAGCGACCCTAGTGGAAATACTCGAAATGGGGTCGGTGACATCAAAGTTGGCTTAAAGTATAGCCTTTCACAAAATAGTTCCAATTTATCTGAATGGGTATTGAACGGCTCAATACAAGCTCCGACTGGAAGAAATCCTTATCAATCCCCAAACGCTTCCCAAAGCTCCTTCTACAACAGCAGCATCTGCAATACAAGCCTGGCACAAACCAACTCGGACATCGCCACCGGCTGTAAAAACCTCCAAGCATACCAACAAGATGCGAAACGATTCACCGGCGATAAAAATCTAGCCAGGGACTCCAGAGATCCAACATACATGCAGATTGGCTCCGGGCATTGGGCATTCTCCGGCGGACTAACCTGGATCAGGAATTTCGATCCAGTCGTAGTTTTTGCGGGCGCTGATGTTACTGTATATAAAACGGCTGAATACTTCGGTCTAAAAATAAAGCCTGGCAATCGCTATGGCTTTACTATGGGAGCATCCTTTCTCGCCAGCGAAAGGTCCACTTTTACTGGCCAGATAATGCTTTATAACTATTCATCCACATTAGTGGACAATGTGCCGGTGATTTGGTCAAAAACCACCCCGGTCAGCACCCGCCTGGCTTACACCCATCGCATATCCGACCGCGAAACCATTGAGCCGTCTATCAGTTTCGGACTGACTGGCGATGCAACCAATGCGGTTATAACAATGGGTTATTCGAAAAAATTCGACTAAATCTGTCAATTTCACATCCGTACCTTAGCGCCTGTAGCCAGCCCATACTGCTAGCGCCTATTAGGTTCCCTGCAATGGATTGACCCGGGGAGACCCAGGGGCAGCCTCGGGTAGAATGGCGCCTCCCCAGTGTCTCCCCAACTCCCTCCCCGCCATGCCTCCTGCCGAAAAGCCTTCCTGCCCTCCCCTGCGCTGGGTGCTCGACACCAATGTGGTGCTGGACCTGTACATGTTCGAGGAGCCCTCGGTCCAGGCCTTGCGTCTCGCCCTGGAGGCCGGCACCGCTGTCGCCCTGGCCAACAGTGCCACCCTGGACGAACTCGCCCGGGTACTCACCTATCCCCAGTTCAAGCTGGATACTGAAAGGCAGGCGTCCATCTATGCCCGCTACGCCGCTCTGGTGGAACGGCAGGCTGACGGGGTGGAGGCCCCACCCCTGCCCAAGTGCCGGGATCGGGACGACCAGAAATTCATTGAACTGGCTGCGGTGGCCGGCGCCCACTGGCTGATCAGCAAGGACAAGCTGGTACTCAAGCTGGCCCGGCGCCGCAGCGCCCTGGGGAATTTCCGCATCGTTACGCCCCAGGCCGCCCTGGCGCTCCTGGCCGAAGCTTCGAAAGCCGCGTAAACAGGCGCTCTCCGAGCAGGGGGATTGATCCCTGTCAGAAGGGGGAAAAAGCGCTACCATGAGCCTGTAACCCTGTAGGAGAACTCCCATGGTCCAGGCCGTCAGCAGCCACAGCAGTATCTCGATCCAGAAAACCAGCGAAACCGCCCAAACCCAGGCGACCCAGGCCGCCGAGGCCAAGCGTCAGAAGCGCCCGGAAGAAAACAAGGAAGCCCAGCAGGAATCCACCCGGGTCACCCTGGGGCAGCAAGGGCCTTCCGCCAGTGTGGCGCCAAGTCGCTCCCCTGCCCAGATGTATGCTTCGGTGGCTAACATCAAGTAATTCTGCCGCACGAAAGCACATCACTCCTGCCGCCTCCGGGCGGCAGTTTGATTTCTGCCGTTCGCCTTCTTCCCGTTTCCCCCATGTCCGCCACCAAGCCCCTCTCCCAGCCCCGCTCCCGCGCCAAAGCATCCGTTCCACCCTCTCCCTGCCCCTGTGGTTCGGGCCTTGCCTACGAAAGTTGCTGCGGCCGCTATCACCGCGGCGAACGGGCCCCGACGCCGGCGGCCCTGATGCGCTCCCGTTACACCGCCTATGCCCTGGGTCTCAACGACTACCTCAAGGCCACCTGGGCCCCGGAAACCTGCCCCCCGAATCTGGACGCTAGTACCCCGCCCCAGCCGAAATGGCTAGGACTGGAAGTCAGGCACCAGGGAGAGGATGGGGATCAAGGGGTCGTGGAATTTATCGCCCGCTACAAGGTGGGCGGCCGAGCCCACCGGATGCAGGAGAAAAGCCACTTCGAGCGCCGGAAGGGGCGCTGGCTCTATGTCGCAGGAGAAGTGACGGAAGACTGAAGCGGGGAAGTTCAGCTCCGGGCCTGACCGGGCCAGAGTTCACCAGCGCCAGCGGAAAGTGGGCGCGGTCCTGTGTTCAGCCCGGTATTCGCCCCATCCTCGGACCCATACACCAGTGCTCGACCCTGTAGTCGACCCTGTAGTCGACCCTGTACTCGGCCCTTATTCGCCCCCCTGGATACGCATGCCCTCCAGAGGCGGCATGTCCTCATTCCATTCGGCTCGATCGATGGCCGCCAGCGTATCCCGATAGCCCGCCTGGCGACGCAGGCCGATACCCGCCGCCGAAAAATCGATGTCCTTGGTCGCGTCCTCGTTGGGCAAACGGGGCGCCTGCAGGCGTACCACGTGCATTTTCGTCAGGCAGCCATAACCCATCATTTCCTTGATTTCCGGCTCTTGCTGCATCTCAGCCGGCAGGCGCTGGCCCAGTTCCCGGATGATGTGGCGCAACCGGTGCAACTGGCACTGACGCAAGATGTGGCTGTCGGCACGGCTGGCGTACTGGATGTCCTTCTGCCGCCCCAGGGCCTGCCAGATGGATGCCGGCTCGGCCCCACGGCGATGCCACATATTGACGGCGAAGATGAGGGAGTCCCGGCGCGGATTGTCGTCCAGCACCGCTTCCAGGGGAGTATTGGAATAGATACCGCCATCCCAGTAATACTCGCCATTCACCTGCACCGCTGGAAAGGCCGGGGGCAGCGCTCCCGAAGCCATGATGTGCTCCAGGGTCAGGCTTTCCCGCTTGCTGTCGAAGTATTCCAGGGCGCCGCTGCGCACATTGACCGCGCCGACCGTGAGCCGCATCGGCTGCTGCCTGAGCCAGTCAAAATCCACCAGGGCCGACAGGGTCTGGCGCAGGGGCTGGGTGTCGTAGTAGGCCGCCCGTTCGATACCCACCGGCCAGTCTGGTCCTAAGAAACTCAAGGGGTTGGGGGCAAAAAATCCGGGAATACCCCGCGCCAGAACCTCCGTGTTGCCCAGGAGCGGATTGAACCACGGCGGCAGATCCGACTGCCCGAGGGCGTCCCAGAAGGCATTCAGCCTGGCCAGGCGCTGCTCGGGACGGTTGCCGACGATCAGGGCGCCGTTGATGGCGCCAATGGAGGTTCCCACCACCCAGTCGGGCTCGATACCCGCCTCGTGCAGGGCACGGTAAACGCCGACCTGGTAGGCGCCCAAGGCGCCACCGCCCTGAAGGACCACCACGGTCTGGCCGAAAACCTTGGACTTGCCGAAACGACCGCCCTGGCTGGCCCTGGGACTCGCCATGTCACGCCCTCTCTCACCGGCAGTGCCGAACTACTCTCGGCACTGCGCAAGCACACGGGTTCCGGAGGTCCCCAGATGCGGGGTATTCACACCCCCCAGGCGGGGCATACGGGACTGGCAGGCCTCCGGACATCATGTCCACGGTAGCCTGCCAATGGTGGAAACAAGCGGGGCGTTCCTGAGCCAAGCGGCGGTTAGTGGGCCCGCTCGGACTCCGCCAGGCGACGGATCTCCTGCACCGTATCCATGTCCGAGGCATGGTAGGCGGCCTCGATGTATTTGGCGTAGGCCCGATCCTCCGGATCGCCGCTTTCGGCCAGGGAGGTGGCGTAGGTAAAACGCAGGAAAAGCTGCTCGGGCAGGTCCAGCCGGGGCGTTTCAATGCGGATGGTGAGGGTGCCGCCGGCATGCTGGGCCGAGGGCTCGGTGGTGAAGCAGACCCACTCCTCCTCGACGAAGGTCACCGTATCGCGGATTTCCACGCCACCGAACCGCAGCAGACGCCGCACCAGGGCAGCCTCCCGCTCCAGGATCAGGCATTCGTCCATGCCCGGCAGAAAGGGACGGGAATCCTCCACCCGGGCCATGAGCCCGGCCCACAGCTGGGTCCGGCTGAGATTGAAGGCCAGGGGGTTATTGAGGTCGTTGATCTCGACCAGATGCTCGAAACGCATGAAAAAGCGGCTCCAGGTGGTTCGCGTCAGGCCGCCAGACGGCGGCGGAAGACATAGGTATCGGCGTCGGAAACCTCGGGAACGAAGGCGTAGCCTTCAAGGTTGAAGCCCTGCAGCCCCTCGGGCTGGCTGATGCGGTGGCTGGCAGCGTAGCGCACCATGAGGCCCCGGGCCCGCTTGGCGTAGAAGCTGATGATCTTGAACTTGCCGCCGTTCTGGTCGTCCTTCCAGTCCTCGAACACGCAATTGACGATGCGCGCCTTGAGGGCCTTGGGCTTGACCGACTTGAAGTATTCCTCCGAGGCCAGGTTCACCAGCACCGCCGGCCCCGATTCAGGCAGGGCGGCGTTGACCGCCCGGGTGATGTCCTCGCCCCAGAAGGCGTAGAGGTCCTTGCCCACCGGATTGTCCAGGCGGGTGCCCATTTCCAGGCGGTAGGGCTGGATCAGGTCCAGGGGCCGCAGCAGGCCGTACAGGCCGGAGAGGATGCGCAAATGCTGCTGGCACCAGGCCAGGGCTTCCGGCGCCAGGGAATCGGCATCCAGGCCATCATAAACGTCGCCGTTGAAGGCCAGCAGGGCCTGCTTGGCGTTCGCCGGGGTAAAGGGTAGCTGCCAGTCCGCATAGCGGGTAACGTTGAGTACCGCCAGGGCATCACTGATGCCCATCAGCCGGGAAAGGTCCGCCGGGGCCAGTTGGCGCAGACGCTCGATCAATGTTGCAGAGCGGGAAAGGAAGTCCGGTTGGGTATATTCCGCCACCCGGGGTGGTGTCTCGAAATCCAGGCTCTTGGCCGGGGAGATGACAAAAATCATGGCAAAATCGATGGGCAATAAACGCGAGGTGGCGGGCATTATGGCACGCCGCCCTCTCTGGAGGCCTGCTACGGGCCTTTAGAGAGCCCTGCTGGAATCCCGTTCCCCGACTCCGGCAACAGCTGGAATACTTCAATCCCTGCGGGCAGGACGACGAAGGCCAACTGCCGCTGCCGTTTCTCCTGCCCTTCCCGAGCCGGGTTCGCGAGAGTTTTTACTGTCGCCCCGGTCGCAGGGTGCTCCGGATTGATAAAATCCGCCCTCGCTTCAGTCCCCATCAGTCACCTTCACCTCCGAGTCCCCATGAAACGACCCCGCTTCGGCCCCCGCTCCCGTGTCTCCCACGATGTCACCCAGCTGACCAGGCTTGCCGCCGGACTGGCCGAATCCGGTGGCCGCCTGGAAGACGCCTTCTGGGAAGCCCGCCTGGCCCCCCTGGTGGACAACCTGCTGCGGGATGGCAACGAGGAGGAACTCGCCGGCGCCCTGGACCAGCTCTACGAAACCAACCCCCGGGCCCACGACGAACTGGCGGACATGATCGAATCCCGGGCCGAGTCCTGCGTGCTGCAGCACCAGGGAGCGGACTACGACGTGCTGCTGCTGGCGGCGCCGGTGCTGACCTGGTCCCGTTACGGCATCCCTTCCGGCACCATACCCAAGGACACCCTCGCAGCCCTCAAGGCCCAGCTGGCTGGCCATGTGCTCGGCAGCACCGCCCGGGTGGCCGCGGTGGATCTGCTGTTCAGCCCCGACCAGCTGCCCCGCAGCTACGCCGACACCTTCCGCCTCACCGCCGAGCTGGGCGCCCGAGCCCTGGCCGGCGGCGACATGAAGGTGAATCCGGCCGACCTGCCCGAAACCAACCGTTTCCTTTCCGATACCCGCTATCTGCTCTGCGCCGTTGCCGTGCCCCGGGGCCAGCCCCTGTTCTTCTGGCACGAGAGCGACGGCAGCAAGGAAGTGGCCCGGGAGCAATGGGGCCGCCAGGGCGGCTCCGCCCTGGAGCCGCTGCTGACCGGCTGCGCCTACGAGGCCCTGCTCCCCGATGCCTACCATTCCGCCTGCCGCCAGGCCGACAAGGCATCCCGACCCTATTCCCTGCGCGCCTCGGCCGCCTTCCTGCAAACCGCCCTGGAGGTGGCGCCGGAGGGTCTGCAGGTGGCCATCGGCCCCTTCTACGATCAGCGCCTGGAGGAATACCGCATCGGTTTTTCCCTCAAGGATCGCCCGGAAGTGGTCCATGGCGTGGTCTGGGTCCTGCTCGGGGAAGAGGATGAAAATACCGACTGCGTTGCCGAAATCGAGGCCACCCTGCGGGAATGCGGCCTCACCCACTTCGTCATCCACGACCACCGCTTCCCCTTCGAATTCTGCGACGACTGCGGCGCCCCCCTCTACCCCAACGGCGAGGGCGAGCTGATGCACACGGAAATGCCGGAAGAAGAAGGCGAGCAACCGCCACGCCTACTGCATTGAGTTGAGCGACCAGGCTCAGACGTAAAAAGGGCGGCCACAACGGCCGCCCTTTTGCATGGGTACTTCAGGCAAAGGCCTGCCCCCACTCCTCCCTAATCCACCTTGAAGAAGGCGATATTGTCCTTCAGCTTGATCGCCTGGGAGTGCAGCTCCTCGGCGGTAGCGGCCAATTCCTCGGAGGCGCTGGCATTGTGCTGGGTGGTCTGGTTCACCTGGCTGATGGCCTGGTTGATCTGGCCGGCACCACCCGCCTGCTCTTCGGAAGCGGCGGCGATTTCCTTCACCAGCTGGGCCGTCTTTTCCACGTGGGGCACCATGTCGTCGAACATCACCCCGGCCTCTTCCACCAATTCCACGCTCCTGCCCGCCAGCTGGCCGATCTCATGGGCAGCGGCGAGAGAGCGCTCGGCCAGCTTGCGCACCTCCCCGGCCACCACGGCGAAGCCCTTGCCGTGATCCCCGGCCCGGGCCGCCTCGATGGCGGCATTGAGGGCGAGCAGGTTGGTCTGGTAAGCGATTTCATCGACGATGCCGATCTTGCTGGCAATTTCCTTCATCGCCTCTACCGTCGCCCGTACCTTCTGGCCACCGGCCAGGGCATCGGCCGCCGCCTTGGTGGCGATGTTCTGGGTCAGGTGGGCATTGTCCTTGTTGTGGTCGATGGAAGCCGACATCTGCTCCACCGAGGCGGAGGTTTCCTCGACGCTGGCGGCCTGCTCGGAAGCGGCCTGGGACAGGGTCTGGGAGGTGATGCTGACCTGGTCCGAGGCATTGGCCAGGGAATCGGCACTGGCCAGGACGTCCAGAATGACGCTCTTGGTACGGCTGACCATGGTTTCGGCAGCCTGCATCATCAGGCCGATTTCATCCTTGGCATCGGAGGAAACCTGAATGCTCAGATCCCCCTCGGCCAGGGACTCCATGACGCCCTGCATGCGCTGCACCGGGCCGACGATATTGCGCACCAGGTAGAAGGAAAAACCGATGAGGAGCAACAGCCCTACTACCGCCAGCCCCCCCTGGGCCAGGGCGGCAGACATGAAGACCTTATCCACGTCATCCACGTAAATGCCGGAACCCACTACCCAGTTCCAGTCCTTGAAAGCCTTGACGTAGGAAATCTTGCCCACCGGTTCCGGGCTGCCGGGCTTGGGCCAGATGTAGGAGACGTAGCCCTCGCCCTTCTGGGCAGCCACCTGGGACATCTCGTAGAACAGGCGGACGCCCTGGCTGTCCTTGGTGTCCGACATGTCCTTGCCTTCCAGCTCCGGCTTGATCGGATGCATCAGGGAATGGGCCTGGAAGTCATTGATGAAGAAGTATTCGTTGCCCTCGTAGCGCAGGCGACGCACGGCGGCAATGGCCCCAGCCTTGGCTTCGTCCTCGGAGAGATGGCCGGCCACCTGTTCGGCCCGGTAATGGGCCAGGATGCCATGGGCCGTCTCGACCACGTTCTTGGTCTTGAGCTTGCGATCCTCGAGGAGGTTGCTCTTGAGCAGATACAGGCCCTGGCCGGCGTTGATGACAAATCCCATCACCGCCAGGGCGACCAGCAGAAAGAGCTTCCAGCCAAGTTTCATGTTCTTCATGCGTTGTTGTTCCTTCCCAACCTTTTTTGCTGGTGACAGCCTGTTATGTTTTAAAACCAAGTCTCCTGAAGCCGGCCCCGCCAGGGGGTCGCGGCATGGCAGCGGCGTATTCTAGCAGCGCTTTTGCCCCCACCCTGGGGCGGCGAGTACAATATCAGGTTCTGCTGAACCACCCGCCCCCATCCCCATGTCCCAAAACCGTCGCCTCCTGGACCGTAGCCTCGCCGCTGTCTGGCACCCGTGCACCCAGATGCAGCACCACCTGGCGGCGGACGGCCTGCCCCTGATCCCCATCGCCGCTGGGGAAGGCGCCTGGCTCACGGATTTCGACGGCAAACGCTACCTGGACGGGGTCAGTTCCTGGTGGGTCAATCTCTTCGGCCACCGCAACCCGCGCATCAATGCCGCCCTCAAGGAACAGCTGGAGCAGCTGGAGCATGTGATCCTGGCCGGCTTCACCCACGAGCCGGTAGTCGCCCTATCCGAGCGCCTCTCAGCCCTGGTGGGGGGCGCCCTGGGCCATGCCTTCTACGCCTCCGACGGCGCCTCGGCGACAGAAATCGCCCTCAAGATGTCCTTCCACTACTGGCGCAACAGCGGCCAGCCGGAGAAGCGGGACTTCCTCTGCCTTGCCGGCAGCTACCACGGCGAAACCGTGGGCGCCCTGGCGGTAACCGACGTGGCCCTGTTCAAGGATGCCTACGCCCCCCTGATCCGGGCCGCCGCCGTGCTGCCCTCCCCTGACGCGCGCCAGGCCCAGCCCGGGGAAACCGCCGCCGACGTGGCCCGCCGCGCCGCCGCCGCCCTGGAGGCCCATCTGGCCGAGCACCACCGGCACATCGCCGCCCTCATCGTCGAGCCCCTGGTGCAATGCGCCACCGGCATGGCCATGCACGACCCGCTCTATCTCAGCCTGGCGCGCCAGCTGTGCGACCGCTACGGGGTGCACCTGATCTGCGACGAAATCGCCGTGGGCTTTGGCCGCACCGGCAGCTTCTTCGCCCACGAGCAGGCCACGCTGGATGGCAAGACCGTTCGCCCGGATTTCCTCTGCCTCTCCAAGGGCATCACCGGCGGCTACCTGCCCCTGTCGGTGGTACTGACTACCGACCGGATCTACGAGGCCTTCCTCGACGATTCCGTCACCCGGGGCTTTCTCCACTCCCATTCCTACACCGGCAACGCCCTGGCCTGCCGGGCGGCCCTGGCGACCCTGGATATCTTCGCGCAGGACCAGGTCATCGCCGCCAACCGGGCCCTTTCCGACCAGCTCGACGCCGCCCTGGCACCCCTCAAGAGCCATCCCCGGGTACGCCATTACCGGCGCCGGGGCATGATCCTGGCCTTTGACGTGGACGGTGCCGATGCCGGCTTCTCCCGCCGCTACTACAAGGCCGGGCTGGAGCGGGGCATCATGCTGCGCCCCATCGGCAACACGGTCTATCTGATGCCCCCCTACATCCTGACGCCGGAAGAGGTGCAGCACCTCTGCAGCAGCGCCGCCCAAGCCCTGGAGGTCGCCCTGCAGCCATGATCTGGGAACATCTCAACGACGAACTGGAAGCCCTGGAGGCCGAGGGCCTCACCCGCCGCCGCCGCATTCTCGACTCGGCCTGCGGTCCCGAAGCGGTAGTGGACGGCAAGACCCTGGTGTCCTTCTGCAGCAACGACTACCTGGGCCTGGCCAACGATCCCTCCATCGCCCAGGCGGTGGCCAATGGCGCCCTGCGCTGGGGTGCCGGCTCTGGCGCCTCCCATCTTGTGAGCGGCCACCTGCGCCCCCACCATCAACTGGAAGAGGCTTTGGCCTGGTTCGTCGGCCGGCAGCGGGCCCTGTATTTCTCCACCGGCTACATGGCCAACCTGGGCATCGTGCCGGCCCTGGTGGGCCGGGGCGACGCCATCTTCGCCGACAAGCTGAACCATGCCTCCCTGATCGACGCCGTGCAGCTTTCCCGGGCTGACAGCCACCGCTATCCGCACCTGGACCTGCAAGCCCTGGAAAAGCAGCTGGCCGCCAGCACCGCCCGGCGCAAGATGATCCTCACCGATGCCGTGTTCAGCATGGACGGCGACCTAGCGCCCCTGGATGCCCTCTACGAGCTGGCCGAGCGCTACGACACCTGGCTGGTGATCGACGACGCCCACGGCTTCGGCGTCCTCGGCCGGGATGGCATGGGCAGCGCCGAATACTGGGGCCTGCCCCCCTCGCCCCGGGTGGTGTATATGGGCACCCTGGGCAAGGCGGCCGGCGTCTCCGGCGCCTTCGTCGCCGCCAGCGCCAAGATTATCGAAATGCTGCTGCAGAAGAGCCGCAGCTACATTTTCACCACCGCCTCCAGCCCGGCCATTGCCCTGGGGCTGCTGCAAAGCCTGGAACTGATCAAGGCCGGGGAAAGCCGGCGCGAGCACCTGCGCAGCCTCATCGCCCGCCTGCGGCTGGGCCTGGAACCCCTGTGCCAAAGCACCGGCTGGTCCCTGCCCGAGTCCATTACCCCCATCCAGCCCCTGGTCGTCGGCAGCAACCAGGCCACCCTGGCCCTGGCCCGGGGCCTCTTCGAACGGGGCTTCTGGGTGCCCGCCATCCGCCCGCCGACCGTGCCCAAGGGCCAGGCGCGATTGCGCATCTCCCTCTCCGCCGCCCATAGCGAAGTCCAGGTCGATGCCCTGGTGGAAGCCCTGCAGGCCCTCGCATCCCTGGCGCCCCCACCCCAGCAGCAGAACAAGCCCGCTGCAGTCATGGAAGCCGACTCGTGAGCCGTCCGACCATCGCCCTCCTGCATGGCTGGGGCCTGGATCGCCGGGTATGGGACGAACTGGCGGCAGTCCTGGAGGCCGACTTCGACCTGCGCCGCCTCGACCTGCCGGGTTATCACGGCACCCCGGATCTGCCCGACAACAGCGTCGCCGCCACGGTAAATTGGCTGCTCGACCAGTTGCCCGAAGGCTGCACCCTGGTGGGCTGGTCCCTGGGCGCCCTGCTGGCCCAACTCATGGCCAAGCAGGCCCCGGCGAAGATAGCCCGCCTGGTGCTGGTGGCCGGCACTCCCTGCTTTACCCAGGGGCCGGACTGGCTGGCCGGCCAGACGCCGGAACTGCTCGCCACCTTCAGCGCCGCCGTGCGGGAGCAGCCGGACTCGGTGCTCATCTCCGTGCTCTCCCGCTTCGCGGCCCTGATCAACCAGGGCGATGCCCAGGCCCGGGCCATCACCCGCCGTCTCGCCCCCCTCACCCGGGCGCCCCTGCCGGCCCCGGCCACCCTGGCCCGGGGTCTGGATTGGCTGCGGGACCTGGACCTGCGCACTCTGACGCCACAGTTGCCCCAGCCCTGCCTGTTGCTCCACGGCGACCAGGACCCCCTGATGCCCCTGGCCGCCGCCCAATGGCTGGTCGCCACGCTGCCCCAGGCCGGCCTGGAAATCTTCCCCGGTGTGGCCCACTGTCCCTTCCTCGCCGCCCCGGAGCGTTTTGCCCGCAGTCTGGCGGCCTTCGCCGCCGGCGGCTCCCTGCCGCCCCGCCAATCATGAGCAAGGCTCTCGTTCGCCGCTCCTTTGACCGGGCTGCCGCCTCCTATGACCAGTCGGCCCAACTGCAGCGCCAGGTATGCGCTGCCCTGGCCGATCTGCTGACGCCGCCGCCCCCTGGCACCCTGCTTCTCGACGCCGGCTGTGGTACCGGCTACGGCGCCCGCCTGCTCGCCGAACGCTTCCCCGACCACCCCCTGGTACTGGCCGACTTCGCCCCGGCCATGCTGGCCCGGGCCCGCGCCCAGACCCCGGAGCGCCCGGCGGTCTGCGCCGACGTGGAGGCCCTGCCCTTTGCCAACCGCCGCTTCGGCCTCTACTGGTCCAGCCTCACCCTGCAGTGGTGCGACCTGCACCAGAGCCTGGCAGAAGCCGCCCGGGTCCTGGTGCCCGGTGGACAGCTGGCCTTCAGCACCCTGGGGCCCGGCACCTTCGCCGAAATCGACGCTGCCTTTGCCGGCATCGACCGGCATCGCCACGTGCTGCCCTTCGCCCCGCCCCAAAGCAGCGCCGCCGCCGCCCTGGCCGCCGGCCTCAAGGAGGTGCGCATCGAGCGCCGGCGCCTGGCCCTGCACTACCCGGACCTGCGCAGCCTGCTGCGCGCCATCAAGGACATCGGCGCCAACCAGGTCGGCGCCCCGCGCCGCCCGGTCCTGCTCGGCCGGAGTGCCTGGCGGGCGGTAGAAGCCCGCTACGAGGAATTCCGCACCCCGGCCGGCCTCCCCGCCACCTACGACGTCATCCTGTGTACCGCTCTCAAGTGATTCCCGGGCCGCAACACCCCAGGCCTTGAAAGGCTGAACCGACTTTTTTCAGACAAAGACATTCCATGCGCCACGGCTATTTCATCACCGGCACCGACACCGAAATCGGCAAGACCTTCACCGCCTGCGCCCTGCTCCACGCCGCCCGCGGCGCCGGCTATTCTGCCCTGGCGATGAAGCCGGTCGCTGCCGGCATCGAAGCCGACGGTGAAAACGAGGACGTGCGGCGCCTCATGGCAGCCGCCTCGGTGGCTGCCCCGCGGGACCTGGTGAATCCCTACCTCTACGCTCCCCCCATCGCCCCCCACATCGCCGCTGTCGAAGCTGGCCGCCCCATCGAGACGGCCGTCATCCGCCAGGCCTTCGCGGCCCTGCAGCCCCTGGCCGAAGTGGTATTGGTGGAAGGCGTGGGGGGATTCCGCGTGCCCTTGGGTCCCGACCTGGACGCCGCCGACCTGGCGGTGGCCCTGCAACTACCGGTAATCCTGGTAGTAGGCATGCGCCTGGGCTGCATCAACCACGCCCTGCTCAGCGCCGAATCCATAATTGCCCGGGACCTGCCCCTGGTGGGCTGGGTCGCCAACCAGATCGATCCAGCCATGAGCCGCTTCGAGGAAAACCTGGCCACCCTGGACCGCCTCTTGCCGGCACCACGCCTGGGCACCTTGGCCTATCAGGCCAACCCCGACCCGGCCGTCGCCGCAATCGACCTACGCCTCCCCTGAGTAGGGGACGGCCCTCGGCCTCTTCTCCCCTTGTTCACCTTTCAGGCAGGCCAACCCTGACTCAGCCTAACTAAGTTCGGCTAAGGGCAGCTGCCACCGCTTCCATCTCGGCAACGATCTTGCGCACCAGGTCTTCTGCGCCTTTCAGGCTGCCAGCTTTGGTCAGGGTTTCCAGTTCCAGGGCAAATTGGGTGCCCCGGTGGGCGGAAAAGGTGCCGAGCAGGCCCTTGAGGGTATGGGCTTCCCGAGCCAGGGTGGGGATGACCCCCTGGGCCAGGGCGCTTTCCAGGCCGCGGCGATAATTGGGAATTTCGTCGACAAACATCCGCACCAGGGTGGCAAACAGCTCCTCGTCCCCATCAAGCCGGGCCAGGGCCTCGGCCCGGTCGCAGGGGCTCTCGCCTACCGCGTCTACCGTGGTGGCGCCAGGCGTCGGCGGGGGTTTCACGACGGAACTGGCAGCACCGCCAGCGCTGCTAACGCTGACAGCTCCCCAACTATGGATGGCGGCAAAAAACTCGTCCCGCTGGATGGGTTTGGAGACATAGGCATCCATGCCGGCCTCCAGGCAGCGCTCCCGGTCGCCGGCCATAGCGTTGGCGGTCATGGCGATAATGGGAACATGGCCGCCGACACTGGCCTCCCGGGCACGAATCAGGCGGGTGGCCTCCAGGCCGTCCATTTCCGGCATCTGCATGTCCATCAATACCAGGTCGAAGCCACCGGCTTCTAGGGCGACCACGGCTTCCCGGCCGTTGCCCACCGGGGTCACCCGGTGGCCCCGCTTTTCCAGCAGGGTGGCCACCAGCTTCTGGTTGACCGGATTGTCCTCGGCCAGCAATACCGCCAGGCTGGGATCAGTGTAGAGACTCGCCTCCGCCGCCGCCACTGCACCCTCCTCCATATCGTCGGCCCCCGGTGCCAGGCGGGCGGTGAAATGGAAGACACTGCCCTGGCCGGGATGGCTTTCCACCCACAACTGGCCGCCCATGAGCCCCACCAGCCGGGCACAGATGGCCAGCCCCAGCCCGGTGCCACCGAAGCGGCGGGTGACCGAGGTATCGGCCTGGGAAAAGGCTTCGAAAATGAGTTGCTGCTTTTCCGGCGAAATGCCGATGCCGGTATCGCGCACGGCGAAATGCAGCATCCCATCCTCCGCCCCCTCGACGGAGACGGTAACCCGGCCCTTGAGGGTGAATTTGATGGCGTTGCCCACCAGATTGATCAGCACCTGGCGCAGGCGCCCCGGGTCCCCCAGGTAGCGGTCTCCCAGGCCGGCCTCCAGTTCCGTGCCCAGCTCCAGCTTGGATTGGGCGGCCCGCAATTCCAGGGGGCGCAGGGTTTCGCGTAGGAGCTGGCTGAGGCTGAAGTCGATGTGTTCCAGCTCTAGCTTGCCCGCCTCGATCTTAGAAAAATCCAGGATGTCATTGATGATCACCAGCAGGGCATCGGCGGAGGATTTGACCATTTCCAGGTATTCCCGCTGCTCCCGGGTCAGCTCGGTATCCAATGCCAGATCGGTCATGCCCAGGATGCCGTTCATGGGGGTGCGGATTTCGTGGCTCATGTTGGCCAGGAACTCGCCCTTGGAGCGGTTGGCCGCTTCGGCCGCGTCCTTGGCCTGCTGCAGCTCCGCTTCCACCTGCTTACGTTCGCTAATGTCGCGGTAGAGCCAGAGATGGCCGCGGAAGTCTTCCGCCTGGGGCACCTGGGGGAAGAGGTAGATGGGAATGTGGTCGCGCTCGAAGACGCGGCCGTCGGCGAGACGGATTTCCTCCCCCACCACGGTTTCCCGGCGGGCGACGATAGCTTCGACGCGCCCCTCGAAATCCTGCCCTGGGGCGAAGAGATGGCTCAGGTGGCCCAGGATCAGGCGGCAATCCACCCCCACCAGTTCCAGGGGGTCCACCTCCAGGGCGAAAAGATGGCCCAGGGCCTGGTTGGTCAGCACCACCTGGCGGTTCTCGTCCTCCACCAGAATGCCCGCCTGCATGCTCTCAATCAGGGCCGAGAGGCGGGAGGTGGTGGTCATCAGGTATTCCTCGTCCCGCTTGCGCTCGGTGATGTCCTGGAAGGCGGCGACGGTACCGGCGAAACGCTCGGCTTCGAACAGGGGCACAGACACGACGGAAATGGGGAAGGTGCTGCCGTCCTTGCGCGTGAAGGCATCCAGGTCGGAACGGAAGGCCAGGCTGGCCACGGCACTGGCATGGAGCGGGCATTCCTCCCGATCCACCTTGAGGCCGGTAGCGGTCTGGTAATGGATCAGCTCATGCACCGCCTGGCCCAGCATCTCCTGGCGCGACCAGCCCAAGAGCCGCTCGGCCTCCGCATTGACGAAGGTGCAGCGCCCCTCGGCATCGGTGGCGATGACCCCTTCCCCCAGGGCATCGGTGAGGCTCTGGAGGAAACGATTGCTCTCGGCGATGGTTTCTTCCTGGCTTTTGAGGCGCAGGGAAGCCCGGTTCAGGGCTTCCACCAGGCTCCGGATTTCCAGGTTGCCGCGAAAGGCCGGCAGCTGCTGGCCGCGCTGGCTGTCCAGGCGGGCGGCGAAGTCCGTGGCCCGGCGCAGGGCATGCAGGGGGCGGGCCAGGAACAGCAGCAGCAGGGCCGTGCTGCCGAAAATGGCGATGATGGCGGTGACAATACTGTTTTCCCAGAGATGGCGCTCCGCCTCAGCCAGCAGGCCCAGGCCCACCTCCATGCGCAGCCAGCCCAGGAGTTCGCCGTTCTGCACCGGCTGCCAGAGGAACAGGCGCCGCCCGCCGCCCTCGTCCGCCACCGTGGCATGGGGAATCACGGCGACCGGTGGCATCAACTGCCGCAGGCCGTAGCGTGCGCTGCCTCCACTCTGGGCATCCTTGTGTACCGCCGCCAGCACCTTCCCGGCCCGGTCGGTGACGGCCAGGGTGAGGATGTCCGGATGTTCCGCAGCTCGGAGCAGGAAATACTCCAGGGCAGCCTCGTCCTGCCGCAACAGGTCACCGGCTGCCGTAAAGGCGATGTTCTGGGCCAGGGCCTGGCTGGGCCGGGCGATGCTCTCTTCTGCCAGACGAGTCTGCTCATGCACCGTGTAGGCGGTAAAGGCGAACACGGTGAGCATGAACAGTACCGACACCAGCAGGGCAATCTGGGAGCTGAGGCGGTAAGGCAGGAGACGGAAGGAGAATGGTTTTTCCATGAGCCGGGGCAAGGGAAAAAAGCTGGATTCGAAGGCGGGATTCGACCGTTGAATTCGGGGCATGGGAGCGGCCAGAAAAGCCCCGCAAAAACGCGCCAAGGGGCGCCCCGCAACGCTTTTTCCTATTCCCGGCGAGTATAACAGAGGGTCCATGGACAGCCCGGCGGAAAGCCGCCATAATCAGCCGCATTCTGACCCTCCAGCCGATCCGGGGCCTCATGCCCCAGCCGCTGCCACTGTTCGCCGCCCCGGCGGTCCACTCTCTCCAGCTTTCGCTCCCTCGATGAAGTTTCTTTTCGATCTCTTCCCGGTCATCCTCTTTTTCCTGAGTTTCAAGCTGGCGGCCAGCATCTACGTCGCCACGGCCGTCGCCATCGCCGCCACCTTCGCCCAGATCGCCTGGGTCTGGTACCGGCACCGCAAGGTGGACGGCATGCTCTGGGTCAGCCTGGCGATCATCGTCGTCTTCGGCGGCGCCACCCTGATCCTGCACGACGAAACCTTCATCAAGTGGAAGCCAACAGTACTCTACTGGCTGTTCGCCAGCGTCCTCACCGCCAGCCGTTTCATCTGGCACAAGAACCTGATCCGCACCATGCTGGAAGAAAAAATGCAGTTGCCCAATGAAGGCTGGGATCGGCTCAACCTTTCCTGGATCGGCTTCTTCACCTTCATGGGCATCGCCAACCTGTACGTGGCCTTCAACTACCCCACGGAAAGCTGGGTCAATTTCAAGCTGTTCGGCGGTATCGGCCTGATGCTGGCCTTCGTGCTGGCCCAGGGCGCCATGCTGTCCAAGTACGTCACTGAAGAGGAGAAAAAATAATGCTCTACGCCATCATCGGAGAAGACCACCCGGGCAGCCTGGATAACCGCCTGGCCTCCCGCCCCGCCCACCTGGCCCGGCTCAACCTGCTGCAGCAGGAAGGCCGCCTGGTCCTGGCCGGTCCCTGCCCCGCCATCGACTCCCCCGACCCTGGGCCTGCCGGTTTCTCCGGCAGCATCATCGTCGCCGAATTCGCCTCCCTCGAAGCAGCCCAGGCCTGGGCCGATGCGGACCCCTACGTGGCCGCTGGCGTCTATGCCAAGGTTGTGATCAAGCCGTTCAAGAAGGTCTTGCCGGCGTGACCCAGGGCAGCAACCAGACTGCGGACGAAATCACCCGCCGCCTGGCCCCCTTGGCCCCGACCCGCCTCATCATCGAGGATGAATCGGCCGCCCACCGGGGGCACGCCGGGGCTGCCAGCGGCGGCGGCCACTATCGCCTGACCCTGGTCAGCGACGCCTTTGCCGGCAAGAACACGGTGGCCCGCCACCGCCTGGTCTATGACCTGCTGGATGAGCTGCTGCGCGGCCCCCAGGTCAAAATCCATGCACTTGCCATCAAAGCGCTGACACCCGGCGAAGACTCCGTATAATTCCTGCTTTCACCCCACCACCCACAAAAAGGACAAGCACATGCACACTGCCTCCAAGCTGGTCGCCGCCCTGGTGTTCGGCGCCCTGATCGCGGCTCCCGCCATGGCTGCAGACAAAGCGGCAAAAGGCGCAACTGCAGGCGCAACCGCAGTCACCGTCAATGGTGTTGCGATTCCCCAGAGCCAGGCCGATGCCTTCATCGCCGAACAACGCTCCCAGGGCGCTCCCGACAGCCCCGAATTGCGCGCCGCCGTGCGTGAGGAACTGATCCGCCGCGAAATGCTGACCCAGGAAGCCAAGAAGAAGGGTCTGGACAAGAGCCCGGAAGTGACTTCCCAGATCAAGCTGGCCAGCCAGGCCATTCTCATCCGCGCCTACATTCAGGACTACCTGAAGGCCCATCCGGTTTCCGATGCCCAGCTGAAGAAGGAATACGAGGACATCAAGGGCAAGCTCGGCGCCAAGGAATACAAGGCTCGCCACATCCTGGTGGAAACCGAAGCCGAAGCCAAGGTCATCCAGGACAAGCTGAAGAAGGGCGAGAAGTTTGAAGACCTGGCCAAGCAATCCAAGGATCCGGGCTCAAAGGACAACGGCGGCGACCTGGGCTGGAGCACTCCCGGCAACTACGTGAAGCCCTTCGCCGATGCCCTGGTGAAGCTGGAAAAGGGCAAGATGACCGACGCCCCGGTGAAGAGCGACTTCGGCTGGCACATCATCCAGCTGGACGACGTTCGCCCCCTCACCCCGCCCCCCTTCGAGCAGGTGAAGCCCCAACTGCAGCAGCGTGCCCAGCAGCAGGCGGTGGAAACCATGGTCAAGGACCTGCGCGCCAAGGCCAAGGTTGAATAAGCAGACATAAGCCGGCAACGGCCAGCCCAACGGCTGAACGGGGGAGGGGAAACCTTCCCCCGTTTTTCGTTGACGCCAGCCTGCCTGCCCACCCCAGTCCGGCCGGGTGGACCCAGGCGGGTCACAAGGCTGTAACCTGCTCCGCCTAAAGTGGCTCCACCATTCCGATAGAGGTGGGACCACTGCCATGACCGCCACCGCCCAGCTGCAACGCTTCACCCTCAGTTTTCGCCAGGACGAGAGCGACGGGGCCAACGACGCCGACGTGCTCCCCACCCTGATCGCCAATAATGAGCTGACCGCGGTCTTCCAGCCCATCCTCGACTACCGGGCCCACGCCTATATCGGCTACGAGGGCCTGATCCGGGGCCCCCAGCACAGCCCCTGGCACAGCCCGGCCACCCTCTTCGACCTGGCCCGGCGCCACGACCAGAACATGGAACTGGAACGGGCCTGCCGCCATGCCGTGTTCCGCGCCTTTGCCGCCCTCGGGCTGCCGGGCAAGCTGTTCGTCAATGCCAGCCCGAGCTGCCTGCAGGACCCGGAACTACGGGATGGCGACACCCTGGAGCTGCTGCGGGAACTGGGGCTGTCACCGAACCGGGTGATTATCGAAATCACCGAGAACCAGCAGATTGAGGACTTCGAGGCCCTGCACCATGCGCTCCAGCATTACCGCAGCCTGGGCTATCAATTCGCCATCGACGACCTGGGAGAAGGCTTTTCCAACCTGCGCATGTGGTCCGAACTGCGCCCCGAATACGTCAAGATCGACCGGCACTTCATCCAGGGCATCGCCGACGATGCCCTGAAGTTCCAGCTGGTCCGCTCCATGCACGAAATCGCCGAAACCTGCGGTGCCTTCATCATCGCCGAGGGTATCGAGACGGCAGAGGATTTCGCCACCGTGCGGGACCTGGGCATCGCCTGCGGCCAGGGCTTCTTCATCGAACGCCCGATCGCCGCTCCGGCCACCCGCCCCCCAGCCCAGGCCCTGGCTGCCCTGAAAAGCCGCCAGATCGCGGTCTTCCCCGTCGGTGGCGGCGTTCCAGGCGCCGGTGGCAACGTCACCGCCCAGGCTCTGTCCCAGCATATCGAACCAATCCCGCCCAACGCCTGCAACGAAACGGTGTACCAGCGCTTCGAGGTGGAGCCGGAGCTGCACGTGTTGCCCGTGGTTCATGACGGCGTACCGATGGGCCTGATCAACCGCCACAGCCTGATCGACCGCTTTGCCCGTCCGTACCGCCGGGAACTCTACGGCAGGAAGCCCTGCGCCCTGTTCATGGACCCGGCCCCCCTGATCGTTGACCAGCATCTTTCCGTCCAGGAAGTGGGCCTGATGATTTCCCGGGCCGCCAAGCACTACCTCTACGACGGCTTCATCATCACCGATGACGGGCGCTACGTCGGCGTCGGCAGCGGCCAGGACCTGATGGCGCGCATCACCGAAATGCAGATTTCCGCGGCCCGCTACGCCAATCCCCTGACCCAGCTGCCAGGCAACGTGCCGATCAACGAGCACGCCGAACGCCTGCTGGAGAGCCGCACCGCGTTCACCGCCTGCTACTTCGACCTGGACAACTTTAAGCCCTTCAACGACGCCTATGGCTACCGCAAGGGGGACGACGTGATCCAGCTCCTGGGCCGGCTGCTCCTGGAAGTGGCGGACTCCCGCCTGGATTTCATCGGCCACATCGGTGGCGACGACTTCATCATCCTGTTCCAGAGCAACGACTGGGAAGGCCGCTGCGCCCGCTCCCTGCGCCTGTTCGATGACCAGATCAGCGCCCTGATCTTGCCGGAGGATCTGGCCCGGGGCGGCTTCATCGGCGAGGACCGCAAGGGCCGCAGCGTCTTCAATCCCCTGCCGGCCCTGTCCATCGGCGCCCTGCGGGTGGAACCGGGGATGTTCAGCTCCCACCACGAAGTGGCCGCTGCCGCCGCCCTGGCCAAGAAACAGGCGAAGAAGCAGCCGGGCAGCAGCCTGTTCATCGAACGCCGCCGCCCCACCCCGGTGCTCCTCTAAAACCTCGGGGAAGGTCTCTCAGGAACCCGCCGCCTCCTTGATCAGGAGCGCACGCTCTTGCCTGGGTCAGGCAGCGGAAACGACACCGCCACATCGAGTCCCCCCGTATGGTCTGCCTCGCCGAGTACCAGGTTGGCGCCATGCAATTCGGCAATGCGGGCGACGATGGATAGACCCAGGCCGTGGCCCTCGCTACCGCTCTCGTCAAAACGCCGGAAACGCTTGCCGGCTTCGGCCCGAAGCTCTGCTGGAATGCCCGGGCCGCTGTCGATGACGTGCAGGGCCAACCGCCCGGCCTCCCGCTCCAGAACGACGCGCACCTTGCCGCCCCGGGGGGTGTAGCGGATGGCGTTATCCACCAGATTGCGCACCAG
>DATEZY010000063.1:0-18820 GCA_035255085.1 Azospira sp. | reverse complement strand
CAGAGGGAACCACATGGAACTGAAGACTATCGGCATCGTCGGTGCCGGCACCATGGGCAACGGCATCGCCCAGGCTTTCGCCGTTTCCGGTTTTGACGTCATCCTCACCGACATTTCTGAGGCCGCCGTGCAAAAGGGCGTGGCCACCATCTCCGGCAGCCTGGACCGCCTGATCAAGAAGGAAAAGATGACGGCCGAGCAGAAGGCCGCCGCCCTGGCCAAGATCGCTACGGCGACCGACGTGGCTGCCCTGAAGAGTGTGGACCTGATCATCGAGGCCGCCACCGAGAACCTGGAGCTGAAGACCAAGATCTTCAAGCAGCTGGACGACCTGGCCAAGCCGGAAGCGATCATCGCCTCCAATACCTCTTCCATTTCCATCACCAAGCTGGCGGCCGCCACCAAGCGCCCGGCCCAGATCATCGGCATGCACTTCTTCAACCCGGTGCCGATGATGGCCCTGGTGGAAGTGATCCGTGGCCTGCAGACCTCCGACGCAACCTACGCCGCCGTGGAAGTGCTCTCCAAGGCCGTGGGCAAGACCCCGGTGCAGGTCAAGAACAGCCCGGGCTTCGTGGTGAACCGCCTGCTCTGCCCCATGATCAACGAAGCCATCTTCGCCCTGGGTGAAGGTCTGGCCGAAGCCGCTGCCATCGACGACGCCATGAAGCTGGGCTGTAACCATCCCATCGGCCCCCTGGCTCTGTGCGACATGATCGGCCTGGACGTGGAACTGGCGGTGATGCAGGTGCTGTTCGAAGGCACCAAGGATCCCAAGTACCGTCCTGCCCCCCTGCTGGTGGAAATGGTGGAAGCCGGCTACCTGGGCCGCAAGACCGGCAAGGGCTTCTTCACCTACTAAGAAGTTGCGCCCGGCAGTCGCTGTAAGCAAAAAAAGGCAGGGGTTTTCCCCTGCCTTTTTTCATTCAGGCCGGGGCGATGCAGATTTGATTGCGCCCATTTTCCTTGGCCCGGTAGAGGGCCGTATCGGCCTGGCGCAGCAGGTTTTGCAGGTCATCGCCGGCACTGGATTGCTCCACCATGCCGAAAGAGGCGGTGATCGCCAGGGCGGTGGAGGTGCCGCCAGGCAAGGGGGCCGCCGCCACGGCCTTCCTCACCCGTTCCACGACTTCCCCGGCTTCATCGATGCCGGTGCTGGGCAGGAGTATGGCGAACTCCTCGCCGCCGATGCGGCCGAACAGGTCCGAATCCCGCAGGGTTTGTCGGCACACCGAGGCAAAGGCCTGCAACACCCTGTCACCCACCTGGTGGCCGTGGGTGTCGTTGATATTCTTGAATAAATCCAGGTCCACCAGGGCCAGGGAAGTAGGGGTGCCGTAGCGCCGGGAGCGTTTCAACTCCCGTTCGGCCAGTTCCATGAAATGGCGGCGGTTGGGAATGCCGGTGAGGAAATCCAGGTCGGCCTGGCGGGTGAGTTGGGTATGCAGGGACCGGACCAGCTTCAACACGGCGCTACCGGTCGTGGCGATGAACAGGATGAGCAAGGCCACGCCCCAGCGGGTCTGGCTGATTTTTCGTTCCGTTTCGGATTCGGCCTCGGAGACGAACTCTTTGGCCCGGTTGCGGGCGAAGGCGAGGATGTAATCGACCTCCGGGACGATGGCATTGAAGGTCGGGGTGGCTACCTCCCGGATCAGCCGTTCTGCCTGGCCCATCTCGCCTTTCTCCGCCGCGGCGAAAATCTCCTGGCGGGTGCTCGCCCACTGGGCCAACAGGGCTTCCAGCTGGCGTACCCGCTCCATGTCGCCGAGGAAGTTGGCCCTGATAATCGTCAGGTAGTTCCGCGTTGCCAGGTCATAGGCCGTGGCCTCGGCCCGTAATTCCTTCATGTTGGTGAGCCGGTTGCGGAATACCGAAATCTGCAGCATGTGGTTGCGTAGCTGGAACAGGCTCCCCTTTAGTTCTGCTGCCGCATTGCTGACGGCAAAGGGGTGTATGTACAGGTCGGAGGTAATGCCCTGCAACTGGCCCATGGTGGCGACGACGAACACACCCAGGCCAGCCACGGCGCTCAGGATGAGCAGGTAACTGGCCAGGATCAAGGTCGTCATGCTGTAACGGTGAGGCATATTCCCTCCCCGGGGCTAGGAGCTTTGATGCTGCGTGGGATTCCTAATTCATATTAGGACAAATGCATTGATGGTTGGCGCGTTACGCCATCAAATATATGAATGGGAGAGGGAAGGGGCGGGCGCAAATGTTGGGGGCAATGCCGGGAGATTTCCCCACGTGCAATAAAAAAGGCAGCGAACAGGATTCGCTGCCTTGGGGAGGGCGCCAGTTGAGCTTGCTAGTGTGAGGGCTTCTCGGCTGAATGAGCCTCTGCTTGCGCCGCCGACTGCCAGCCGCCCCCCAGGGCCAGGAACAGCTTGATCTGGTCCGTAGCCAGTTGGGCGCTGGAGGCGGCCAGAGCCGTGTCCGCAGCGGCTAGGCTGCGCTGGGCATCCAGGTCGTCCAGGTAGGCCAGACGGCCAGCCCGGTAGAGGGCCTGAATCTGGCGCCGGGCTTTGGCGGCTTCGTTCCTCGCCTGGCGCAGGGCGGCGTCCCGGTCCAGGTCCCGGGCCAGATTGGCCAGGGCGCTTTCGACCTCATGCAGGGCATTGAGCACCACGGTGTCGAACTTGGCCAGGGCCCCTGCGGCATTGGCATCGGCCTGGCGTACCCGAGCCTTCTCCTCGTCACCGGGGAGGGTCCAGGAAATCAGGGGGCCCAGGCTCCAGCGCCGGGTCGGCGCCTGGCCCATGTGTTCCATGATGCCGGTGAGGCCGGCTGAGAAGCCCAGGGCGATGCTCGGATAAAGGGCTGCCGTGGCGACGCCGATGCGGGCGGTGGCCCCGGCCAGGGTGCGCTCCGCCTGGCGTACGTCGGGGCGGCGCCGGAGCAGGGCGGCACCGTCACCGACCGGGATCGGCTGCTTGAGTTCAGGCAGTTGCTTGCAGGTCTCCAGGGGGCGTGGATATTCGCCGGGCGGGTGGCCGGTGAGCACGGCCAGCTTGTACAGGGCAACCCGGCGACGGGCCGTGTAGGCCGGCAGGGTGGCGCGCAGCTGTTCCACCTGGTGCTTGGCCCGGGGCAGGTCCACCGCCATGGCGCGGCCGCCGGCGATCAGCCGGGCGACGGCCTGGTGCTGCTGTTCCTGCAGCGCCAGGTTGTGCTCGGCAACTTCCAGCTCGTGGCCGGCGGCGCAGGCCTCCATATAGGCAAGGGCGGTGTCGGCGACGATGCTGATGCGGGCCAGGTCCAGGGCGGCGCGGCTGGCTTCCACATCCGCATCGGCGGCCTCGATGGCCCGTTGCAGGCCCCCGGCCAGATCCACCTGGTAGCCGACCCGGACTCCGGCATTGCCCAGGTTGAAAACGGGAACCTTGTGCTCGAGCAGGAAGGATTCGCCGGAGACCTGGGCCCGTTCCAGGGCGAGGGATGCCCCGGCCTTCACTTCCCGGGCACCGTCGGCCTCCATGGCCACGGCCTCGCTGCGGGCCAGATTGGCGGCGGCGACACGCAGGCTGGTATTGGCGGCCAGGGCTTCCTTGATCAAGCCGTTCAATTGCGGCTCGTCGTACAGGCGCCACCAGTCGCTCGGCCCCTCAGCGTTTGCGACCGCTTTCAGCCCAGCTTCCTGGAAGGGCTGTTGGGCCCCGGGGGCATTGATCTTGGCCTGCTCGGGCAGGTGGTAGTCAGGGCCGACGGCAGCGCAGGCGGTGAGGAGTAGGGCCAGGCAGGCGCTTAGCGAGGTGCGGGCGTTCATGGTTATTGGCCGCGCTGTTGGCTGGGTTGGGGGGCAGTTTCGCGGCTGGCATCGGGCCCGGACGGGAGGATGGTCACCGTTGCTGTGCGGCCGGCCACCAGACCGGCGTCCCGGGGATCATCCAGGGCTATGCGCACCGGTATCCGCTGGGCCAGGCGTACCCAGCTGAAGGTGGGATTGACGTTGGGCAGCAGGTTGGCGCCAGAGGCCCGGTCCCGGTCCTCGATGCCGGCGGCGATGCTTTGCACGTGGCCCTTGAGGATGCGATCCTCGCCCATTAGCTTGACCCGTGCCGGTTGGCCGACGGCGATACGGTGCAGCTTGGTTTCCTCGAAATAGCCTTCCACCCGGAAGGAAGCGGCATCGATCAGAGCCATCACCGGTTTGCCGGCCGGGATGTAGTTGCCGACCCGCAGGGTGAGGTCGGACAGGGTGCCGTCGGTGGGGGCCAGGATGCGGGTGCGCTGCAGGTTGAGGGCCGCCAGATTCCGGTGGGTGGTGGCCTGGGCGAGGGCAGCCTCGGCTTCTTCCACCTTGGCGCTGCTCTGTTCGCGGATTTCCTTCGCCACCAGGTCTCCCAGGCCTTTGTTGCGGGCGGCTTCCCGGCGCAGTTGTTCGAGCTTAACGCGCTGGGCGGCGAGGGTGGCTTCCGCTTCGCGCAGGGCCAGGGCATAGCGCTCCCGGTCGATCTGGAACAGGAACTGGCCCTTTTTGACCTGCTGGTCGTTGCTGACGGCCAGATCGGTGACGATGCCGGCAACGTCCGGAGCGATCTGGACGATATCGGCGCGCACCCGACCATCGGGGGTCCAGGGCTCCACCTGGTAGTAGATCCAGAGATGGCGGCCGGCATACAGGGCGACCAGGAGGACGATCAGGGTGAGTGCCTTGGGCCCGAATTTGGCGAGGAAGGTTTTGAGCATGTGCCTGTTCACGAAAGGGTGGAGGTGTAAAAAGCCATGACCACGCTCCAGAGGATGATGAAGAGCGCGGTTTCAAAAAGGGGACGATGCCAGACGCGGCGATGCAGGCCGAAAAACACCAGCACCCGATGCACGGCGAAGGTCAGGAGCAGGGCGATCATGCTGGTGACCAGTTCGGCGTTGAGATAGACGCCAAAGATGTCGTTTTCGCCCATCATGACGCGGCCACTCCCGCTAAGCCCGATAGTTCTGAGCCACCTACAAGGAAGCGGTCCTGGGGAAAGAGGTTGCGACGCAGGCCGACGAGGGCGGCCAGGGGGCGGCTGGTATCGGCCGGGAGGTGGCGGGAGAGCATGCTGACGGTGTGGTCCAGGAGGGGGAGGAGTTGGTCGTCCTTGGGTTGTCTGCCGGCAGAGCGGGCGGAGTAGTGCTGGCCAACCCCCTGCAACAACTGCTCGAGCATGGCCTGGGCCTGGGGCGGCAAGTCGGCCCGGATATCCTGGAGGACGGCCAGGTCCATACTGACCCGCAGGTCCTTCAGGGCATCGATGCCGCTCAATTCTTCATCCTTGGCTGCTGCCAAGCGGGGAGCGAGCAGGCCGATGCGATCCACCATGCGGGAAGTAAAGGATTCGGGCTCCTCCCCGGTCTTGCCCCGGGCCAGATCGGCGAGGCTTTTCCAGGTCTGCTTGAGCAGGCGGCGGGCGCTGGCTTCGGCGCTCATGGAACGCACGGTGCGGGTGACGTAAATGGCGACAAAGACGCCGAAGAACTGGGATAGGTTGGTGTTGAGAAAGACGGCGAAGTCCGGGTTGAGGCGCTCCTGGATGGCCATGTAGTTGCAGAAATTGAGCAGGGTGATCATGGAGGGCAGGGCCAGCCGCGGATTCAGGGTGACGACGCCGATGGTGAGCAGGGTCGGTGCCAGGGTCATGGCCAGCATGGGGAAGCTGTCGATCGCCGGGAAGATCAGGAAGACATAGATGCCCGCCAGCAGCACGGCGACGCAGATTGATACGCCGAACATCTTGATCGCCGGCACCGGGTCGTCCATGGCGGCAAACAGGCAGCACAGGATGGAGGCGATCATGGCGCTGGCACCGCCTTCGGTCCAGCCCAGGGCAATCCAGGCGGTACAGGAAATCAGGATGGAGACGGTGGCGGCAGCACCGGAGAGCAGGGACAGGCCAATGTCGCTATGCAGGGGGCGGGCGCTGGCATTGGCGATGACGGTTTGCAGCGCCGGCGGCAGGGGATCTTCCAGGTCGTGGAGATGGGCCAGCAAGGTGCGGCCTTCGGCCAGGGCATTGACCAGGTCCTGGAGACGGGAGAACAGGCCGATCTGGTTGAGGCCATACCAGTGGCCGCGCTCCGCGCCAGCCCCCAAGGCCGCCAGTTCCTGGAGCAGGGCCGGGGCCTCGGCGCCAGGGGAGTCGTTGCCGATCCATTGGCTTACCCGGGCAATGGCGCGCTGGCTGGCCTCGTCCAGTTCCGGACGTTCGCTACGCAGGGCGGCAAGACGGTCCGAGAGGCTGGAGAGGATGGGAATCAGCATCAGGATACGGTCGTGCAGGGCGCGCACCACGGCGGTGGTTTCCCTGAGGTGCGACGTATCGAAGGGCAGGTGGGTGGCCATGATGTGGATTTCGCTGGCCGCCGCAGCCAGCCGTACCCGGTCCCGGCTACTGGCGGCCGGGTCGCCGCTGCCCAGGATATCCAGGGCCCAGCGGTCGGCCTCCCCCAGCCAGTGCTGGATGCGGCTGCGCAGCACATCCCCCACCGGGCGGGGAAACCACAGACTGTGGGCCAGGGTTGCGCAGATGATGCCGATGGAAATTTCCTCGGCCCGGGCCACGGCCAAGTCGAAAATCTGGCCGGGTTGATTGACGCTGGTGAAGCCGACGATGGCGGCCGTATAGCCGGCGAGCATCATGATGTAGCTACGGGGCGAGCGGTCCAGCAGCGAGATGGCGAGACAGCCGCCGACCCACAGGGCCAGGGCCAGGCAGAGCAGCACCGGCGTGTTGACCAGGCGGGGTATCAATACCACCGTGGCGGTGGCGCCCAGCACCGTACCGAGCAGGCGCTGGATGGCCTTGGAGCGCACGGCCGCGGCCATGGGCTGGCTCACGATATAGACCGCCATCATCGACCAGTAGGGCTGCTGCAGGTCGATGCTCATGCTCCAGTAGAGCGCAGCCATCGCCGCCACAAAGGTGACGATGGAAAACTGCACATGGCTCCAGTTCAGCTTCGGCATGGCTCAGCGGTCGTCGTTTTTTGCAGGGCTGGCCGACATTTCCAGCTTTGCGCTCAGGGTTTCGATCACCCGCACGCAAGCGGCAATGTCGCTATCGTCGAGGGAGGCGAGCAGGCGTCCGCGGATTTCCACCAGGGCCGCTTCCACCCGGGCTGCCAGTTCTTGCCCGGCGGGAGTCAGGTGCAGGTTCTTGGCGCGCCGGTCATGGCAGTCATCGCGTCGCTCCACCAGGCCATGGGAGCACAATTGGTCGAGCAGGCGGACCAGGGAGGGGCCTTCGATGCCGATTTCCTCGGCCAGCATGTTCTGGCGCATGCCGCCGCCGTAGCGGGCGATGTGCAGCACCGGCACCGCCTTGGCATCGGAAATGCCGTAGGAGGAGAGAGCGCGGTTCACTTCCTTGCGGTAGAGGCGCGTGACCCGGATGAGGTCTCCGGTCAATTGCCGTTCCATTCCCTGTCGTGGGGTCGTCATGGGCTTGTCCGCCTGTTGGATGATGGACTAAGTATAGATAGCTAGCTATCTATTGTCAAATTGGCCCGGTAGATTGACCCCAGCATCGGCGCCGCATTTTCTTCATGGGAAACGGCCTGCTTAGGTAGAATAGCGCCTCATTTTTCAACGGCAAATCAGCGACATGGCAAGACTGGCGCTGGCCCCCATGCAGGGCCTGGCAGACGACGTGATGCGGGAAGTGCTAACCGCCATCGGCGGCTACGACTGGTGCGTTACCGAATTCATCCGCGTCACCGATACCCTGCTGCCGGCCCGGACCTTCCAGCGCATGGCGCCGGAGCTGGCGAATGGCGGCTGTACCCAGGCCGGCACGCCGGTGGTGATCCAGTTACTCGGTTCCGATCCGGAACACCTGGCGGAAAACGCCGTGCGGGGGGCGGGTTTCGGCCCCATGGCCATCGACCTCAATTTCGGCTGCCCGGCCCCCATGGTGAATCGCCATGGCGGTGGCGCCATCCTGCTCAACGATCCCGAACTGCTGCATACCATCGTGACCACCGTGCGCCGAGCGATGCCGGTAGAGGTGCCGCTGACAGCCAAGATGCGCCTGGGGGTGAAGGACACGGCCCGTACCCTGGACTGCGCCCGGGCCCTGGCCGAAGGCGGGGCGGCCGAACTGGTGGTCCATGCCCGGACCAAGGAAGAGGGCTATAAGCCGCCGGCCCACTGGCACTGGATCGCGCGTATTGCCGAAGAGGTGGGGGTGCCGGTGGTGGCCAACGGCGAGGTGTGGACCTTGGCCGACTGGGAGGGAATTCGGGAGGTGTCAGGCTGCGCCGACGTGATGCTGGGCCGGGGTGCGGTGGCTGATCCCCTGCTGGCCCGGCGCATCAAGGGCGAGGATATCGATGGGGTTGAAGCCTGGGCCCTGGTGGAAGCGGCTATTGCCGATTTCTGGCTGCGGGTCACGGCCAAGGTGGAGCCGCGCCATTCCCCCGGCCGCCTCAAGCTCTGGCTCGGGCTGCTGCGCCGTACCTGGCCCGAAGCCGAGGCCCTGTATCAGCGGATCCGCCCGGCCAAGGATTGCGCGGCGGTGGAGGCGGTGCTGAGCGCCGCCGGGATACTGCTTTCCCGGGCGGCCTAGGCAGGAGCGATTGCTAGTGTAGCCGGGGTCTAAGCCGGGCCTAGCCGGCGGAGCGGACCTTGGTGACCTTGCGCGGCGCGTCGCTCACCGGGGGCTGTTCCACATGGGCGGCGCTGCAGTAGAGCTGGCCGCTGACCGTGGCGCCTTCCTCGATAATCAGCTCCCCGTAGCGGATGTGTCCGCCCCGGACCCGGGCCAGGGGGCCCAGGATCAGAGTTTCCCTGGCATCGATGCTGCCGCTGACGGTGCCGTAGACGAGCACGTGGTCGGCCACCAGGTGGCCTTTGACCGAAGCCTGCTGGTTCACCACCAAGACCGGCGCTTCCCCTTCCTTGCCGCGCAGATCGCCGCGCACATGGCCGTCGATCCACAGGCCGCCGGAAAATTCCAGTTCGCCGTGGAGGGTGCTACCGGCGGGAATCACGCCTTTCATGGGGGGCAGGTTCCCGGTTCCGAAACGGGCTTTCTTGGTATTTTTCATGCTGGTCGTCCTATCCGTGTCTGCTTACTCAGGCGAACCCCGGTGGGCTCGAGAAGATCTACCGTGGCTGCCCGGGGGGCAAAACCTTCCGGCAGGGTGATGACGCCTTCGGTCTTCAGGGAACGGCTTACTTCAACTTTGAATTTGGGGTCCGGCACCTCGCCGGCGGCGGGATGGTGCCACTGCTCCTGCTTTCCTTCCCGTTCGCCGGCAATGACGAAGCGCAGGGTGCCGCTGAATTTCCGCCCCGAGTTGATCAGGGTCAGGCGATAACGCAGGCGGCTGGGGTCTTCCGGGTCCAGGGCCAGGGATAGGGCCTTGAGCTCCAGCCCATCCTTCGGCGTTTCCGCCGGAGGGGCATCGCTGCTCGCAGCGGCAAGGGCGGCGACGGCTGCCGGGGCTGCGGGTGTTGCGGGCGAGTTGGCGGCGGCTGGAGCTGCCGCTTGCGCGCTTGGCGTCACCGGGAGCGAGGCGAGGGGAGCAAGGGGGTAATGCTGGCCGACGCGAAAGCTTGCGGCACCGAACAGGGCCACGCCTGTCACCAGGGCAGCGGCCTGCAGGAGGCGCTGCCACAGGGGCCGGGGTAGTTGCACCACGATGGTTGGGGTCGGCAGCATCAGTTAAAAGCAGGGGCCAGGTAAGGGTGGGTGAATACATCAGCGCGGCCGCAATCCCCGTCATCCCCGGTTTTCATCGGGTCCCGGGACTCAGCCATCCGCGCCTCCAGTCCAGCGCGCCATGCAAGCGAAGCAACATCATTTATCACGGCGTCCTTTCTGCGGGCGGTATGGGCATCGTCGGGGCGCAACAGGCTGGCGCTTGCCTCGGGTTCTTTTTAGCTCAAATAGGTCTAATGCTTCAAGCGATTTATTAACATATCGGCAGAACAGTCATGAAATTAAATGTTTTTTTCCAGTTTGTAACCTGGGGTCATTCCTAGGTGGGAGTTTCCTGCGCGAAAATGGCGGCACCAGGGCGGTGGTTTTCGCGGCGGATAGCACGATGGCGACGCCGTTTCGGTATCATCTGCGATCCCCTATTTCCGGCCTTCCCTGAGTATTGTCATGGTCTGTCAGTCCTGCGGCGCCTGCTGTGCCGCCTTCCGCGTCGATTTCCATCCGGCCGAGCTGGAAGGTTCTCCCTTGGCCTGGTGCGGCGGCGTGGCGCCGGCCCTGACGGTGCCGGTGACCGCGCAGCTGGTGCGTATGCAAGGGACCGATGGGGCGCCGCCCCGCTGCATCGGCCTGGAAGGGGAGGTGGGGGTGGCGGTGCGCTGTACCCTGTACGAGCAGCGGCCATCCCCTTGCCGTGAATTCAACCCCCTGGCCGAACTCGGCATCACCGACGCGGCCTGCGCCCGGGCGCGGCAAAAGCACGGCCTGCCGCCAGTGGGCGAGGGGGCTTGAAGCCGTTTTCGGCGCTTGGCAGAATTTCTGCCGATATTCCTGCTGATTTCTTGTCCCGGCGCCTGTGCAGGTGCCGTATTGTCAATTTGGCGCCAACCGGGCGCCAGCTCAGCCATGACGACTGCGATTCCTCTGCCCTCTGATTCCCCCAGTCCCTGCCTCAGCTGTGGCCTCTGCTGCGCCAGCTACCGGGTGTCGTTTTACTGGGGTGAGGCCGACGATGCGCCGGGAGGCGTGGTGCCGGTGGCCTTGACCGAGTCCATCAGTCCGCACCGGCGTTGCATGCAGGGCACCAACAGCAAAACGCCGTATTGCGTGGCCCTGGGCGGCGAGGTGGGGGTGGCAGTGGCCTGCTCCATCTACGACCAGCGCCCCACTCCCTGCCGCGAGTTCGATACCCACGAGCCGGACGGCAGCCCCAATGCCCGCTGCAACGAGCTGCGGGTCAGGCACGGCCTGGCTCCCCTGCCGCCCCTACCTTCCCGCTAAGGCTTAATCCAGGGTGCGGCGGAAGGTCTTGAGGCCGATGCCCAGCACTGCCGCCATGAAGGCCAGGATCGGCCAGATCTGATCCCACAGCATGCCCACCCCGTTGCCCTTGAGCAGGATGCCCCGCACCAGGATCAGGAAGTGGGTGAGGGGCAGCACATTACCCACCACCTGGGCCCATTCCGGCATGCCGCGAAAAGGGAACATGAAGCCCGAGAGCAACATTGAGGGGAGGAAGAAAAAGAAGGTCATCTGCATGGCCTGGAGCTGGTTGCGGGCGATGGAGCTGAAGGTGATGCCCAGGGTGAGGTTGGCGCAGATGAAGAGCAGCACCACGGCGTAGAGCACCAGCAGGTTGCCGTGCATGGGTACGTCGAAAATGAAGCGGGCGGCGATGAGGATCAGGGTCACCTGGATTAGGCCGATGAGGATGTAGGGGACGATCTTGCCGGTCATCACCTCCACCGGCGTGGCCGGGGTGGCGAGCAGGTTCTCGAAGGTGCCCCGCTCCCGTTCCCGGGTCATGGCCAGGCCCGTCATGAGCACCATGGTCATGGTCAGGATCACCCCCAGCAGGCCCGGCACCACGTTGTAGGCGGTCAGCCCTTCCGGGTTGTAGCGGCGATGCACGCGCAGGTCCACCGGCGGGTTGGCGGGCTTCTCCAGCCCCGGCAGGTCCGGGGCGAAGACTTCCAGGCCCAGCTTGTTCAAGACCGAGATGGCGCCAGCGGCGGCCATGGGGTCGGTGGCGTCGGCTTCCACCAGCAGGGTCGGCGCCTTGCCCCGTACCAGGTCCCGATGGAAGCCCGGCGGGAAGGTGACGACGAACTGCACCTGGCTGCGATCCAGGAGCTCGTCGGCCTGGCGCTCGTCCACGCTGCCGACGATCTTGAAGTAGTCGCTATTCTGCATCGCTGCCACGTAGGAGCGCGCGAAGGGACCCGGGTCGGCCATGACGATGGCGGTGGGCAGGTGCTTGGGGTCCGAGTTGATGGCAAAGCCGAAGAGCAGCAGCTGGATGATGGGAATGCCGACGATCATGCCAAAGGTCAGCCGGTCCCGTTTGAGCTGGATGAATTCCTTGAGCAGGATGCCGAGCCAGCGGGAGAGGGAAAAAGTGCGGGAGAAGCTGATCATGGCATCACCCCTGGAACGGGTCCTGGCTGCCCTGCATCATGTGGATGAAAGCATCTTCCAGGGAGGCAGGAACGGCGGACATCTGCAGCGAAGTGCCCTGGAGAAAGGCTTCCAGACTGGCTCGCAGCCTGGCCTCGTCGCGGCCGCTGACGTGCAGGGCGGTGCCGAAGCTGGCGACCAGATCCGCCCCCGGCAGTTGCCGCAGGCGTTCGGCCAGGCCGCCCAGGGCATTGCCGGTGATGCCGTCGCTGACCTCCCAGGTATGGAGCTGCTGGCTCGCCACCACTTCCGTTGCCGTGCCCGAGGCCAGCAGGGTACCGTAGGCGATGTAGGCGAGACGGTGGCAACGCTCGGCTTCGTCCATGTAGTGGGTGGACACCAGCACGGTGATGCCGGCGGCGGAGAGGCGGTGGATTTCCTCCCAGAAGTCGCGTCGAGCTTTGGGGTCCACCCCGGCGGTGGGCTCGTCCAGGAGCAGTAGTTTGGGCCGGTGCAGCAGGCAGGAAGCCAGGGCGAGGCGCTGCTTCCAGCCGCCGGAGAGGGTGCCGGCCAGCTGGTTGCGCCGGCCGGCCAGGCCCAGTTCCTCCAGGGCCTGGTCCACCGCTTCCCGGCGGCCTGTCATGCCGAACATGCGGGCGACGAAATCCAGGTTTTCGCCGATGGTCAGGTCGTCCCACAGGGAAAATTTCTGGGTCATGTAGCCCACCTGGCGCTTGATGGCAGCGCTCTCGGTCAGCACGTCCAGGCCCAGGCAGGTGCCCTGACCGCTATCAGGCGTTAGCAGGCCGCACAGCATGCGGATGGAGGTGGTCTTACCGCTGCCGTTGGGGCCGAGAAAACCGAAAATCTCCCCAGCCTTCACCTGCAGGGACAGGTCCTTTACCACATGCTTGTCGCCGAAGTGCTTGTTGATGCCGGTGACGTCGATGACCAGGGGGGAGGCGTTCATTTCAGTGCTCCGCCAGGCGCACATCCAGGGGCAAGCCCGGGCGCAGGCTGGGCGCCCGGTCCGGAGCCGGCGCCGCCTCCACCCGGAACACCAGCTTTTCCCGGCTGCCCCGGCTGTAGATCACCGGCGGCGTGTATTCAGCCTGGGGGGAGATGAAGTCGATGGTGGCGCGAATCGGGGCGGCACAGGCGTCGCAGCTGGCTTCCACCGTCTGCCCCGGCTTTAGCTTGGCCAGATCCGTCTCCGGCACATAGAAGCGCAGGCGGCGCCGGGTATCGGGCAACAGGCTGGCGACGGCGGCTCCCGTGGGCACCCACTCGCCGGGCCGGTAGTAGGTGTCGGCCACCTCGCCGACGGCGGGGGCGGTGACGGCCTTTTTCTCCACCACCCAGCGCTTCTGTTCGGCTAGGGCGGCGGCGGCCTTAAGGTCGGCCTCGGCCCCCTTGACCTCGGCCTGGCGGCCCAGGGTGGCCCGGTAGGTGGCCAGCTGCTGCCGGGCCGCTTCCAGTTGGGCGGCGCTTTGGTCCCGGGCGGCCAGGGCTTCGTCCAGCCGGGCCTGGGAGACGAAATGCTGGCGGGCCAGGGCCTGTTGCTGGCCCAGTTGGGTTTCGGCCAGGCGCAGGGCGGCGCTGGCGGCCCCGACCTGGGCTTCCAGGGCGGCGATTTCCGGCGCCCGGCGCGGTTCCTTGAGGTTTTCCACCTTTTCCCGGGCCGAGCCGGCCCGGGCCTCCGCTTCGGCCAAGGCCTGGGCGTCCGGGTCGGTGGCGATGGCGAAGAGGGGCTGGCCGGTGGCAACCCGGGTGCCCCGGGGGGCATCCAGGGATTTCAGGTAACCGGCCTGGGGCGCCGCCAGGTAGAGGTATTCCCCCTCGACGTATCCTTGGTAGGTCGAATTTTCGTTGCGGCCGCAGGCCGACAGGAACGTTGCTGCCAGGAGGAGGGCAAGCAGGGCAGAGGAGGTGGAAGCGTTTGGTTTCATGGCGAGCTTCTTCCCGGCTGGGAGGGATGGGGCAGGAGGGTAAGCAACTGGGCGAGGCCGGTTTCCAGTTCCTGTTCCGACTCGGGGCTCTGGCGGCCCAGGTTCATCACCGCCAGGCCGACCACGGCGGCGTGGAAAACCAGTACCTGGGGGGCATCCGGCTGGTAGCCCAGGTGCGCCAGCAATTGCCCGATGGAGTGGCGCACATGGGCGATGAGGCGCACCAGGGCATCCCGCAGCGCCGGGTCCTGGTCGGCCGCCACCACTAGGCCGAGGAGCATGCGCACCCGGGGCAGGAAGCGCATGGCGGTGGCCAGGGCCTGGGCCGGGTCCGCTGCCGGCTTGGCCAGCGGTTGGGACAGCTGCAGGGCCAGCGCCTGATCCACCGAATGCTCGGCGATGGCCAGCAGCAGCTCGTTACGGGTGGGGAAGTAGTAGGTGAGGTGGCTCTGGCTCACCCCCGCCGCCTTGGCGATGCGGGGCTGGGTGAGGGCGGCTAGCCCCTGCTCGTGGAGCAGGGTGACGCCGGCGGCGAGGATGCGTTCCGGGACATTCATGGGCGACTCCCGATGGTTTTGGTAACTCTACCAAATTTTCGTTCCGGGCAGCAAGGCGCGTTGATTGGGGGAATCGGGTTGCGAGCCGTTCCTGGCTGGGCCATGCTGATTCCATGGGGCACCGTGCCCCATGCCTGCTCATCGGGAGCCGATGTCAGCCATGCCGCCACTTCAATCATTGAAGGAACCCGTCACCGTCTATTTCGGCGCCTTCGACCGGCATAATTTCGGCGACCTTCTCCTGGCCCGGGTGGCCCAGAGGCTGCATCCCATCGCTGTCGAAGCCCCGGTGTGGGCCGGTCTGGTGGCGCGGGATTTGCGACCCTGGGGCGGTGTTGCCTGCGAGTCCCTGGCCGACCTGGCGGCAGGCTGGGAGGAGCGTTTCGGCGAGCGGCCGGCCTGCCTGATCCATGTGGGGGGCGAGATCCTTACCACCACGGCCTGGCAGGCGGCGGTCATGCTGCAGAGCCCGGAGCTTGCCCGCCAGGCTATTGCCCGCTGGGATCGGGATGCCGAGGGCGCAGCCTGCTGGGCCCGGGAGCAACTGGGCTGCCACCGGGCCATCCCCTACGTGGCGGGACGCGACAGCCTGCCCCGGGTAGGCTGGCTTGAGTTCCGCGGCGTCGGTGGCGTGGCCTTGGCTGGCCTCACTCCGCCGGCCCGTGAGGAGGTGCTGGCGGCGCTGCGACAAGCCGACCGTTTGAGTGTGCGGGAACGGGTGACCCAGGCGGCCTTGGCCCGGGCGGGTATATCTGCCCTCCTGGAGCCAGACCCGGCCCAGTCCGGGTCTGCAACTTTGCCGGCCCAGGCCGGAGTGAGCCACTTCGCGGCGGAGATCGGCCGCCATGGCGCCGCAGGGGAAGTGGCGGCGGTACGGGCCCGCTTTCCCCAGGGCTATGTTGCGTTTCAGTGCGGCGGCGATTTTGCCGACGATGCTGCCCTTGCCGCGTTGGCTGCCAGCCTCAAGGCGGCGGTCCGGCAGGATGGCTCTGGTGGTCAGGGCAAGCTGGGAGTGGTGCTGTTTCGCGCCGGCGCCGCGCCCTGGCATGACGACCTGGCGCTGCTCTCGCGCCTCCAGGCCCACCTGGCGGCCGGGCCCGATGCCGTTCCGGCCTGCCTCTTCCAGTCCCTGCACCTCTGGGATATCTGCGCCCTCCTGGCCGGTGCCCGGCTATTCTGCGGTTCCAGCCTGCACGCCCGGCTGGTGGCCCGGGCCTTTGCCGTACCTGCCCTGTCCCTGGCGGCCAGCGAGGCGGAGGCTCAGGGGGGCAAGGTGGCGGCCTGGCTATCGACCTGGGAGCCAGGTACGGCGGTGCTCACGCCTGCCCGCTGGGCCCGGGAGGCGGAGGGACGGGGGCTTCAGGGGTGCGCTTAAAAGAGGATGGGCTTGAGCAGTAGCCAGATCGCTGTCCCCAGGATCATCCAGGCAAAAGCCGTCTTCATCGTTCGCTCAGGCAGGCGGTGCGCCAATGCCACCCCTGCGGAAACCGTGAACAAACCACCAACGGCCAGGGGCAAGCCGATCAACCAGTCGACGCGTTGGGCGCTGCCATAGGTCAGCAGGGCAATGATCGAGCAAGGAGTTACCAGCGCCAGGGACAGGCTTTGGGCAACGGCTTGCCGCTGAGCGAAAAAGCCGGTGAAGAACGGTGTTGCCACGAGGCCGCCGCCAACACCGAGAAGCCCCATGCAGGCGCCGCCCACAATACCCACCAGGGGCATCCAGCGCGGGCTGATGCGGCTGCTTACCTCTGCCCCAGGGGGCGCCTTCCTCTTCGCCAGCATGCGTAGTGCTAGGACGAGCAGAAAAACGCTGAACACGGTACGCAATAGCGCTGGATTCAAGCCGGTGGCCACGTCAGCGACCAGCCAGGTGGTCAGCGAAGCCAGAAGTCCGATCTGGGCCGCCATGGACCAAGGAATGGGGTGGCGGCGACTGTAGCGCCACCAGCCGACGAGCAGAATGGGCACCATCATGGCTAGGGAAGTTCCCTGGGCCAGGGCCTGCTCCATGCCGAAGGCAAGCCCGAGAAAGGGGATGGCGATGATGCCGCCGCCGATGCCGAACAGGCCACCAAAAAATCCCAGGGCAGCGCCCAGCGTGAGCATGGTCAGAAGATCGGTGATCGCCAGCAGATGCATGGTCGGGCGTTCCTGGGTGAACCGGTTTATTGGGGAGAAAGCGCTGCCAAAGCCTGGGCAATCGCCTGTCCGGACTCGGTTGTGGTGGCGGAGCCCCCCATGTCGGGCGTCCGCGGGCCGTCGACGAGGACAGCCTCGATGGCTTGCAGCATCGCGTCGTGGGCGGCCTTGTAGTTGGCAGCACTCTTCCCGAGGAAGTCGAGCATCATGGCCCCGGACCAGATCATGGCAATCGGATTGGCAATGCCTAGCCCGGCAATATCCGGCGCCGAACCATGGACGGGCTCGAACAGGGACGGGAAAGTGCGCTCCGGATTGAGGTTGGCCGATGGGGCAATACCGATGGTGCCGGTACAGGCCGGGCCGAGGTCGGACAGGATGTCGCCAAACAGGTTCGATGCCACCACCACATCGAAACGGTCAGGGCTCAACACGAAGTGGGCGGCCAGAATGTCAATGTGATACTTGTCCCAGCGCACTTCCGGATAGTCCTTCGCCATGATTTCAACCCGCTCATCCCAGTAGGGCATGCTGATGGCGATGCCGTTGGACTTGGTGGCCGAGGTCAGGTGTTTTTTGGGACGCGACTGGGACAGGTCAAAGGCGAATTTCAGGATGCGGTCCACGCCCTTGCGGGTAAAAATCGTCTCCTGCAAGACGGTTTCCCGCTCCGTGCCTTCGAACAGGCGCCCGCCCACCGAGGAATACTCACCTTCGGTGTTTTCCCGGACCACCAGGAAATCGATGTCGCCCACCTTGCGATTGGCCAGCGGACACGGCACGCCGGGCATCAGCCGCACCGGGCGCAGATTGACGTACTGGTCGAAATCGCGCCGGAACTTGATCAGTGATCCCCACAGCGAGATGTGATCTGGCACGGTGGCCGGCCAACCGACCGCGCCGAAATAAATGGCGTCGAAACCCTTGAGTTGGTCGAACCAGTCGTCCGGCATCATCTTGCCGTGCTTCAGGTAATAGTCGCAGTTGGCCCACTCGAACGTCGTGAATTCCAGATCGATGGCAAATTTTCTCGCCGCAACTTCAAGGACCCGCAGGCCTTCGGGCATGATCTCCTGGCCAATACCGTCACCGGCGATCACCGCAATCTTGTGCTTCATTTCGATCTCCTCTGCGCTACGCATATATCAGTTGCCGTTAGCTTAGAGATCACGAAAATATTTACAATCGTCGTAAATGTGAATTCAGTGGACATGATTCGTGAATATTAAGCCCCAGCTCGATGATCTCCGCCTGTTCTGTGTCGTCGTGCGTAACCGCAGCTTTGCCGAAACCGCCCGGGAACTGGGCATTTCCAAGGCCGTGGTCAGCAAGCGCATCGCCTTGCTCGAAGACGCCGTGCAGGAAAGGCTATTTCACCGGACGACACGCAACGTGTCGCTGACGGCCCAGGGCGAGATCGTCCATCAATGGGCGCAACGCATCCTCGAAGACGTCGATCTGATGGGCGAGGCGATTTCCCGGGAAAAAGCTGCGCCGAGCGGCTTGTTACGGATTTGCAGCAGCACCGGCTTCGGGCGCAGCCGCCTGGCCCCGGCCCTCTCGGAAATGGCGCGGCAGTTCCCGCAACTGGAGATCCAGGTCGAGTTGCTCGACCGCCCGGTGGACCTGGTGGATGAAGGTTTTCAGCTCGATATCCGGATCGGCCAGGTGCGCGAAGGGAATGTCATCAAGCGACGGATTGCCCGGAACCGGCGGGTGCTGTGCGCCGCGCCGGCCTATCTGGAGCGCTTCGGCGTGCCCAGGTGTCTGGAGGACCTGAAGGCCCACCGCTGCATTCCCATCCGCGAGCGCGACCAGGATTTCGGGCGTTGGGAACTGGAGGGGCCCGACGGCCTTGCTGCCATCAAGGTCAGCGGGCCGCTTTCGGCCAATAACGGCGAGATCGTCCGCCAGTGGGCCATCGACGGTCACGGCATCATCCTGCGCTCGACCTGGGATATCAGTCGGGAAATCGAGGCTGGCACCCTGGTGCCGGTGCTGCCCCAGTATTTCCAGCCGGCGGATGTGTGGGCAGTCTATCCGTCCCGGCTGTCGGTCTCGGCCAAGCTCAAGGTCTGTGTTGAATTTCTCGAACAATGGTTCGCCCAGACCGGGATGAACGAAGGCC
>DATEZY010000062.1:0-10570 GCA_035255085.1 Azospira sp. | reverse complement strand
TGGCGGGCGGCGGCCAGGACCATGGGCAGGGCGCCGCCGACGGGACGCAGCTGGCCGGAGAGGGACAGCTCGCCGGCAAATTCGTAGTCGCCCAGGGCGGCGGCGGGAACCTGGCCGGAGGCGGCCAGCAGGCCGACGGCGATGGGCAGGTCGTAGCGTCCGGACTCCTTGGGCAGGTCCGCCGGGGCCAGGTTGGCGGTGAGGCGCTTGGGGGGGAATTCGAAGCCGCTGGTGCCCAGGGCGGCCCGCACCCGGTCCCGGGCCTCGCGCACCTCGGCTTCGGCCAGGCCCACCAGGGTGAAGGCTGGCAGGCCGTTGGCCACATGCACTTCCACCATCACCGGTGGGGCCGCCATGCCCGCCAGGGCGCGACTATTGACGAGGGCGAGGGGCATGGCTGAGGGCTTTCGCGGGGAAAGCCCTCAGTGTAGGTGCGGCAATGACATTTGACTAGGCGGTTGGCGCGGCGGGAGTTGCAGGTGAGGCAGGAGTGGTGCCGCCGAAGCGGTAGAGATCCATGGCCAGGGCGCCGTCGGCGAAGCCGGCGTAGGGACGTTCCATGCCGCCCTCGTCCCAGGCCGCGCCCAGGGCGACGAACAGGGGCAGCAGGTGCTCCTCGGTCGGGTGAGCGCGCTCGGCGTGGGGCGCCAGGCGGCGGTAGTCGAGCAGGCGGTCCAGGTCCCGGGCGGCCAGGGCGTCGTGGATCCAGGCCTGGAACTCCCGGGCGTAGGGGGGCACGGCTTCGTCCTCGCCGGCGCCCCAGGAGAGGTCGTAGAGATTGTGGGTGATGCCGCCGGAGGCGAGGATCAATACCCCGTCCTGGCGCAGGCGGGCCAGGGAGCGGCCCAGCTCGAAGTGCTGGCGCGGGCCCTGGCGATAGAGCAGGGCCAGGGGCACCACCGGGATGTCCGCGGCCGGATACATGGCGCGCAGGGGTATCCAGGCGCCGTGGTCCAGGCCCTGGTCCGGGGCGATGAGGGCGCCGCTGAGGCCGGCGACGCTGGCGGCCAGGCCCGGCAGGCCGGGGGCGTCGTAGCGCAGCTCATAGAGGGGGGCGGGGAAACCGCCAAAATCGTGGATAGTGTCCGGCCACAGGCTGCCGCCCACGGTGGGCTGGCGCGCCTGCCAGTGGGCCGAGACGGCCAGGATGGCGCGGGGCCGGGGCAGATCCCCTGCCTGCCGCAGCCAGGCCTGGATCACCGGCCCGTTGTCCAGGGCCAGGGCGGGTGAGCCGTGGGAGACGAACAGGCTGGGCAGGACGGTGCTGCTGGAGGCGGCGGGCAGGGAGGTCATGGCCTTATTCCTGGATGGCTTCGACGGCGATGTCGATCTTCACGTCGTCGCCGACGTAGGGAGCGTACTTGCCGGCGTTGAATTCGGAACGCTTGACGGTGACGGTGGCGTTGGCACCGATGGCATCCTTCTTCAGCATGGGGTGGGCCATGTTCTGGAAGGAGGTCACGGTCAGGGTCACCGGCTTGGTCACGCCCTTCAGGGTCAGGTTGCCGTCGATGGCCACCGGCTTGTCGCCTTCAAACACCACCTTGGTGGACTTGAAGGTGGCGGTGGGGTACTTGGCGGTGTCGAGGAAGTCTTCGCCCTGGATGTGGCCGTTGAACAGCTGGGAGCCGGTATCCACGGAGGTGGTGTCGATGACGATATCCACGGAGCCGGTCTTGGCGGCCTTGTCGAAGACGATCTTGCCGCTGGTCTTGTCGAAGCGGCTGAGCTGGGTGGAATAGCCGAAGTGGCTATAGGAGAAGCGGGGGAAGGTGTGATTGGTGTCGAGAACGTAGGTGGCTGGGGCGGCCAGGGCCGAAGTAGCGGCAGTGGCGGAAAGGATCAGGGCGGCGGTGAGTTGGGTCAGTTTTTTCATGGTGAGGCTCCTGTTGGGGTTGGGGGTTACTTGCTGTTGGCGAGGAGGTGGAACTTGATCTGGATTTCGTTGGCGACGGTGTCGAAGGCGGCCCAGGGACCTTCGCCGATGGCGAAGTCGGCCCGCTTGAAGCTGAAGGAACCGTCGAAGGCGGCCTGCTTGCCCTGGGGGGTGAAGGTCACCGGGGCGACGATGTCCTGGGTGCGGCCCTTGATGGTGAGCTTGCCGGCTACTTCGTAGCGATTGCCGCCGACTGCCTTGACACCGCTGGAGACGAAATGGGCGGTGGGGTAGGCCTTGGTGTTGAACCACTGCTTGCCGGCCACTTCGTCGTCGGCTTCGCTGGAGCCGGTGTCGATGCTGGCCAGTTCCACGTCGATGGAGGCCTTGGCGGCGGCGAGCTTGGCCGGATCGAAGGAAAGCTGGGTGGCGAACTTGCGGAACTTGCCGTCCATGCTCACGCCCATCTGCTTGTAGCCGAAGGCGATGCTGCTCTTGTCGGCCTGGATCTGGTTGTATTCGGCTGCCAGGGCGACCTGGGCCGTGCCCAGCAGGGCGGCGAGGGTGAGGGCCGGAATTCGGATGTTCATTCGTTTATCTCCTGTAAGGGTCAGGCTTGCTTGAAGCTCATGCGGTGCAGCAGGCCGTCCCGGTCGATGAAGTGATGCTTCAGGGCGGCCAGCACGTGGGCGGCGACCAGGGCGAGCAGGATGAAATTGAGGCTTTCATGGACTTCCTTGAGCAGATCGCCCAGTTCCTTGTTCTTGCCCACCAGGTCCGGCAGGGGCAGGACGCCGAACCACACGGTCTGGAAGCCCTTGGCCGAGCTCATCAGCCAGCCGGACAGGGGCACCGCCAGCATCAGCAGGTAGAGCAGGTGATGCACGGCGGTGGCGGCGACCTGTTGCCAGCGGGGCCCGGCCGCTTCCGCCGGGGGCTGGTGGGTGAGGCGCCAGGCGAGGCGGATGGCCACCAGCAGCAGCACCGTGATGCCCATCCACTTGTGATAGGAGAAGAGCTGCAGCTTGGTCGGGGACAGGGGCAGGTCGTGCATGTACACGCCCAGGGGGAAGGCGGCGAAGATCAGCAGGGCCACCAGCCAGTGCAGTAGCACGGCGGTGCGGGTATAGGCGGCGGGACGGTTGGCGCGCATGGCTCTACTCCTGGGAGGCGGCGGCAAAGGCTTCCCGCAGGCGGGCCAGGCCCCCTTCCAGGGAGGTCAGTTCCTCCGGGGAGAGGCGGCCGAAGGCGCGGCGGGCGTAATCCATATGGGCGGGGAAGATGCGTTGGAACAGCGCGTCGCCTTCGCCGGTGAGTTCTACCAGGGTGCTGCGCCGGTCGGTGGCCGAGGCCACGCGGCGTACCAGGCCCTTCTGTTCCAGGCGGTCGATGACGCCGGTGAGGGTGCCCTTGGTAATCAGGGTCTTTTCCCCCAGCTCCTTGAAGGTCATGCCCGGGGTGTTGCCCAGGGTGGCGATGATGTCGAACTGGGGCGGGGTCAGGTCCAGGGTGCGCACGTGGGCGGCGGAGAAGACCTCGAAGGCCTGGTAGCAACGTACCAGTTCGCGCAGGGTGGGGAGGAAGGGTTCGCGGGGCATGGGTTGACGCCAAATTAGTTCTAACACGAACAATATTAGTTCTAGTTAGAACAATCGTCAACCTGGTTTCGCCATCGGATCCCACAAAAAATTCAGGCCGGTAAAAACCGGCCTGACTGGGCATGGGGCGTGACTTGGAGGGCGCCAGGCCCAGGCTAATGGCTTAGCGGGGCAGCTTCTGTTCCAGTTCGGCCACCCGGGCTTCCAGGGTCTTGAGCATCTCCCGGGTGCGCAGCAGTACCTGGGCCTGGACATCAAATTCTTCCCGGGTCACCAGGTCCAGCTTGCTGAACAGGCCGGTGAGGGTGGCGCGCATGTTCTTTTCGATATCCGCAGCGGGAGAGGCGGCCAGGAGGGCGCTCATGCGGTTGCTGAATTCCTCGAAAACCTTGGGGTCGAGCATGGTGAATATCTCCACAAATCAATTTCGGCCGAGTTTAGCACAGGGCCCGGGGGCGGCCCCCCGAGGCCCGGCACCCCTTTGGTGCAGCACCTAAACGGGGCGCGCCAGGTCGGTGCGTCTCCTGTGGGTGTAGGTCAGGGTGACCGCTCAATTCATTGATTTATATTAAAAATAAAGTTGGCACGGCCTATGCTAACGTCTCTGTGCCAACTTTTTATTTTTTGCAAAATCAAGGAGTCAACTATGCGCAAGACGTTCATCGCCACCGCTGTCCTGGCCGCCCTGGCCGCCTCTTCCTCCGTCATGGCCGAGGAAGCTGCTGCCGTCGCCGCCACGCCCGAGCACACCTTCACCGCCAACGTCGGCCTGGCCTCCGAGTACATCTACCGCGGTATCGGCCAGACTAACCGCAAGCCCGCCATCCAGGGCGGTTTCGACTACTCCCACGCCAGCGGCCTGTATGCCGGCGTGTGGGCGTCCAACATCTCCTGGCTGAGCGATGCCAGCGCCGATGTCAGCGCCCCCATCGAAATCGACATCTATGGCGGCTACAAGAACACCTTCGCAGGCGGCGACTGGAACTACGACGTGGGCGTGCTGACCTATAACTACCCCATGAACAAGAAGAACGGCGTTTCCGTGGTTAACCCGGACACCACCGAAGTCTACGGCGCCATCGGCTGGAAGTGGCTGACCGCCAAGTACTCTCACGTGGTTTCCAGCCACATCTTCGGTTGGGCTGCTGCCAACACCACCAGTGGCGATACCCGCGGTTCCGGCTACCTGGAACTGAACGCCGCCTATGACCTGGGCGACGGCTGGGGCGTCAATGGCCACGTCGGCCACCAGAAGATCAAGGACTTCTCAGATGCCTCCTACTCTGACTACAAGCTGGGCGTGACCAAGGACGTTGGCTTCGGCACCGTTGGCGTCGCCTACTGGAACACCAACGCCAAGGGCAATGTCGGCGAACCCTACCGTAACGCCTACAACAAGGACCTGGGTAGCGGCCGCGTGCTGGTCAACTTCACCAAGACTTTCTGATTTCCACTTCCCGCTGCACCCCGGGGATCGCACCCCGGGGGCGATTTAGGAGAAAGCTATGAAACTGGTAACCGCCATCATCAAGCCCTTCAAGCTTGACGAAGTGCGTGAGGCCCTTTCCGCCATCGGCGTGCAGGGCATCACCGTCACCGAGGTCAAGGGGTTCGGCCGGCAGAAGGGTCACACCGAGCTGTACCGGGGTGCCGAGTATGTCGTCGATTTCCTGCCCAAGGTGAAGATCGAAGCCGCCGTCAAGGACGAGCTGCTGGATCAGGTCATCGAAGCCATCGAGAAATCTGCCAGCACCGGCAAGATCGGTGACGGCAAGATTTTCGTTTTCGACGTCGAGCAGGTCATCCGCATCCGCACCGGTGAAACCGGCGTTGATGCGCTCTGATAGGGAGAACAGAATGAAACGCCTTTTCGCTGTTCTGGCCATGTTCGGTGCTGTCGCCCTGGCAGCCCCGGCCTTTGCCGAAGAAAAAGCCCCCGCTCCGGTAACGGCCAGCGCCGAAGCCAAGCCGGCCGAAGCTGCCGCTGCCCCGGCTGCCGCCCCCGTCGCCGCCGCTCCGGCTGCTGCTGCCGCAGCTGCTCCGGCGGAAGCCGCTGCCCCGGCCGCCGTGCCGAACAAGGGCGACACCACCTGGCTGATGGTCTGCTCCGCCCTGGTGATCCTGATGTCCATCCCGGGCCTGGCCCTGTTCTACGGCGGCCTGGTCCGCTCCAAGAACATGCTCTCCGTGCTCATGCAGGTGTTCATGATCTTCTCCCTGATCACCGTGCTGTGGGTGGTGTATGGCTACAGCGTGGCCTTCACCGAGGGCAATGCCTTCTTCGGCAGCCTGGACAAGTTGTTCATGAAGGGCGTCACGCCGGATTCCCTGGCGGCCACCTTCAGCAAGGGCGTCGTCCTGCCGGAGTTCGTCTATGTGGTGTTCCAAGGCGCCTTCGCCGCCATCACCTGCGGCCTGATCGTCGGCTCCTTCGCCGAGCGCATCAAGTTCTCCGCCCTGCTGCTGTTCATCGTCATCTGGTTCACCTTCTCCTACCTGCCCATGGCCCACATGGTCTGGTACTGGGCCGGTCCTGATGGCTACGTGGATGCCGCTGCTGCCGAGAAGCTGGGCGCGACCGCTGGCTGGCTGTTCCAGAAGGGTGCGCTGGACTTCGCCGGCGGCACCGTGGTGCACATCAACGCCGCTGTGGCTGGCCTGGTGGGTGCCTTCCTGGTGGGCAAGCGTATCGGTTTCGGCAAGGAGTCCATGGCTCCCCACAGCCTGACCATGACCATGATCGGCGCTTCCCTGCTGTGGTTCGGCTGGTTCGGCTTCAACGCCGGCTCCGCCCTGGAAGCCAACGGCACCGCCGGCCTGGCCTTCATCAACACCTGGCTCGCCACCGCTGCCGCCACCCTCTCCTGGGTGTTCGCCGAATGGCTGCACAAGGGCAAGCCCTCCATGCTGGGCGCAGCCTCCGGTGCTGTCGCCGGCCTGGTGGCCATCACCCCGGCCTGCGGCTTCGTTGGTGTCATCGGCGCTCTGGTGCTGGGCCTGCTGGCTGGTGTGGTCTGCCTGTGGGGCGTCAATGGCCTGAAGAAGCTGCTGGGCGCTGACGATTCCCTGGACGTGTTCGGTGTCCATGGCGTCGGCGGTATCCTCGGCGCCACCCTGACCGGTGTGTTCGCTGCTCCCTCCCTGGGCGGTACCGGCATCTGGGACTACGTCACCAACGCCGTGGCAGCCGACTACTCCATCACCGACCAGGTCATCATCCAGCTCACCGGTGTCGGTACCACCGTCATCTGGTCCGGCGTGGTCTCCCTGGTTGCCTACAAGCTGGTGGACATGTTCATCGGTCTGCGGGTGCCGGAAGAAGAAGAGCGGGAAGGTCTGGACGTTACCTCCCACGGCGAAACTGCTTACCACATCTAAGCGACTTCACCGAAACCACCCAGACGGGCGCCTGCGGGCGCCCGTTTTTTTTTGCCTTCGCCGGGACCGTGGCGATCGGAGTCGTATCGCCATTGCTCACTCCCCAGCGAGCGATATATCTCCCCATTTTTGATTTTTTATAAGGAACTCTTATTCCATCCGGGTAATGTGGCCGCGGGAATTTATCTGACATAACGTCTAGCGCAACGGAGAAAATGATGGGATTCTGGAATTTCCTGTTCGATGGCCAGAAGAAGGGCGCCGACACGCCCGCGCAAGCCGCCCCTGCCCCCCAGGCCCCCCAGCAGGCCCAGGGCACGCAGATCGCTTTCAATCCGGAACTGGTGCCCCGCCTGCGGGCCGAGCATCGCCAGCTGCTGGAGCTGTTTGGTGACATCGGCCGGGTGTTCGAGAGCAACGACCTGGTCACCACGGCGGCCCGCCTGGAGCAATTCCGCGGCGCCGTCCTGGACCACCTAATGACCGAGAACATCCGCTTCTACATCTACCTGGAACATTCCCTGAAGCACGATGCGGACAGCTTCGAACTGATGCACGGCTTCCGCCATGAAATGGACGGCATCGGTAAGGCGGTGCTGGCCTTCCTCTCCAAGTACAAGGACATCGCCGGCCAGCCCAACCTGGCCGTTTCCTTCGGCAGCGACCTGAGACAGGTGGGCGAGGTCCTGGTCGGCCGCATCCGGCGCGAGGAAGAAACCCTGTATCCCCTGTATATGCCGGCCTATTGAAGCGAGCCCCGGCCAAACACGGCCGGGCCTGCTAAGCTGGGTTGATGCGCATCGCCCAACTGAGCGACCTCCATCTGGTGCCGCCCCCCGGCCGTCTCTATGGCCGGGTGGATACGGCTGCCGCCCTGGCCACGGCCCTGACGCGCCTCCTTGCCCTGGATCCCTGGCCCGACCTGCTGCTGTTCAGCGGCGACCTGGTGGATCGGGGGAATCCGGAGGACTACGCCTACCTGGCCCACTGCCTCACTCCCCTGCCCTTCCCCTATCGCCTCATGCCGGGCAACCATGATTGCCGGGAAGCCCTGATGGCGGCCTTCCCCGGCCAGGACTGGGCCCGGCCCCGCTGCCACCAGCGGGTCGCAACTCCCACCGGCGTCCTGCTGCTGCTCGATACGGTGGTGCCAGGCGAAGAAGGGGGCTGGGTGGATCAGGACTCCCTGGCCTGGCTGGAAGCGGCCTGCCCCGCGGAGGGGCGGGTACTCCTCTTCATGCACCATCCGCCCTTTGCCATCGGTATTCCGGGCATGGATGCCATCGCCTGTCGTGGCAGCGACCTGCTGACCCACTGGCTGGAACGCCATCCCAACGTGGAGGCGGTGTTGTGCGGCCACGTGCACCGCAGCGTCAGCACCACCTTCGCCGGCCGCCCGGCCTTGACCGCCCCGGCCCCCGCCCACCAGATCGCCCTGGATTTCACCGCGCCGCCCCGGGACCTGGCCTATACCCTGGAGCCCGGCGGCTTCCTGCTCCATCTCTGGCAGCCCGGGGCCCCCCTGCTTACCCATCTGGTGCCCTGCCAGGCGGCAGCGGTGCAGCGTTACGCCGACCTGGAGCCGCAATGAAAAAGGGGCGCCGCAGCGCCCCTGGGTCAGCCGGTTTCCCGCAGGATCAGCGGAACACCACCGTCTTGTTGCCATGCACCAGCACCCGATCTTCCAGGTGGTAGCGCAGGCCCCGGGCCAGCACCGTTTTCTCGATGTCCTTGCCGTAACGCACCATGTCGTCCACCGAATCCGAGTGGTCGATGCGGATCACGTCCTGGTCGATGATGGGGCCCTGGTCCAGGTCGGCGGTGACGTAGTGGCAGGTGGCGCCGATCAGCTTGACGCCCCGCTCGTAGGCCTGGTGGTAGGGCTTGGCGCCGACGAAGCTGGGCAGGAAGCTGTGGTGGATGTTGAGGATCTGCCCCGGATAAGCGGCGCACAGGTCCGGCGACAGGATCTGCATGTAGCGCGCCAGCACCATGGTGTCGCCCTTCACTTCCTCGTACAGCCGCTGCACCTCGGCGTAGGCTGCGGCCTTGTTGTCCGCCGTCACCGGAATGTGGTGGAAGGGGATGCCGTGCCACTCGACGAAACCGCGCAGGGTGTCGTGGTTGGAGATGATGCAAGGAATCTCGATGTCCAGTTCCTTGGACTGCCAGCGGGCCAGCAGGTCGTAGAGGCAGTGTTCCTGCTTCGAGACCAGCAGCACCACCCGCTTCTTCACCGCACTGTCAGTGATCTTCCACTCCATCTCCAGTTCTTCGGCGATGGGGCGGAAGCGCTCCCGCAGCTCGGCCAGGTGGAAAGGCAGCGAATCGGCCTTGACCTCGATGCGCATGAAATAGCGCCCGGCGGTGTCGTCGGCGTGCAGGGCCGTTTCCAGGATCCAGCCCTGGTGGGCGGCGAAGAAGCCGGAGACCTTGGCGACGATGCCCACCCGGTCGGGGCAGGAGGCGGAGAGGGTATAGAAGCGTTGGCGGTGCATGGCGGTCTTAGATGCGCTCGCTGGCCTTGAGGATTTCGCCCTTCAGCATTTCGTAGTCCTTCACCACCGGGAACTGGGGGAATTCGCGGATGACGTTTTCCGGCGGGCAGAACAGGATGCCGGCGTGGGCTTCGCCGAGCATGGTGGTGTCGTTGTAGGAGTCGCCGGAGGCGATCACCTTGAAGTTCAGTTCCTTGAAGCGCTTCACCGCCTCCTGCTTCTGGTTCGGCATGCGCAGGTGGTAATTCACCAGGAAGCCTTCCGCATCGGCTTCCAGCTTGTGGCAGAACAGGGTGGGGAAGCCCAGCTGCTCCATCAGGGGCATGGCAAATTCGTAGAAGGTGTCGGAGAGGATCACTACCTGGAAGCGGGGGCGCAGCCACTCGACGAATTCCTTGGCGCCAGGCAGGGGGCCCATGTCGGCGATGACCTTCTGGATGTCCGGCAGACCCAGGCCGTGCTGCTTCAGGATGCCCAGGCGGTACTGCATGAGCACGTCGTAGTTCGGCTCTTCCCGGGTGGTGCGGCGCAGTTCGGGGATACCCGTGCGTTCGGCGAATTCGATCCAGATTTCGGGAACGAGCACGCCTTCGAGGTCAAGACAAACGATCTGCACGGAAAACTCCTTCTAATAGCCGCAAAAAAGGGGCGATTTTAGCAGATACGGGGGGCAAGTCGGGGGCCGCCCAGTTCATTTGCATGAGCGGCGGGGCGGGGTGTTCCGGGCAGGGCGGATGGGGGGATGGGGTAAAACAAACGGGGCGCCCTGTGGCGCCCCGGAGGAAGGTTTCAGATGGCTGGATGGCTTAGTGGAACAGGGCCCGGGTCAGGTGGGCGGTCAGTTCCTTGTCATCGGCCTGGATGTAGTCCTTCTGCACCGTGTCGCTGACCAGGGCCTGGACTCCCGGCGGCAGCTGCTTGTTGAGCAGGCCGAGGAAGGCGGGAGCGGCAACCAGGACGATGCGGCGACAGCCGCCGTTGGTCTGGCGGGCCTGGTCCAGTTCCTTGGCCAGTTTACGGGCGAACAACTGGGCTTCCTGCTGTTTCGGGTCGCTGGCGGCAACGAATGAGCCATGGCCGTTGCCCGAACCGGGGTTGTGCCCCGGCCGGTCGGACACCAGTTCCGAGCTTTTTTGTCGGCTGGGGCTGTGTTCATAGGACTTCTCCAGGCGCAGTCCCCGGTGGCCGGAATCTCCGGCATAGAGGCGGGCGGCGCTGGC
>DATEZY010000061.1:0-2430 GCA_035255085.1 Azospira sp. | reverse complement strand
GACGCCGAAGGTGGGCAGGGTGTCGTGGCCCCACTGCTTCACCTTGTCATTGACCTTGCCGCGCAGTACGTCGATCAGGTACACCACGCCAAAGCGCTGGCCGGTGCGATAGACCACGGACAGGGCCTTCTGGGCGGCCACGGTGCCGTCCCACAGTTCCGGCGGGTCGAGGCAGACATCGCAGTTGTGGCAGGCCTGGCTCTCCTCGCCGAAGTAGTCGAGCAGCACCACCCGGCGGCAGCGGGGGGATTCGGCATAGGCCAGCAGGGCGTTGAGCTTTTGCCCTTCCAGGCGCTTCTGGTCTTCGCCGGCGGTGGAGTCGTCGATGCGCGAGCGTTGCAGCACCACATCCTGCAGGCCGTAGGCCATCCAGGCTTCGGCAGGCTCGCCGTCCCGGCCGGCCCGGCCCGTTTCCTGGTAGTAGGCTTCCAGGCTCTTGGGCAGGTCCAGGTGGGCGACGAAGCGCACGTCGGGCTTGTCGATGCCCATGCCGAAGGCGATGGTGGCCACCATGGTGATGCCTTCTTCCCGCAGGAAGGTGCGCTGGTTGTCAGCCCGCACTTCCGTCGGCAGGCCGGCGTGGTAGGGCAGGGCGGGAAAACCCTGGCTGGTGAGCCAGGCGGCGGTCTCTTCCACCTTCTTGCGCGACAGGCAATAGACGATGCCAGCCTCGCCCTTGTGGTTGGCGAGGAAGGACAGGAGTTGCTTGCGCGGGTTGTCCTTCTCCACCACGGTGTAGCGGATGTTGGGCCGGTCGAAGCTGGCGACGAAGACCCGGGCTTCGGTGAGCCCCAGGCGTACCCGCATTTCCTCCCGGGTGGCCGTGTCGGCCGTGGCGGTGAGGGCGATACGCGGCACTTGGGGGTAGCGGTTGTGCAGGGCCGAGAGTTGCAGGTATTCGGGGCGGAAGTCGTGGCCCCACTGGGAGACGCAATGGGCCTCGTCGATGGCGAACAGGGCCAGGCGGCGGTCTTCTGCCAGCTTGTCGAGCAGGGACAGGCAGCGGTCGGTGAGCAGGCGCTCGGGGGCGACGTAGAGCAGGTCCAGGTCGCCGGAAAGAACGCGCCGTTCCACTTCCTGCACCTGCTGCCAGTCCAGGGTGGAGTTGAGGTAGGCGGCCTTGACCCCGACCTGGGTCAGGGCATCCACCTGGTCCTGCATCAGGGCGATCAGTGGCGAGATGACCACGCCGCAGCCGTGGCGTAGCAGGGCGGGGATCTGGTAGCAGAGGGATTTGCCGCCGCCGGTGGGCATCAGCACCAGGGCGTCGCCACCCTCGGCCACGTGGCCGACGATGTCGCCCTGGCTGCCCCGGAAGGCGGTGTAACCGAAAACCCGGTGCAGGATTTCCAGGGCGGCGGTGTTGGTGGCGGTTTCCATGGGCCGGCATTATCGCACGGCCCATGGGGTATGCCGGCTTAGGCTGCGTTCTGGGTTTCGGACCGCAGCAGGGAGGCGACGATGGACACCGCCAGGATGCCGGCCACGGCGCCGAGGGAGACGAACACCGGGATGTGCAGCCACTCGACGATCAGCATCTTCACGCCGATGAAGCACAGTACCGCCGCCAGGCCGTACTTGAGCAGATGGAAGCGGGCCGCCATGTCCGCCAGCAGGAAGTACAGGGCCCGCAGGCCGAGGATGGCGAAGATGTTGGAGCTCATGACGATGAAGGGATCCGTGGTCACGGCGAAGATGGCCGGGATGGAATCCACGGCGAAGATCACGTCGGTCACGCCGATCAGCACCACCACCACGAACAGGGGCGTGAACCAGCGCACCCCATCCCTCATCACCGACAGCCGGTCGCCGTCGTACTGGGGCAGGATCTTCAGGTGGCCGCGCATCCATTTGAGCACCGGGTTCTGCTCGATATCCGGCTCATGTTCGCCGGGCAGGGCCATCTTGACGCCGGTGATCAGCAGGAAGGCGCCGAAGACGTAGAGGATCCAGCTGAACTGGGAAATCAGCCAGGCGCCGATGAGGATCATCACCGCCCGCAGCAGTACCGCCAGGATGACGCCGGTGATGAGGGCCTTCTTCTGCTGCTCTGCCGGCACGGCGAAGGCGGTGAAGATCATCAGGAAAACAAAGATGTTGTCCACCGACAGGGACTTCTCGATCAGGTAGCCGGTGAGGAATTCCGTCGCCTTGAGGTTGGCCATCTCCCGGCCGACGCTGTGGTCCAGCCAGCCCCACAGGATGGCGCAGAAGATGAGGGCCAGGCTCACCCATAGGGCCGACCAGGCCAGGGCCTGGCGGGCGGTGACGGCACGGCTGCCCTTCTTTTCCAGGGCCAGCAGGTCCAGGGTGATGGCGATGACGACGAAGACGATGAAGCCGCTCCATAGCCAGACATTGCCGATGCTTTCGTTCATGGCCGCGGCCCCTTACCAGTTCTGGCGACGGTCATTGACCCGGCGCCACTCG
>DATEZY010000060.1:0-3589 GCA_035255085.1 Azospira sp. | reverse complement strand
CCGTCATCCTTATGTAGGTGACCTCGTCTTCACGGCCTTCTCCGGCTCCCACCAGGACGCCATCAAGAAGGGATTCGCTGCTCAAGAGGCTAGCGATCCGTGGAACGTGCCCTACCTCCCCATCGACCCGGCCGACGTGGGTCGCAGCTACGACTCGGTGATCCGGGTGAATAGCCAGTCAGGCAAGGGCGGCATCGCCTATTTGCTGGAGACGGAATACGGCGTGGTCATGCCCCGCCGCCTCCAGGTGGAATTCTCCGGCGAGGTGCAGAAGCACACCGACACCCACGGCGGCGAAATGACCGCCGCCGACATCTGGCAATTGTTCAGCCAGACCTACTTGGATGGGGATGACAAGCGCGCCCCGGCAGCTGGCCTCCGCTACGTGGAGCACCACCTCCAGGAACGGGGCGGCGCCCAGGGCATCCGCCTGACCGTGGAAAAGAACGGCACGCGCATGGTGCTCGACGGGGTGGGCAACGGCCCCATCGACGCCGCCCTCCACGCCCTCAACCTGCCGGTGGAAGTGCGGGCCTACGAGGAACGCTCCATGGGTGCCGGCGGTGACTCCCAGGCCTGCGCCTTCTTCGAGATCGCCTGCGGCAATACGGGCCGGGAACGCTACGGGGTGGGCATCGACGCCAACATCGTCACCGCCTCCATCAAGGCCCTGGTAAGCGGCATCAACCGCCTCTCCGCCGCCAACCGGGACCAGGCCAGCCCCCAGGCCGCCTGATCGCCGACCGGCGACCAGCCTCCCCTCCCAGCCCCGGGCAAAATCCGAGGCTTTTCTCCGTCCACCTGTTGGCAAACGCGGCGGGGAAATCCCCATGCGGCAAGCGGCATCGAGTGGACTGCGATGCCCGCATCATGGAAGTTATTACTCGGACTCGACTGAGGCTCCTTCCTTGTAGGGCAAGGCATTCTGTATCCATAATGGATGCAAGAGCATCGGTGCAAGCTGCTCGGCATTGCTAATACATATTTCACCAGGAGGATGGCTATGATTATTGGCAATCAAACAAGACTGGTGTTGTTCATTTCAGTGCTTCTCGCCGGATGTGCACAAGTCACAATGCAGAAGGATCAGGAGGGCGATATATTCCCCAACCAGATACCGCTGGGTGCCTTCCGTGTCATGCAGGTATTGAATGTTGCAAGGGCCGAGGTCCTCAAGGACCCCACCGGCTATGCAGAATTCATACGCAGCACTACCGGCTTCATTTCACCTAAGTGGAATGCCAACGACGAGAGCCAAGCGCTATTCAAGGAACTGACAACGGCAATACCGACAGATGGCAATACCGAAGCTGGCTACCTTGTCGTCGGGCGGGTCTATTGTTGTGGTGGAGTACAGGAAACGGTGAGTCGGCAGTACGCATTCAGCCCATCCTCGCTTGCAGTCAAGAAAGGTGAATTTGTTGAAGTGCGCTTTGGCCATGGCAAGCCCGGCGAAGTGAACATGGTCACTCGGGTCGTAAACGGGTGCAGCTGGGTACCTCGCGATCCTAGTCTCTGGGTTCGGATACCGTATTGCACCTGGATGAAGGACGAAGGATGGGTAGAGGTAAGCAGCATGCTTACCTCCAGCAACCACGCCTGGATAAAAGCTCCAGCCAGACAGTAAGCTCGTATGCCTAACGAAACCTTCCAGTGGGACGCCCCAACAACCGGCTTCGCCGCCTGTTGGGGTATCCCTCAAGCCAAACGCTGCCCCCCTGGTTCCCTATGAGTCTTACCGATTTGGTAACCCGCATCCGCCAAGAGAGAAATCTCCAGGCAGAGGTTCCTGGATTCGATCCCGAGAACGGAAACGAGCAGGCGAAGTACCTCTTCTTGCTAGAGGCCCCCGGTCCTAAAGCTTTGCAGACAGGCCGAATTTCTTTTGACAATCCGGACCCTTCCGCCAAGAACCTGCGTGAGCAACTTAACGCTGCTGGCATATCTCGCAAAGAGATTGCTCTCTGGAACGTTGTGCCCTGGTATATCGGAAACGGTTCGACCATCCGCCCAGCAAACAGCAAGGACATAAGCGCTGGAGTCGAATACCTGCCGCCTCTGCTTTCCGCAATGCCAAACCTGCGTTGCATTTTCTTAGTTGGCGGTGCTGCTAGACGGGCACATATGTTTTTGTCTCGTACAACGACGGCAAGAATCGTAACCTGCCATCACTCGTCGGCACGAGTGCTCATTGCCAACCCAAAGGCTGCAGACGAGAACATCGCAGTATTTTCCTTTGTCAGGGCAACAACATGACCGGTAGGAGGGCACTCCACCTACCAGCAGTGAGTCCCTGATACTCGAATGCTAGACGGCTGTTTTTGCCACCAACCGGCCGTTGAGCCACCTGAAAAACGCCAAATTCTGACCTATACTGAAAGTGCCACGAGAGGCGATGATTCGAGTCGCTACGGAGCGTCGGCTCCGGTGTCCGGCTCGAAGGGCAGGGCCTCCCGGTGGTGGCTCCTTGGTGTCCGTGGCGGAGCCAGGGAGGTTCATCGCGATGGCGCGAAGGATGGTCGATGGGTTGTCTGGCTTTTGACGGATAACCCACCGGCCTCTTTTTTTATGGGCCCCCTCGTTGGCTCCGTTGGCAAGAGGCTTCCCCGTGGCCGCGCTCTGGTCAGGGAATTGGCAGTAGTTGAAAAAGACGGAAAAAAGTCGCAACATGCCGCCCCTTTCGCCAAACCCCGGTGGAGTTGTCATGGGCTTCAAAGAAACCCCTTCCGAATTCAAACTGATCGATGTCACCCTGGTCGATCCGGACCCCGAGGCCCCGCGCAAGCACGCCGACGAGACCGGCCTCAAGGGCCTGGTCAATGCCATCAAGGCCAAGGGCCTGATCCAGCCCCTGGTGGTGCAGCCGGCTGACAGCGCCGGGCGCTACCGGCTGATCGTCGGCGAACGCCGCTGGCGCGCTGCTGTCCTGGCCGGCGAAACCCAGGTGCCGGCCCTGGTACACCCCTGCGATCCGCAAGAGACCCTGGAAATCCAGGTCTTCGAAAACCTGGGCCTGGGCGTGCGCGCCCCACTGGAGCCCCGGGACATGGCCAATGCCATCCAGGCTATCGCCCAGCGCTTTGATAGCCGGGACGCCGCCGCCGAGCATTTCGGCCGCTCGGCCTCCTGGCTCAACCAGGCCACCGCCGCCGCCAACCTCTCCCCCAAGGTCACGGCACTCCTTGATTCCGGCAAGATTTCCAGCACCAGCACCGCCATCCAGCTGGAAAAGCTGGCCCAGAAGAACGAGGCCAAGGTGGATACCCTGATCGAGCAGATCCAGGAAGGGGAAAAGCTGCCCAAGCAGGTGGTCGAAAGCGCTCTCTCGGCCGAAGGTATCCGCCGCAGCAAGAAGGCGCCGGCCCCGGAAGCGCCGCCGGCTCCCGCCCCGGTGCTTGCTGCCCCCGTTGCCGGCGACGACGACCTGCCGCCCTGGGAAGAGGCGACCGCCGCCGCGCCCCAAGCGGCGGCCCCGGCCCGGGAACGCCGGGTCAATCCGAACAAGATGAAAATGGTGGCCGAGATCCTGGGTCTGGCCGACGGCGACGAGGAGGAAGTGCTGGCCCGCCTGATCGACGAATTCCTGGCC
>DATEZY010000059.1:0-4202 GCA_035255085.1 Azospira sp. | reverse complement strand
ACCCGGGTCTTGCCATTGACGTAGATGCGCGGCGCCGCGGAGAGATGGCAGCCGCGGCCCCATTTCCACCAGTTGCTTTCGTCGAAGCGGCGGATGCGCCGTTGCAGCAGGCGCTGGCGCTGGGGTTCGAGCAAGGGATGCTGGACGTCGTAGATCATGCGCCGGGTCTGGCCGGTGCGCACCGTGGCGGAGCAGACGAAATCCTGGTTGCCGTGTTCCTCGGAAGTGAACAAGTCGTCGGCCCCGGAGACGGCGCCGACCTTGACGTAGAACACGTCCTTCAGGCGCACCGGGCAGGGCTCCCGGGTGAAGGCCAGGTGGCCGCCGGTGCACAGGAAGTGGCGCTCCTCCACCCGGCCCTTGGCTTCGAAGCGGGTGCGGCGGGAGAAGTCGCCCTTCTCGAAGCGCCAGATGGCGCAGTTGGGGGTGGCGCCGGCGAAGATGCGGGCATCCCCCAGGTCGATGAAATCGGTGATGGTGCCGGCGGCGTGGAGCAGACGGTTCACCCCCACGGCGGAGGTGGCCTTGAGGAAGTCCCGGGGGGTGATGAAGATCAGCTCGCCGCCGGGGGACAGGTGGCGCAGGCACTTCTCGATGAAGAACAGGTAGAGGTTGGAGCGGCCGTCGAAGTGGTCCAGACGCAGCAATTCCCGGGTGGCCCCGGGGATGTCCTGGAAGCGCACGTAGGGCGGGTTGCCGATGATGGTATCGAAGCGCTCGCTCTCGGGATAGGCGAAGAAGTCCATGACCCGGGCCTGGGGCGGCGCCTGGCGGCCGTCCACCTCGATGCCCACGGCCTCCGGCAGGCGGGCCAGGAAGGCGCCGTCGCCGCAGGCCGGCTCCAGCACCCGGCCGCGCCGGCGGCGCAGGGCCAGCATGCGGGTGACGATCTCCGGGGGGGTGAACACCTGGCCGAGGCAGGCGACATCGAGTGGTAGCGAGGCGGGCATGGCCGGCAGTTTACCCCATCACCCTGCCGGCATCGGCCCCGGGCGCAGCCAGCCAAACCTCCGCCTGGGTGGCCGGACCTTGCGGGCGGCAGGCGGCTGGCCCTGCCGCGGGTCGGAGGAGTACAATGCGCGCCTTCGCAATTCAATGATTTTCCAGAAGGTTTAACCGTGCTCGTCGCCGCCAATATCACCATGCAGTTCGGGGCCAAGCCCCTGTTCGAGAACGTCAACGTCAAGTTCGGCGAGGGCTACCGTTACGGCCTGATCGGCGCCAACGGCGCCGGCAAGTCCACCTTCATGAAAATCCTCTGCGGCGCCCTGGAGGCCTCGGCCGGCAATGTCTCCAAGGACAAGCACGAGCGCATGGCCTACCTGAAGCAGGACCAGTTCGCCTACGAGGACATGCGGGTGCTGGACGTGGTGCTGATGGGCCACGAAGAAATGTGGGCCTGCATGGCCGAGAAGGACGCCATCTACGCCAATCCGGAAGCGACGGAAGAGGACTACATGAAGGCGGCCGAGCTGGAAGGCAAGTTCGCCGAGTACGACGGCTACACCGCCGAGTCCCGGGCCGGTGAGCTGCTGCTGGGCGTGGGCATTCCCACCGAGAAGCACAACGGCCCCATGCGCGAAGTCGCCCCGGGCTGGAAGCTGCGGGTGCTGCTGGCCCAGGCCCTGTTCGCCAACCCGGACATCCTGCTGCTGGACGAACCCACCAACAACCTGGACATCAACACCATCCGCTGGCTGGAAGATGTGCTCAACGAGCGCAACTCCACCATGATCATCATTTCCCACGACCGCCACTTCCTCAACCAGGTGTGCACCCACATGGCGGATCTGGACTACGGCAAGATCACCATCTACCCGGGCAACTACGACGACTTCATGGAAGCATCGAGCCAGGCCCGGGAGCGCCAGCAGAACGCCAACGCCAAGGCCAAGGAGCGGGTCGCCGAGCTGCAGGACTTCGTGCGCCGCTTCTCCGCCAACAAGTCCAAGGCCAAGCAGGCCACCAGCCGCCTGAAGCTGATCGACAAGATCAAGCCGGAAGACGTGAAGCCCTCTTCCCGCCAGTATCCGTGGATCCGCTTCGAGTACGACGAGAAGGACAAGCTGCACCGTCAGGCGGTGGAAATCGAAAACCTGACCTTCGGTTATGAAGGCGGGGAGAAGCTGTTCAAGAGCTTCTCCTGCACCATCGACGCCGGCGACCGGGTGGCGGTGATCGGTGAGAACGGCGTCGGTAAGACCACCTTCCTCAAGCTGCTGATGAACCAGCTGCAGCCCCAGTTCGGCCACATCAAGTGGGCCGAGAAGGCCAAGCCCGGCTACTACGCCCAGGACCACGCCAGCGACTTCGCCGTGGATACCAACCTCACCGACTGGATCACCGAATTCGTGCGCCAGGGCGGCTACGAGGGCGGCGACCTGGAGACCCTGGTGCGCGGCACCCTGGGCCGGCTGCTGTTCTCCGGCGACGACGTGAAGAAGTCGGTGAAGGTCATTTCCGGTGGCGAACAGGGCCGCATGCTGTTCGGCAAGCTGATGCTGCTGCACTCCAACGTGCTGGTGCTGGACGAGCCGACCAACCACCTGGACATGGAATCCATCGAATCCCTCAACACCGCCCTGGAGAAGTTCAAGGGCACCCTGGTGTTCGTCTCCCACGACCGGGAATTCGTCAGCTCCCTGGCCACCCGCATCATCGAAATCAAGCCCAGCGGCATCGTGGACTACAAGGGCACCTACGACGAGTACCTGGCCAGCCAGGGCCTGGAGTAAGCCCGCACCCTGCCCCTGCAACGGGGTGGGCCAAGGAAAAAAGGGGGAGCCGGCCGGCTTCCCCTTTTGTCATTTCCGCCGGCATAAAGCTGCAGTAACATGGTTCTTTGCGTCCCTTTTCCGGAGGAATGCCCCATGGCGCAGCTGCAACCGACGCAACGGGACCTGGCCAGCAGCGCTTCGGCCACCGCGACGCCCAACCCGGCCATCCAGAAAAACCCCCTGGATATCCAGGTCCTCGCCGCCATCGCCCGGTACACCACCTCCGTCTCGCCCATGTCCATGCTCCTGGCCATGACCGACTGGGCCGGCCACCTGGCCCTCTCCCCCGGCAAACGCATGGAGCTGGTCACCTTGGCCTGGGAGCAGTGGCAGCGGCTGGCCAGCTATCTCTCGGCCAGCGTCGGCCCCCAGGGTCCCGCCGACAGCCCGGGAGCGACGCCCCCGGCCCAGGACCGGCGCTTCGCCGCCCCGCCCTGGCAGACCTGGCCCTTCAACCTGCTGCAGCAGAGCTTCCTGCTCACCGACGCCTGGTGGCAGGCGGCCACCACCGGCGTGCCCGGGGTATCGCGCCACCATGAGCACGTGATTTCCTTCACCGCCCGCCAGGTGCTCGACATCTTCTCCCCCGGCAACTACCTGTGGACCAACCCCCAGGTGCTGCAGAAGACTTTCGCCAGCGGCGGCGAGAATTTGCAGCAGGGCCTGCGCCACGCCCTGGAGGATTTCCAGCGGGAGGCCAACAACCAGCCCCCGGTCGGCACCGAGGCCTTCGTCGTCGGCCGCGACGTGGCGGTCACCCCGGGCCAGGTGGTGTTCCGCAACCGGCTGATCGAGCTGATCCAGTACGCACCGACCACGGCGGAGGTGTATCCGGAGCCGGTGCTGATCGTGCCGGCCTGGATCATGAAGTACTACATTCTCGACCTGTCGCCCCACAACTCCCTGGTGCGTTACCTGGTGGAGCGGGGCCATACGGTATTCTGCATCTCTTGGAAGAACCCCACGGCCGAGGATGCCAACCTGGGCATGGACGATTACCTACAGCTCGGCTTCGAGGCAGCCCTGGATGCCGTGACGACCATCGTGCCCGAGCGCAAGGTGCACGCCGCCGGCTACTGCCTGGGCGGCACCCTGCTGACCATCGCCAATGCCGCCATGACCCGGGACGGGGACGAGCGCCTGGCCTCCATGACCCTGTTCGCCGCCCAGACTGATTTCACCGAACCCGGCGAACTAGCCCTGTTCATCGACGAGAGCGAAGTGAGCATGCTCGAGGCCCAGATGCGCCAGACCGGCTACCTGGAGTCGGGGCAGATGGCGGGGGCCTTCCAGCTGCTGCGCTCCTACGACCTGCTCTGGTCGCGCATGGTCAATGAATACCTGATGGGCGAACGCGCCCCGGTCAATGACCTGATGGCCTGGAACGCCGACACCACGCGCATGCCGGCCCACATGCACGCCCAG